>NZ_LATL02000074.1 GCF_000972705.2 Limnoraphis robusta CS-951 | reverse complement strand
GCTTGTTCGACTTTTAACTCTAAACGACTGTTAACTTCAACAGGTTGAACTCCAATAATTTGAAGCGTTTTATTAATTAAACCGGGAGGTGGTGGTGCATTTGGAACTTGATTGAGAATTTTCCGAGCCACAACCACACGATACAAATTACCATCTTTTCCTGATAATGTTAGATGAAGTGTATCATTATCAACATAACTAAACCCATTGACTTTACCGATAACAGCAGTCTCGTTAGATGCAATATAATCCGTGTTGGAAGGCGGACAAAAAAAGTTAATTTGATTTTGAGAAAAATCTGCACAAGCTAGAACTTCTTCCGCTCGACGTGAAATTCCGACAAACATTGTGTAATCTGGTTCTTGACCTACATCATAGTTTGCTTGTTGTTTAATTATAGCAGGAGCATCTAACAATACTTTTTTCAGAAGTGTTTGATCCGACTTTGATAACTTGGGAGACAGATAAACCCCGGAACCAGGAATTTTTCGACTGACATGAATCATCCGAAAAGCCGGATTATCTTTAACTAAATCAAAAGAACTTGCACCCACATCTACTTTTCCACTTTTTACCATTTCTCGAATTTGAGAAGAACGGTTTCCTGCATTTACTCTTAAGGTTTTACCATATAAATCATAAATCGGCATATAAAAACTGGAGGCGGAGTTAAAGTCACCCAAAGCAATTGTTGTTGTGGGTTTTAAATCAGCCAAAGATTGAATCGAACTATCATTTCTCACAAATAAAGCGGATTCATAATAAGGTTCAAAATTGGGGAACATCCGGGCTGCAAACGAATATCCATTATCTTTAGCCGCAACAGACAGCATCGGAGAAAGAGTAAAAACAATATCCCACTGATTTTGAATGATTTTATTTTTAGCCGCTTGATAGGAAAGATTTCCATCCCCCTCCAAAGTAATTTCTAACTGATTTCCCAATTGATCTTGTAAATATTCAATAAAAGTCTGATAATCTTTGGATGAGGTCAGAATTCCAATTTTCAGCAGATCCGCTTGTAAGCGAGGTGAAACGGTTTGTCCGGGTACAACTTGAGAAATTAACTCTTTAGGAATAATCAGGTGAACTGCTATTCCCAACAATGATAAACTTGCAACCGAAACGATAACAAGTTTCCAAATTTCTTTGGCATCCTGTCGTGACATAGAACTGACTGATACAATAGTTTGCTTAGACAACGATACCATAACATTTTATAGCACTTCGAGAGGCGATCGCATTCAATAAAAATAACTAACCCCCATGCTGTGAAATTCCAGTTGGGGGTTCATTAAATTATTCGTGATGTTGACTGGAGTTTGTTAACTGCAACTAGGACTTATTAGCATTTTTGCGTCGGCTGACTCCAAAAGCAGCACCTACACCCATCAAAGCCGCAATAGTTGAAGGTTCGGGAACACTCGCCGCAGGAGAACCAAGTTTAACCGCAAATACAGTATCGTTAAAGTCCATATCACTGTTTGCGAGAATTTTATCTTCTGCTCCAAAGATGAGCCAATCTTCAAAACCTGTCATGCTATAAGCTTTGAAATTACCAGAGCTTAAACCAAAAGTACCATCTGGATTAGACAACATAAAGTCTAAGGTGTCACCTGCGGCAAATGAACCCAGAGACAACTTTGAACCAATATCTAGAAAACCATCTAAAGAATTGTATTCTGGGTTAAAACTGCCCATTTTAGGATGAGTAATACCATCGGATTTGGTTGTGCCATAGTCATACAGTTCATTAAAAGCTTTGATATCAGACCACATTGTTCCGCTCTGACCATTGCTAGATGAATAGCTTAGAACATTGTTTTGACGACCCGCAACTTCACCGAGAAACACAGCTTCTAAATTTCCCGTGCTTTGACCCAGTGTTAAAGGCCCTGTGAGAGCAAATTCTTTAAGATTTACACCATCAGCTTGAATTTGCATACGGTCTTGAGTGGGTGCAAACTCTCGGAACGCTTGAATTAAATCATCAATTTCTCCAGCTTGAGCGGGTACTGTTGCAGCGACTAAAGTGGTAACAGTTGTCAGACCCGTTAATAGAGCAAATAGTTTAGTTTTCATGGGGGCTACTCCTGATTCAATTTAAAAACTTGAGTATTTTGTGTTTGTGGAATACTTTTATTGTCTTTCTACATCTTAGCTGTGATTGACTGTTTTGAACATAATTTTAGTTTTTTTTACTGAGTCTTTACATTATTAAAGCTCTGAGCAATATCTAGGCATAATTAGGCTTTAACAAGATGATATTAGTGTAATCTCTGAGATTTATATGTGACATAAATCACCTTGTATGCTGCTCTCTTAAAAAGACAAATGTTTCAAAAAATTCATAGTTTTTACGGATATTTTAGTTTTTTAGGTTTGACTTTTGTGGAATTTTCCTTAATTCTACGGATGTTTATATTTAATTGAATTTTATATCTAAATTTAAAATCAGTAATATCACTGAGTAAGTGCCGTAAAAGTCGTAATACTTACGCAGGTAGACTGAGAAGTGTATATAAATCTATACTGAGCAAACTACGGTGATTTAACAAAAACCCTCACCCCAGATCGGTTCAGGTTGCTCTAGATAGGGAAGTCAACTTAGGGAAGACTGTGCAGAAACTCAGCTACAATCTCTATAAACTCTGCGGTTGATTCGTAGGGGAGGACATTGCGACCGGGAATAATCCGAGCCTGAGCATGAGGCCAACCGTTCTGATAGGCTTGAGCGCGTTGTTCTGGCGTTTCTGAAATCCCTTTGCGACTAATACTCGAAGCTTTTTCACCGATCGCGACTAACGTCGGTTGAGCGATCGCCCCCATTTCAGATTCGTAATTTTTTCGCCAAAACCCCGCTAAAAAGGAAAACACCGCATATCGACTTTTGGAGTTCGTCGATCCGGCTTCTAATAGATCAAGCCATTGTTGATCCACCGCTTCGGCTTCTGCAAACAGTTGACGAATAGAGAAAGACTGGACAAACTGGCGACGACGTGCATAAAGCCAAAACAAACTTCCAACGGGATCATCAAAAAACAAATTCCACAGCAGTCGATGTTGAGTGGGTGAACCTGCATCCGTGATCACTCGCCAAGCCGGAGGCCCAGATAATACCAAACCTTTAATTAAGTTCGTTTGTTGTTGTTGCTGAAGCTGAACCAACGCGATCGCAGTGGGGAGAAGCGCACCTTGTACCAACACAACAACAGGTCTTTGAATAACAGTTTGCAGAAATTCGTTAAGTTGTTCCGCCCAATCTTTGGGGTGGTAGGCGATGCGAGGCATTTCACTCTCACCACACCCCAGTAAATCAGGATTATAGATCGGGTTTTGATAACCTTGCTGTTGCCAGCGATCGCAAAACCGATACCAAAACCGACGCGATAATCCCACACCGATCGGATGGATCAACAGCAAAGGTAAATTTTGGGAAGCTTCGGAGTCTATATTTGGATAAACTTCATAAGCACAACGATAGCCTTTCCAGGTGTAAAACTGCGGTGTCGGGGTTCCGAAGGGTTCCATAACCATTGTCGAAATGTGGGCAATTCGTTCAAGATTTACCTCGATTTTACAGGGTTTGAATCCAGCGACCGAAATCTCCTGGCGCCAAACTCGCGTTTTGATCGTCAGGTAGTCGTTCCTGTTGATTGGCTTGGCGGTAGATAAATCGACATAAAACGTTCTTGAAATTCGTTTGGCTGTCAATTTTCCAGTCAAAAATACAAATCCCTGTGAGAATTGCACCTTGAAAATTCGCACCCAAGACTTGGGTGTGGGAAAAGTTCACTCCCCAAAGGTTAGCCCCTCTCAAGTCAGCACCTTTGAGATTAGCACCGATCAGGTTCCCGTACCACAGATCAGCACCTTTGAGATCAGCATCTGAGAGATCCGCTTGGCTTAAGTTGAGTCCTTTGAGGCTAGATAACCGCAGCATCGCCGATCGTAAATCTGCACCTTTGAGATCAGGTTGAATGTGTGGGTTGTGTTTTCTCCAGTGGTTCCAAACCGCAACCCCTTGTTTAAGTATTGCGAGATGTTTTGGGTCAGCCATCGAAGATTAACTCCATCAAAAAACTAAAGCGCGATTATCCCCGTCGTCTATACGGTAGGGCGGGATAACGCCGTAGCCTCCGTGAACAATCACGACCTTTGTTGTTCAAGTGTATAATACCGACATGGTAACACGCAGAATCACATACAGGCTTTACCCAAACCGTCGTCAAGAAACTCAATTACACTGGGCGCGACGAATGCACTGTTGTCTGTATAATGCTGCGGTTACTAACAGAAAAACGCAATACCAACGGTTCAACCACTCGGTTGATTATTTCGAGCAGCAAAACTCGCTACCCGAGTTTAAAAAAGTTTGGACTGAGTACAAAAAATTGGGTTCTCACACCTTACAAGCCACTTTAAAGCGAGTTGATTTTGCGTTTAAACGTTTCTTCAAAGGATTAGGAAAATACCCCAAATTCAAATCCTCTCGACACTATTCCGGGTGGGATTACCCTAATAAGCAAAGTTGGAGACTTACTAGCAATAACGGAATAAACGGTTATTTGAATCTAAGAGATTTAAACATCACTATTCAAATGAGAGGGAAGGCGAGAACCTGGGGAATTCCTAAGACCTGCACTATTTTCTGGCGAAGCAATAAATGGTATGCGTCAATTGCGGTTGAGTGCTGTCCCGTTCGTCAAACAGGAAAAGGTGCAATTGGCTTAGACTTTGGTTCTAAAGTTGCGATTGCGACAAGTAACGGAGATTTAATTGAGTCTCCCAAATTCCTTGAACAATCTCAGGACAAAATAACTCAACTCTCTAAGAAGTTAAGAAGAAAACGCAGACCAGAAAAACGCAAGGTTAAAGCCTCTCGTCGATGGAAAAAATATCAAGAGCAAATCAGCAAGACTAAGCGAAAAGTTGCCAACCAAAGGCAAGACTGGACTCACAAAGTAGCGGCACAAATTGTAAGCGGTAATAGCTTGGTTGCTACTGAGAAACTGAATCTCAAAGGTATGACTCGCAAGGCGAAAAAAGGGAGCAAACGGAAACGTCAAAAAACCGGATTAAACCGAAATTTGTTAGACGTTGCTATAGGAATGCTTCGAGAGTCAATCAAGTACAAAGTTGTCGAAGCGGGTGGGATATTTTTAGAAGCTCCAACCCAACAATTAAAGCCGACGCAGCGCTGTAATAACTGTTGGGAATTAACACCCAAGACCTTGAATGACAGGGTTCATATTTGCTCCCATTGCGGTCACACCGAAGATCGAGACATCAATGCTGCCCAGGTTTGTTTGAGTTGGGGCTTGCGGGTTTGGAACGAGCCTCTTTAGACGCAGAGTCGCACATCCCTACTGATTGCGGAAGCATGAAGCAAATGTGGGCAAAGAAGCGTCAGAAACCACGACTTGTATAAGCCGGGTGTAGTTCATCTTCACTTTCCCTATTAAATATAGGGCGAAGAAGCGTTACTAATCCCCGACTTCTTTAAGCCGTGGTAGTTGATGCCACGCTTTTCTAGGTTAGCCTAAGATTAATAAGTTTGTGGGGACAGGCTAGGAGTTTTCTCGGTCGGTTTCTAGGTCTTCAATAGAAGTTTCATCCATCATTTCGGGTTCGGGTTCAACTTCCATAGGTTCTTCTAACTGGGTTTCTAGGTCTTCAATGGGAGTTTCATCCATCATTTCAGGTTCGGGTTCAACTTCTACAGGTTCTTCTAACTGGGTTTCTAGGTCTAGAATAGAAGTCTCATCCACGATTTCAGGAAGGGGTTCCGGTTCCGGTTCCGGTTGAATGATAATGGGTTCTTCTAACGGGGTTTGTGGTTCTTCAGTGGAAGTTTCATCCAAAATGTCTGCTGAGGTTTCAACTTCGGGTTCAACAACCGATGTGTCTATGTTGATCTGTTCTGGGGTGGGTTGAAATTCATCGGGAAGGAGTTCTAGAGATTTTTCCGATTCTAATACGGGTTGACTTGGTTCAGCCATTGGAACTTCCTCGACAATTTCAGGTAAGGTCTGAGAAGGTTCGGGTTCAGAGGGGTTTTGCTGAAAACGCCTGAAAATTCGTTTGAATATATTATTGTTGGTGGCGGGGGGTTCTGCGGTTTGTGACGCAGGTATTGATGGACTGGTTTGAGAGTTGTTTCTCTCAAAGACAGGGAGTTGCTGAATTTGACCTTTTATGCGATTGAACCATCCATTGGTTTGGGGGGTTGGTTCGGTTTCGGGTTCGGTTTCGCTTGAGAGAAGTTGTTCGAGTTCTTCAGAGGGTAAAACTTCCTCAACTGGGGTTTCAGATGTTTCGTTCAGGGTTAGAGGAATGTCTATTTCTGGAATCGTTTCAATGTCATCAGTTTTTTCTTCGAGGGTTAGGGGTTCAACGGGTTCTAATGTTTCAGGGGTTTCAAGTTCTTCTGGGGTTTCAACGGGTTCTAGAGTTTCAGGGATTTCTTCTGTCGAAGGAACGATTTCAATTTCTTCTGGGGTTTCAACGGGTTCTAGAGTTTCTGGGGTTTGTTCTGTCGAAGGAACGATTTCAACTTCTTCTGGGGTTTCAACGGGTTCTAAGATTTCAGGAATTTCTTCGAGAGTTGGAGTAATTTGGGGTTCTGGAGTGATGATTTTACCCTCATAGCCTCGATCAACAATGGGGCGGGCTTGGGCGATAGTCAGTTCACCGCGTACCAGTTTTGAGAGGGTATCCTGACTGTTGGGGTCGTAGGTAAAGACGCGAGCAGTGTTGTTGTAGACGTTGGTCAGGGGTTCTCCGAGTTCATCGAGGTATTCGAGTTGTACCCAGTTTTTTCCCGGTTTTATACCTTTTATATATATAGGTTGCCATTGATCGATGATAAAACTTTGACTGTTGACGGTGACGCGAATTCGCCAATCAACTATTTCATCTTCTGGATTTTCTTGAGCGACTAGATGTAGGGGAGCATTGGCGAGGTAAAAGTCTAACAAAACGGGTTCGGCGCCGTAGGTTCCTCTCGGTTGGTTATAGGTTAGGAGGGGAAGTTGAGGGTTAGGGTTGTTTTCAGGAGTTTTGGTAAAGATATGAAAGGTGGTTTGAGCGTAGGCTCCATCGTTTTTGAAGCTTTCTCCCCAAGGGTAAGCCGCAAATATTCGCAGGGTATGGGTTCCGGCTTCGAGATCCGATAAAATAAGGGGTTGGTCGAGGGTGTAGATATCTTCTAGGGGTTGATTGTCGAGAATGGCTTGTAGATGTGGCCCTAAACCTAATGTTTCATCTCGAAAAATGGGTAAGTCCTGGACTTGAAGTTGGACATTGATGGTGTTGTCTTGGAAAAGTTCATCAGGTTGAGGACTGAGGATGGTGACTTGAGGTTGATGGACATCAAGGGGGGGATGGAGCATTTGAATTGCTTTCGGAGGCGAGACTTCAGCCATCTCTGTTGTCGGTTGAGAGACTGAGATAATGGGTAGACTCGCTTCGGGTAATTCGGGTTGCTCACATCCGAGAAGATTGAAAACTAAGATGACGGCTAGGGCTGATATTAGCCATTTTCTTAGGGTTGTCCGACCGCATTTCCTGTTCAACATTGAGTTCTCCTGAAACTCCCAAATCCAATTTTGTATGGAAGGCTTCCACTATGGAACTATAGCCCAAAAGGATCATTGAGTGAACTACCCCCTTGAATCGCTACAGCAAGATTCCTTTTTAGCAAGATGTATGATTCATAGGTTTTGAGTTGATTAAACTAACCTAAGACTTTTCAGTGGTAATAGTAAAGTCTTTGTTGTAGGCTAGTGTCTGAAAAGTTCAAAAAATTTGAGGTGTAATTCTAGTGGGTTCTCAGCTTCAATGGCAACCTAAACAAGTTAACGAAAACTTATTTACCCGTGTTGCTGTCCTGCCGACATCGCTCGTCTGGTATCAGACAATCTTTACTGGAATCTGGTTTGGTTGTTTTGAATCTGATCATCAGGTTCAAGAGCATCCAGTCACTATGCTGACTAAATTTGATCCAGGTGGATTTTTTTCGTTACATGGCCATCCTGGAGGAGAAGAAATTTTGGTCCTTCAGGGCGATTTTGCAGACGAAACCGGGGTACATCCACCAGGAACTTATATGCTGAATCCTGAAGGGTTTATCCATCGCCCCTACAGCGAGCGGGGATGTTTGACCTTTGTTAAATTGCGACAACACGGTGGAAAAAGTCGCCAACAAATTAAAACAAATATCTACAAGTCGTCCTGGCAATCAGGTATTATCCCCCAGATAGAATTGCAGCTCCTTTATAAACAAACTGGATATCCAGAAAAAGTCTGGGTCGAGCGCTGGCAGCCCCACACTACACTCTCCAATGTAGTAGAAACCGAAATGAAAGAAATCTTTGTCATAGAAGGGATTTGGCAGGATGAGTTGGGGAGTTATCCAACTGGCAGTTGGCTGCGGTATCCACCCCATTGTGCCTATAGCCCAAGGTCAGAGACTGGATGCCTTATTTACGTCAAAACCTATCCCGTTGATAGAACAAGATTTATCGTTGGAGAAGATTTTCAGCATCCTCCTGAAACACTTCCCTTTACTTGATGCAGGTCGCAAACATCGATCGCTTTGGCTATTTGAGCGCGATTATTACTTGGTTCTCGTTAACAATCAGGCTGGCCAGTTGAGAAGATATAGAGAACCCCGTCTCACAGCACACACTCACGCAACCCTAAGAGATCTGGGGCGCTCCTCGGGTTGCTAAACAGTGATCGCTAATTTCACGGTGTCAAGATCTTTTAAGTTTAAGAACTTACATTCATCTAGTTTAAGTTTTGTAACATTTATCAATGATTTTTGGTGGCTTTTGCGACTTAAAATCAACTATAACCCATATACAACAAGGCTTATAGCTGCTTTTAATTATTGTTAACAAGCCATTTCCCCCTGACAGGGAAAGATGATATATCATTTAGATACAACAGCCCCTTGAAACGGCCCAGGGAAATTTCCAAAGCTGTAAAGAGGGGTTGAGTGTGAAAATAAAATTTTCCACTCTTGTAGTAAAGTAATAGGGAGTTGTGTTGCTTCCTAGCAATTGTTAGTAATACATTAACTTTTGCGAAGGATTTTGAAAAAGTTTAATGACTTGTTTCATAATTCACAACACGTAGAGTTTTTGTCATAGAGAGAGGAGAGTCTCAATGACCATCAGTCCTCCAGAGCCGGAGGCGAAGGTAAGGATAACGGTCGATAACGATCCAGTTCCTACTTCGTTTGAAAAATGGGCAAAACCCGGTCACTTCCGACGTGATCTAGCCAAAGGTCCAAATACCACCACCTGGATTTGGAACCTGCACGCCGACGCTCACGACTTCGATAGTCATACCAGTGATTTAGAAGATATTTCGCGCAAAATCTTTAGCGCCCACTTCGGTCATTTAGCGGTTATTTTTATCTGGCTGAGTGGCGCTTACTTCCACGGCGCGAAGTTTTCAAATTATGAAGCTTGGCTAACAAACCCCACAGGCATTAAACCGAGTGCCCAGGTGGTTTGGCCAATCTTCGGTCAAGAAATTTTAAATGCAGATGTGGGAGGAGGCTTCCACGGAATTCAGATCACCTCTGGATTGTTCCAACTCTGGCGTGCATCCGGCATTACAAACGAATACCAGCTTTACTGCACCGCTATTGGTGGGCTGGTTATGGCAGGTTTGATGCTGTTTGCAGGTTGGTTCCACTATCACAAACGGGCTCCGAAACTGGAATGGTTCCAGAATGTGGAGTCGATGATGAACCACCACTTAGCCGGATTGCTAGGCTTGGGATGCTTAGGTTGGGCTGGACACCAAATTCACGTGTCCTTACCCATTAACAAGCTGCTGGATTCTGGGGTAGCCCCCGCAGATATCCCCCTGCCCCATGAGTTCATCCTGAACCGGGATTTAATGACCGAGTTGTATCCCAGCTTTGCAGAAGGTTTAAAACCCTTCTTCACCTTAAACTGGGGAGTATACTCAGACTTCTTAACCTTCAAAGGAGGTCTTAATCCTGTAACAGGTGGCTTGTGGTTGTCAGATACAGCACACCATCACCTAGCCTTAGCTGTACTGTTCATCATTGCTGGCCATATGTACCGCACCAACTGGGGTATTGGTCACAGCATGAAGGAAATTCTAGAGGCTCACAGAGACCCCTTACTCATTGGGGGTACAGGTCACAAAGGTCTCTACGAAACCCTAACAACTTCTTGGCACGCACAGCTAGCGATTAACCTGGCAATGATGGGTTCTTTGAGCATCATCGTGGCTCACCATATGTATGCCATGCCGCCCTACCCCTACATTGCTACGGATTATCCCACTCAACTTTCCCTATTCACCCACCATATGTGGATTGGCGGATTCTTGATAGTGGGTGCAGGCGCTCATGGTGCAATCTTCATGGTGCGCGATTATGATCCGGCAAAGAACGTTAATAACGTTTTGGATCGGGTAATTCGTCACCGTGACGCGATTATCTCTCACTTGAACTGGGTTTGTATTTTCCTGGGCTTCCATAGCTTTGGCTTGTACGTTCACAACGATACAATGCGGGCCTTTGGTCGTCCTCAAGATATGTTCTCAGATACCGGGATTCAGCTCCAGCCGATATTTGCACAGTGGGTTCAACACCTACATACCTTGGCGCCCGGTAATACGGCTCCGAACGCCTTGGCTAGCGTCAGCCCAGCCTTTGGTGGAGATGTCGTTGCAGTGGCTGGTAAGGTGGCAATGATGCCGATTACATTGGGTACGGCGGACTTTATGATTCACCATATCCATGCCTTTACCATTCACGTTACCGTTCTGATTCTGCTGAAGGGTGTTCTGTACGCCCGCAGTTCTCGCCTGATTCCTGATAAGGCTGAATTAGGCTTCCGCTTCCCCTGCGACGGTCCGGGTCGGGGTGGTACTTGCCAAGTTTCCGGTTGGGATCACGTGTTCTTAGGTCTGTTCTGGATGTACAATTCCCTCTCGATTGTGATTTTCCACTTCAGTTGGAAGATGCAATCTGACGTCTGGGGAACTGTAGGATCAGACGGTACAATTTCTCACATAACCAATGGTAACTTTGCCCAGAGTGCCATTACCATTAATGGATGGTTGCGTGATTTCCTCTGGGCGCAAGCCTCTCAGGTCATCACCTCCTATGGGTCTGCCCTGTCTGCCTATGGTTTGATGTTCCTCGCAGCACACTTTGTTTGGGCATTCAGCTTAATGTTCCTGTTTAGTGGTCGTGGCTACTGGCAAGAACTGATCGAATCGATCGTTTGGGCGCATAATAAGCTCAAGGTAGCTCCAGCAATCCAGCCTCGCGCTCTGAGCATTACTCAGGGTCGTGCAGTGGGAGTTGCTCACTACCTACTTGGAGGAATCGTCACCACTTGGGCGTTCTTCCTGGCTCGAATCATTTCAGTTGGATGAGAGTCTCCCGCTCAAGGGTTGGGGTCATCCTCAAACTGACTCTGACTCCTTGAGTGGACCATCCCAAGAGATCGCTCAGTGCGGTATTGGCGGTTTCCGTCGTTCGCCCAGCGTCTCCGAAGGAGATGGAGCAACTTCGCAAGAGAAGACGATTTAGTTAGGACTTATGGCAACTAAATTTCCCAAATTTAGCCAGGCATTGGCACAAGATCCGACCACTCGGCGGATTTGGTACGGGATTGCCACAGCCCATGATTTTGAGAGTCATGATGGCATGACGGAAGAAAATCTTTACCAAAAGATTTTTGCTTCCCACTTCGGCCACATTGCCATCATCTTTCTTTGGACTTCTGGCAACCTTTTCCACGTCGCTTGGCAAGGTAACTTTGAACAATGGGTTAAAGATCCCTTAAATGTCCGTCCGATCGCTCATGCGATTTGGGACCCTCAATTCGGACAGCCTGCGGTAGATGCTTTCACGCAAGCAGGTGCTTCTAACCCCGTTAACATCGCCTACTCAGGTGTTTACCACTGGTGGTACACCATCGGAATGCGAACCAATGGTGATCTCTATCAAGGTTCCATCTTCCTGTTGTTGCTGTCTGCAATCTTCCTGTTTGCAGGCTGGTTACACCTCCAACCGAAATATCGTCCCAGCCTCTCCTGGTTCAAAAACGCTGAATCTCGTCTGAACCATCACTTGGCGGGTCTATTTGGAGTTAGCTCTCTGGCTTGGACAGGACACTTGGTACACGTTGCCATTCCTGAGTCTCGCGGACAGCACGTTGGCTGGGATAACTTCCTCAGCACTCTGCCTCACCCGGCAGGCTTGGCTCCCTTCTTCACCGGAAACTGGGGCGTTTATGCTCAAAATCCGGATACAGCTAGCCATGTGTTTGGGACTTCTCAAGGATCAGGAACTGCTATTCTGACCTTCTTAGGTGGATTCCATCCTCAGACTGAATCTCTCTGGCTGACGGATATGGCTCACCACCATCTAGCGATCGCTGTACTGTTCATCATCGCTGGACATATGTACCGGACTCAATTTGGAATTGGTCATAGCATCAAAGAAATGCTCAATTCCAAAGATCCCCTGTTCGGCTTCAAGAATGAAGGTCAGTTCAATCTGCCCCACCAAGGGTTGTATGACACGATCAACAACTCTCTGCACTTCCAGTTAGGCTTGGCGTTGGCTGCTTTGGGTGTAATCACTTCTTTGGTTGCCCAGCATATGTACTCCATTCCGCCTTACGCATTTATGGCGCGGGACTACACCACTCAAGCTGCACTGTACACACACCATCAATACATTGCTGGTTTCTTGATGGTTGGTGCTTTTGCTCACGGCGCGATCTTCTTTGTTCGTGACTATGATGCAGAAGCCAACAAAGGTAATGTGTTAGCTCGGATGCTCGAACACAAAGAGGCGATCATCTCTCACCTGAGCTGGGTGTCTCTGTTCCTGGGCTTCCACACTTTAGGAATCTACGTTCATAACGACGTTGTTGTTGCCTTCGGTACTCCTGAAAAGCAAATCCTGATTGAGCCTGTCTTTGCTCAGTTCATTCAGGCAGCTCACGGGAAAGCTGTTTATGCGATGGATGTTCTGTTGTCCAACCCGGATAGCATTGCAAGCACTGCATGGCCCAATCACGGTAATGTTTGGTTGCCCGGTTGGTTAGACGCGATTAACTCTGGCAAGAACTCTCTGTTCTTAACCATTGGCCCTGGCGACTTCCTGGTTCACCATGCGATCGCTTTGGGTCTGCATACCACCACCTTGATTCTTGTCAAAGGTGCCTTGGATGCTCGCGGTTCCAAGCTGATGCCTGATAAGAAGGATTTTGGTTATGCCTTCCCCTGCGACGGCCCCGGTCGTGGCGGTACTTGCGACATCTCTGCTTGGGATGCTTTCTATCTCTCGATGTTCTGGATGCTGAACACGCTAGGTTGGGTAACCTTCTACTGGCACTGGAAGCATTTGGGTATCTGGCAGGGTAATGTAGCTCAGTTCAATGAATCCTCAACCTACCTGATGGGATGGTTTAGAGATTATCTTTGGCTGAACTCTGCCCAGCTCATTAACGGATACAGCCCCTATGGAACTAATAATCTGTCAGTCTGGGCTTGGATGTTCCTCTTCGGACACCTGGTTTGGGCAA
>NZ_LATL02000073.1 GCF_000972705.2 Limnoraphis robusta CS-951 | reverse complement strand
GGTTTATGTAGGTTATTTCTGATCATATTTAATTGGGGGTCGAACCCGCCCCTACAAACCCGGTTTTTCAATATTGTTGTGGGGGTGGGCGGGTTTATTTAGATTGTTGTTGAGAAGATGTCAATTTTGGTGGAACCCGCCCCGACAAACCCGGTTTTTCAATGTTACTGTGGGGAAGGGCGGGTTTATTTAGATTGTTGTTGAGAGGATGTCAATTTTGCTGGAACCCGCCCCTACAAACCCGATTTAATGTGATTTAATTTTAATTAAAAACACCGACTTTAGAACAGATTAAAAAAAGTCGGTGTCTCTAGAACCTCAAAATCAAAGTTTTGTTACTGAAACCCAATGATTTGATAAATGACAGAGTTGATAATTCCCAATGCAATTGAACCAATTAAAGCACTTAGGACTCCCCATTGTAAACGAAATCCTGAAACTAACCAAGCGGCTAACCCAAAAACTGCCATATTCAGAATAACGCCAACGATAAAGGTTGAGAAAACCGCATCTAGGGGAACCGCTAACCGAATCAAAAAAGGTCGAATCAAAACATTTAAAACTCCAAAAATAGCCGCAGACCATAAAGCCTTTTGAAAGCTATCAATTTCAACGCCAGTAATCGGACGAAGTTGAGCAATAACAAACAAACTAATCGCATTAACAACCCAAACAATCAGTAAATTAACGGGGTTGTTCATTATATTGTCCATCTGAGTTTCCTCTTCAGTGATGTTTTTTGGATTACACCCTAAACATTAAACCGGAATAGTAGCACATCTCCTTCTTGTACAGTATAATCTTTACCTTCTGAACGTACCAACCCTTTTTCTTTCGCCGCAGTCATCGAACCTGTCGTGACTAAATCTTGATAAGCAACGGTTTCCGCGCGAATAAAACCTCGTTCAAAATCGGTATGAATAACACCTGCGGCTTGCGGGGCTAACATTCCGGCTTGAATTGTCCAAGCGCGAGTTTCTTTTGGCCCAGTGGTTAGAAAGGTTCGTAAACCTAACAGTTGATAAGTGGCTTTAATCAAAGATTTTAAACCACCTTCTTTCACGCCCAAAGACTCGAGAAAATCCGCTCGTTCTTCTGGGGGTAATTCAATCAATTCTGACTCAACTTGAGCCGAAATAATCACCACTTGAGCATTTTCTTTAGCAGCAATTTCTCTAACTTGTTCAACCCATTTATTCCCGGTTGCTAAGTCTTCTTCGGAAACATTAGTTGCGTAAATAATCGGCTTTTGAGTTAACAATTCTAAGACTTTCACGGCTTCGATTTCTTCGTCAGTTAAGTCGGCTTGTCGAGCCGCTTTTCCGGCGTCTAATACTGCGGTGATTTTCTCTAAAGCACCTAACTCTAATTGAGCCTCTTTACTGGTACGGGCTAGCTTACGAACTCGTTCTATCCGACGTTCGATTTGTGCTAAATCGGCGAGTCCTAATTCTAGGTTAATGATCTCAATATCGCGTACCGGATCTATGGAACCAGAAACATGAATAATATCATCATCCTCGAAACAACGAACCACATGAATAATCGCATCAACTTGACGGATATTCGCCAAAAATTTATTTCCCAATCCTTCACCTTGACTGGCGCCTTTCACCAATCCTGCAATATCAACAAATTCAATCCGAGTGGGGACTATTTGTTCAGAATTGGAAATTTTAGCTAACACCTCTAGGCGCTCATCGGGTACGGCGACAACACCCACATTCGGTTCAATCGTACAAAACGGAAAATTCGCGGCTGTGGCTTTAGCATTCGCAACGACAGCATTAAAAAGGGTTGATTTACCAACATTCGGAAGTCCAACAATTCCAGCTCTGAGCATATCGCAAATTAAAAGGTGTTACCTCTGTAACAATAGCAGACAAAACGCTCTTTTTGTGAACCTTTTTTATGAATTCTGGTTGTTGAGGTTTACTCCGACTTCAACGGTTTGAGAAGAAAGCGATTTCGTCCTTCTATTTTAGCTTGGTAGAGCGCTTGATAGGCAATTTCAATCAAGGTAAGAGGAGACACTTCACAACAAGGAATTCCCCCAGAAACGCCAATACTCAGCGTCACAAATGCGCTAATTTCCGAAGCGGAATGAGGAAGCGCTAGGGTTTGTATAGCAGCTTGAATTCGTTGAGCCATATGAATGGCGCCTTGAGCGGAAGTATTGGGTAAAATAATCCCAAATTCTTCACCCCCATAGCGAGCCACTAAATCAGCCGGACGCCGAATAACTTGGTGAAGCGTTTGAGCGACTTTGATTAAACATTCATCTCCGGCGAGATGTCCGAAAGTATCGTTGTAAGTTTTAAAACAGTCAATGTCACACAAGATTAAAAATAAAGATTGTTGCTCTCGACATAACCGCAACCATTCTTGATTTAACGTCTCATCAAAACGCAGAGGTTGGAACTTCTCAATACAGTTACAGGTTTGGCGATCGCCAAAAATGATCATCTTTTAACTCTCTTTCACCCAACGCTCCACTGCTTCCCATCCTTTTCCTTGTCGAACTAAAATCGGCTCATTCTCAGTCAAATCGAGAATGGTAGACACTTGATAACCCGGATCAGAAGTATCATCAACAATGATATCCACCAACTTTTCTAAACTATCAAATAACTCCGCTTTCCCGAGATTTCTTTCCATCTCCAGGCTGACAGGTGCTTCTCCTTCTTCTTCATTGGTAATATGAGCCGAAGTCGAAATAATTGGATTACCCAACTTCTCAATTAATGTTAAACAAAAATTATTATCAGGGACTCGAATACCTGTAGTTTTTCGCTTAGGAGACATCACCAGACGCGGTACCAGCTTCGTCGCCGGAAGTAAAAACGTATAGCTCCCCGGAATTAATCGTTTAATAATTCGATAAGCTTGATCGCTGACAATAGCATAGTTAGAAATATTTGACAATGACGAACACAGGAACGTCAACGGTTTATCATTAGAAAGTTGCTTGATTTGTCGTACCCGTTCGACGGCTGACTTAACATTAAGATCGCAGCCGATCGCATAAACCGTATCCGTCGGATAAAGCATCACCGCGCCAGATCGCAGATCCGCAATTACTTTTGTGATCACTCGTTCTTGGGGGTTCTCTGGATGAACTTCGTAGTAAGTCGCCATAATTTTTAATTCTAGAACTTCAGTGGATTCAACGTTTAAAGTTTAGATTAGATCGTCAGGATGTTAACGAACCATGACCAAAATTGCCTATCTTCAATGTTCAACGGGTATCGCAGGCGATATGTGCCTGGGAGCTTTAGTTCACGCCGGAGTACCCCTGGAATATATTGCTGAAAAGTTAGAGCGTTTGGGGCTTTCCTCTGAATATCGGCTTTGGGCTGAACCCACTCACCGCAATGGTCAGTTAGCCACAAAAGTTCATGTCGATCTCACCCATTCCCCTCACGATCATGCTCACCACCATCATCACCCTGATCATCCTACTCCAGTTCGTCATCTCCCTGACATCGAGAATATTATTCTATCCGCTCAATTACCCAAACAAGCCGAAGCTTGGAGTTTAGCTATTTTCCGCCAACTCGCTGAAGCTGAGGGAGCCGTTCACGGCATTTCACCGCAAAAAGTTCATTTTCACGAAGTTGGGGCTACAGATGCCATTGTAGATATCGTTGGCACTTGTTTAGGCTTAGACTGGTTAAAAATTGAACAGTTGTATTGTTCGGCGTTACCCACAGGTGGAGGCGTCATTCGGGCGGCTCATGGCCAGCTTCCTGTTCCTGCACCTGCGGTATTAAAGTTATTAGAAACCCGCCAAGTTCCAGTTTACAGCAATAATATCGAACGAGAATTAGTTACACCCACCGGAGCGGCGATCGCTATAACTCTCGCTCAAACCTTCGGACAACCTCCAGCAATGTCAATTCAAAAAGTCGGTTTAGGTGCAGGTTCAAAAGATTTACCCCTACCGAATATTTTACGACTTTGGATCGGGGAATCTTCTCAAAATACCATGTCTCATCACGTTTCCTCAACTTCTAACCATTCTTCAGTTGAAATCGAAACTATTTCTGTTTTAGAAACCCAAATAGACGATCTCAGTCCCCAAGCGATCGCCTTTACCTTAGAAGAATTATTAGCCGTCGGTGCATTGGATGTATTCACTCAACCCATCACCATGAAAAAATCTCGTTTGGGCATATTATTAACCGTCATTTGTCATCCTGAAAAACAATCGGTTTGTGAGGATATTTTATTTCGCCAAACCACAACATTAGGCATTCGTTCAACCCAACAAAAACGGCGAATTTTACACCGAGAAATGCAAACAGTTGAAACATCCTACGGTTCAGTTTCGATAAAAGTCGCCTATTCAGGAGAAAATATCGTTAATGTTCAACCCGAATATGAAGACTGTGCTAAACTCGCTCGACATCATCATGTAACTTGGTTAGATATCCATCGAACAGCATTAGAAAATTGGCATCGTTCTCAGCGTGAATCAGTCTAGCATTGACAAACGAGTTTGAAAAACTGTTAAGGGTCAGGAGAGCAATAAATCGCTTGGTTTTAAGAACGATTAACTTTGCTGTTATCCTTTCCTGTTCCCTCACTTAAAAGGCCATTTTATCAATGTACTAAACCTCTTGTTAGATGATGATTTTTATGATAATGTTTAGACTCAGCACAGAGAGCGATATTCAGCTAAATATTGTTCCTGTTCGCTTCAGAAAGCTGAGAATCCTTACAAATTCTGAGCTAGGCTGAATTCTCGATTAGATATTAGGAGAGCGTATGAAACTTCACAGCATTTTTTTGACCATTTTTTTGGCGATCACTATTCTTTTCAGTGGCTTTGGCTCCTTCCTACCTGTTCAGGCAAATCCGATTGAAAATACATTTATACAGATTGCTGAATCCCCAACACCTGTAACCTACATGACTCCGCAAAATGCGAATGAAATTGCGGTTCAAATTAAAGAAGGTGAATTCTTTTTCGCAGAAATTCTCAAGCGAACTACAGGCAACTATTTTATCGCTACAGATGGACGAGTTCGCGTCATGTATGATCGTGATACAGGTCGAGTTGTCGTGATTAACGAGGTGACAGGTGATGAATTCTACAACTACTTTTTCTCGGAAGTAGATGAAGGTTCTCTCTAGTTTCAGAAGTGCTGACTGTGGTCATACAGAGTTGACATCTAGGATGCTAATCAAAAAGTAAAGCAGGACAGTTAATATCATGGGGAAGGATTTCAAGATTCCTCCCCAAAAATACTATATAATCGGGTTAAATACTCACAAAAAAGGATCATGTAGCGATCGCCTGCAAAGTCCCAATCAATGAAACTCAAAGAACAGTTGACTCAACCCCTACATGAACCCTAATTAAACTACAGATTTTCTGTTGCAAAAGTATTACATTCGTCAATATTTCCCGTTTGTAAACCTCGCTCAAACCAACGAACTCGTTGAGCCGAAGTTCCATGAGTAAACGAATCCGGTACCACATAACCTTGAGATTGCCGTTGTAAATGATCATCCCCAATACTACTGGCTGCATTCATCGCTTCTTCTACATCCCCTTGTTCGAGAACTTGTTCAGCTTTTTGAGTCCGATTTGCCCAAACTCCCGCAAAACAATCCGCTTGCAATTCTTGTCGCACAGAAAGTTCATTAGCACTGACTTTATCAACTTTACGTTGTAAATTATTCACCTGTTGGGAAATACCCAATAAAGTTTGAACATGATGTCCGACTTCGTGAGCAATTACATAAGCTTGAGCAAAATCTCCCGGTGCATTGAGATTATATTTCAGTTGTTTATAGAAACTCAAGTCAATATAAACTTTTTGATCCCTCGGACAGTAAAAAGGGCCTGTCGCCGCTTCAGCATAACCACAAGCCGACTCAACCGCATCCGAAAATAAAACTAATTCCGGTTCGACATAAGTTTCACCTCTTTCACGAAAGA
Source organism: Limnoraphis robusta CS-951 (assembly GCF_000972705.2). Next base: position 28,214 of record NZ_LATL02000073.1, on the reverse strand, counting down.
TTTGCTGCCAAGTATCCTCGGTATAACCGAGAACAACAGAAACAAAATCAACTAATTCTTCCTCCTCTGGAGAACGACGAACTGAAGAATCTGGATAAGAACTTTGTTCACGCGGTTCTTGTAAAATAATGCCAGGATCGATGCCTAAAAATAGTGCAGCGAGTGCTAGAAGAATTGAACCAATCCCTCCACCTATAGCGATACGACCTCCAGGAGAACTCCCCCGTCTATCCTCCACATTGTCACTGCGACGCCCCAATTGCCAACGCATAGATGATCACCCTCCACAGGTTTTTTTGCTAGAAATTGAATGAATTTTAGCTCAATATTAAGCTGAATTCAAGCTATTCTTTCTCTTCCTAATGGAAGAATTCGCTTCTTTTGTACCGAGAAAACTTGTGTAGAGTTAGCCCTGGAGTGTTAGGTCGAGAATCTAGATCTTAACCCATTGAGAAAATTTTCAGAACAGTGATCTGTCAGCTTCTCAGAACAGTCAAAAATGTTTCCAGGCGATCGCTTGCGATTCTGAGATAAGAGTGTCAAAATATGTAGAAAATCTCAAATGCTCTATAAAGCCTTAGATTCTTGTGACAGGTCAAGAAGCCACCTCGGGTCATACAAGACAAGCTGCCTCAGAACATCCTTCTCGGGCTGATAGCTACTATTGCTTATTAGGGCTGCATCCTTCAGCTTCAGCAATAGAGATTCGCCGAGCCTATCGAAAGCTCAGTAAGCACTATCATCCTGACACAACGCAGTTAGCCAAAACCATCGCAACCGCTAAGTTTCAACAGCTTAATGAAGCCTACGCAACGCTTAGTAATCCTGAGCGCCGTCAAGCCTATGACATCGAGATTCGCTATTCTCGCTATAATGTCATTCAACCAACTCATCCTTTGAATGATTTTAGGGTAAACCATTCACAGAGTTCTTCTTCGAGTTATCTCGATCCGACAGATCGCCCCTTATCCGCCGGAGAACTCTTTGCTTTATTTATCATGGTATTTAGCTTAATTGCTTGTTTGATTCTGGCAATTGTCATCGGTTTAACTCAAGCAGATTTAACCCTGGAACCAATTCAGCCACCCACAGCCATGATAGACTTAAAACTTGTTTCCGCTCAAGCGGTGAGTTGCTACCTCGAAATTAACAACTAAATGAACAACTAACTTCTATGACTATTGAAAATATTACCTTGCCGTCTTCTCAAACCCCCTTATACAATCACACCCTTCCTAAAATCGAAGAATGGTTGCGATCGCAAGGATGTCAGCAAGATACCCACGAACTGCACTGCTGGCGGATAGAACGATCCACCTGGAAAGCGGAACTGTGGCTAGATGTGGAGCAGATCACAGTCCGCTATATTAACGCCGCAGAAGGAAATCAAGATATCCAACGCTCCTTCAAATATTCCCTCAGTCGTCAGGATATAGAAGAAGCCGTTTTTTCAGGCCCCTAAGCGTTGGATCAAGTAAACGGTTAGCCAGAAAGTTCAGATCTTGCCAAACCGTCGTTCACGTTTTTGATAAGAACAGAGGGCGCGATGAAACTCAGAACTGTCAAAATCCGGCCATAAGGTATCGGTGACATAGATTTCAGCGTAAGCCATTTGCCACAGTAAGAAATTGCTGATCCGCATTTCTCCACTGGTGCGAATCAGCAAGTCAGGGTGAGACAATCCGGCCGTATAAAGATGTTTTTCAAATAAAACTTCATCAATATCATCAGGATTTAATCGTCCTTGCTGAACTTGAGTGGCAATTTCCCGACAAGCCCGGATAATTTCCTGACGCCCGCCATAGTTTGTTGCCACATTAAAGACAATCCCTGGATTATTGCGCGTAAACTCCATAGACTCCTCAATTTTGGCTTGTAGAGAAGCAGGTAACGCCTTCAAATTACCCACAAATTGAATTCGCACCCCTTCTTCCATCATCTCGCGTAGTTCTCGCAACAAAACCCGCTCAAATAAAGCCATTAAAAAATCTACCTCTTCCAACGGACGGCCCCAGTTTTCCGTCGAAAACGCATAAGCGGTTAAAGCTTCAATTCCCCAATCCCGACAGCAGCGCAACAGTTCTTTGAGCGTGTCCACTCCCTGCCGATGACCCATTGTACGCGGCCAGCCCCGACTTTTCGCCCAGCGACCATTACCATCCATAATGACGGCAATGTGTTTTGGCAGTCGGTTGGGATCGAGGTCGGCAGGTAACTCGTATACAACCCTTTGCTTTGCAGTCATTTTTTCTCCCGAGAAGCTGATGAACGAAGACGAAACACCCGCGATATTAATGCCCATCCCTTTGATCCGATCTGGCGCTTGAGACTTCCAATCGAAATCGGAGTTGCTTTTCTTTCATCACCAGACGGAAATGAACGAGCCTCTAGTAATTCTTTTAGTTTACTGCTAGTTAGTGGTCGATTCAGAACACCTTTCTCGGCGAGCGAGATTGATCCGGTTTCTTCTGAAACGACAACACACAAACATTTAGCTACTCGCTCTGTAATGCCCATCGCAGCGCGGTGACGAGTTCCGAGTTGTCGAGACGCCATCCGTTCAGATAGGGGTAAAATGACTCCGGCGGCAGCTATTCGAGAGGCTCGAATCAAAACTGCACCATCATGGAGTAATGTTTTGGGTTGAAACAGAGTTTGTAGCAGTTCTTTGGACACTTCAGCATTAAGTTTCACACCCGGCACCGAAAAGTCCCGTTCATCAATGGGGCTTCCGGTTTCAATAATGATTAAAGCACCTGTACGGTTTTGGGATAGCTCCTTAACAGCTTCTACAATCTGATCAATCACGCTATCCGGTTCGGGGATAGCCTTGCGCCCCCTTCCAAACAGTTGTAAAACTTCTCCTCGACCCAATTGTTCTAGAAACTGGCGAAATTCGGACTGCAACATCACAGCCATTGCTACCGCAGAACCCGTCACCAGACTATTGAGGGCGATTGATAATAATCTCAAGTTTGCCCAGTTGCTGATTGCTGTAGCCAGCATCAGGATGATAAACCCCCTGACCATCCAGAGCGTTCGACGCTCTCCAATGATGACAAGCACCATATATGCGACAGCAAAGACCAGTCCAATATCAATACTGTGAATTAACCAGGACTGCATCCAACCAGGGTCATTACTAGGACCCGATTTCATTGAACTTGATGATAAGATTAACTATTGGTCTTGTGTATGTAATCCAGCAAACCGTTATAAAGTTCGATCCCCGTCAGGAAAAGGCCTCTGTTGAGGAGGATTTGAATTAATCCCAAAGACCTCCCCTCAACGATTATGGTCTTAATCCTCCCCAGATCGCAAGCCTCTGGGTAAGCCTTGACCCTCAGTTTTACCTATCAAACACAGCGTTTCTTATTTGTCCTTGAATGTACCCAGTCGTTCGGGTAGACGATCTTGGCGAATCAAGTCTAGATAGGTTTCTCGTTCTAAAATCAAGTTACTCTCTCCCTGGGAGACTAAAACCGCCGCAGGTCGAGGTAAGCGATTATAGTTAGAGGCCATGCTGTAATTGTAAGCTCCCGTTGTCAGAACCGCCAAAATATCACCCGTTTCCCACTGGGGTAACTGGGCATCTTTGATTAAAATATCTCCTGACTCACAATGTTTACCTGCGATGGTTGCCGTTTCACTTAAAGGTGCAGACATCCGGTTAGCCAACACCACTCGATAAACGGATTGATAAGTGATCGGACGAGGATTATCTGACATTCCCCCATCTACCGCCACATAGGTGCGAATTCCCGGAATCTGTTTCTGAGAACCGACAGTATAAGCGGTAATACAAGCAGGCCCAACAATCGATCGTCCCGGTTCACATAACAACTTCGGTAGGGCAAGATTTCGCTGTTGACAGGCTTGAACCATCGCCTGGGCTACGGTTTTTACCCAAGTGTCAATACTGGGAGGATCATCGCCTTCAGTGTAGCGAATTCCTAAACCTCCGCCAATATTCACTTCAGAAATATTTAACCCATATTGACTGGCTTTTTCTACAGCTTCTACAATCACCCCAGCCAGATCATCATGGGGTTGCAGTTCAAAGATCTGGGAACCAATATGAGCGTGTAAACCCACACAACTTAGGGAAGGTTGTTGAGCGATCGCACTAAAAACGGCATCAAATTGATTCGGATCAAAGCCAAATTTGCTATCGAGATGACCTGTACGAATATACTCATGGGTATGACATTCGATTCCCGGTGTCAAGCGTACCATGACTCGAATCGGGGCAGATGTCGAGATTTGTTCAGACAACTGGGCTAGCATTTGTAAATCTAGCCAATTGTCGATCACAATCGTACAACCTGTCTCGATCGCCAATTGCAGCTCATCTAAGGATTTATTATTCCCGTGCAGGTAGAGCGTGTTGGGATTAACATTGGCTTGGATAGCGGTGTAGAGTTCACCACCCGAAACCACATCTAAACCTAAGCCTTCTGATGCGACTAACGCACAAATTGCTAGACAACTCCAGGCTTTGGAAGCATACAAAACGAGAGACTCACCCGGATAGTAACGTTCAAAGGCTTCCCGATATTGACGACAAGCGGAACGGAGGGTTTGTTCGTCTACAATGTAGAGGGGTGAGCCAAATCGCTCAACAAGGAGTTTCACATCGCAGCCCCCGATTTCCAAGTGATCCTGATCGTTCACCCGCGCACTCAGGGGTAAGAGTTCCTGGTTCGGTGATCGAGTTTTGGAGATCTCTGTAGATTGAGGTAGATATTGGAGTCCTGACTTTTCCACTTGATGTATATTGAGTTAATCTCGGTGAGCTACTACCCGCCTGATGGCTTGATCACTTCGCGTTTCATTGGCTCAGAGCCTCAAAGTGCCGAAGTCAGCTTTGGTCTTCAGGTGTCTCCGCAGCTTTGACTCAACCCAAGTTGGCGCTGACTGCTCTGTTGGACTATCCTTAGACCTTGGCAGTCTTCGGGGGTTCTCAAGGCGTTTGAATACTCTATTGGCATCGATGCCATACACTGATTTGGCGTCTTTCGCGGGTTTCAGCTTCCCGGAAACGGTGCGAGTCGCACTTATTCCCCCACAGTCACTCAGGCGGGTCAATGACCACCTAGATTGTACATCAAAATTAGGGTTAACAATACTCGGGCTGCTCTTTTCAATGATACAAGGGATTAAACGTGGTTTGGTTAGAACTGCTTGCTTTAACATCAGAACAACTCCCCGCCGCCGTTGAACTCGATCAACAGTGTTTGGGGGGACTGTGGACGCTCTCCGGTTATCAACGAGAGTTAGAAAGTCCCAATAGTGATTTACTCGCTTGGGGGGTTCAAGAGTCTCCGAGTCCCAAATCCGGGCTGAATTTAAGCGTGGAGGTGCCGAATTTGGATTTTATTAATCCCCCCTCTTTAGTCGGGGTTGGCTGTTTATGGGCGATTTTAGAAGAAGCTCACATTACGCTGTTATTGATTCATCCTGATTATCAAGGGCAAGGTTTAGGACAAGCTTTGTTGTATGCTTTGCTAAAGTCGGCTTGGCAACGTCAACTCGAACGAGCAACTTTAGAAGTTCGAGCTTCTAATCATCCCGCCCTTTCTCTTTACCGCAAATTTGGCTTTAAACAAGCTGGACGACGACGCCATTATTACCCGGATACCGGAGAAGATGCTTTGATTCTCTGGAAAAACGGCTTACAATATCGGGAATTTGAACAAACTCTCGCCGATTGGTATCAACACATTTGCGATCGCTTCCAACACCAACCTTTTAGAAAAAATTAAGATAAAATCCCAGAACCCTGTGAAAATTTGCCCCAAGGGTAATTTGACCCCCCCGCACGCGACCACCCGTTAAAGGTGGCGTGGTGAGGAATCTTCTCCCTTGAGGGAGGAGAGGATGTCAAATTGCCAGCAGTTGAACAGAAAAAGCTCCTAGTCCACATACTAGTGAGCTTTTTTAAGTGTGGGAATTCGTCTCTCAGTTTGTAAGCTGTTGCTCCTATCATAGACAACGAGGAGGAAAAACACAATGCTGGTTCTCGAATACAAAATCAAAGCTAAACCGCAACAATACAAAGCTATTGATGAGGCTATCACAACAGTGCAATTCATCCGCAATAAAGCGATTCGCTACTGGATGGACGCGCCCAAAGAAGTCAAAGTTGACCGTTTTGCCTTGAACAAATATTCGACCGAACTACGCAATGAGTTCCCCTTTGTTAAAGCTCTGAACTCAATGGCTGTGCAAGCATCTGCAGAACGCGGATGGCTAGCAATCTCTCGGTTTTACGAGAATTGTAAGTCCAAGAAACCTGGCAAAAAAGGTTTTCCTCGTTTCCAAAAGGATAACCGCTCAGTTGAGTACAAAACTAGCGGATGGTCGCTCCACAAAACCAAAAGACGTATCACCATTACTGACAACAAAGGTATCGGCGAACTGAAGCTTTTAGGTAAGTGGGACATCCATTACTACCCTGTTAAGTCCATCAAGCGAGTTAGGCTTGTGCGGCGTGCTGACGGGTATTACTGCCAGTTTTCTATTGATGTTGAGTGCATTGATATTCAGCCGTTAACGGGTCAAGAAATCGGATTAGACGTAGGACTGGAGTCGTTTTACACAGATTCCAATGGACATCAAGAGCCTCATCCAAAGTTTTTGAGGAAAGCTGAGTCTGATATCAAGCACGCTCAACGTCGCATTTACAAAAAAGCGAAGGGTTCATCAGGACGCCGCAAGGCAAGGGCTAAATATTCCAGAAAACACTTAAGAGTAAGTAGGCAGCGTACCGAACACGCTAAGAGACTAGCGCGTCACGTTTGCAAGTCTAACGACTTAGTAGCCTATGAAGACTTAAGGGTTGCCAATATGCTCAAAAATCACTGCCTAGCTAAGTCAATCGCTGACGCTAGTTGGTATCAGTTCAGACAGTGGATTGAATATTTTGCAACCAAGTTCGCAAGAGTAGCTATTGCCGTCCCACCTCAGTACACTTCTCAAGAATGCAGTCAGTGCAAGGTGATTGTGAAAAAATCCCTCAGCACCAGAACCCACGTTTGTTCTTGTGGTCTGATTTTGCAAAGGGATTGGAATGCGGCTATCAATATTTTGCTCAAGGCAAAATCTAGGGATGGGCAGTCCCGAAGTAACGCTGACGGAGTTGGAGCCTCTACGCTACTTGGTGCAAGCCTGGTAGAGCAAGTTCTGACGATGAAGTTAGAATCCAACGTGCTTTAGCCGTTGGAGTGTCAATATAGCCGATCCCACTCAGATGAGAACCCAGGACACGTCCTCAGAAGATTGTGCTAGAATCCATCATTAAATCTAAAACAAACAGTGTTTAACGATTAACACCAGAGACAACCCCTATACAGAATGAAAATTCTGTTCCCAGTAGGTTAGCTCTATGAACTTACCAGCTTCTATCTCCTTCAACCCCAGTTGAAATTGATAATCAAGTTGCTGTTCAATTCTTGGGTCTGTATTCTCCGTTACAGTAATCTTCTGTACAACTCAGACAGAGAATTCGGTGAAAAACTAGGCAAACTTTAACTGAGAAATCAGCCCAACTGCCTAGCGATCAACAACAGAGAAACAGACAAAAAACCGATCCATGAAGAGAAATCTTCGTAGGCTGAAAGGGAAAGGTTGTTAGTCTACTCCCCAATTGGATTTTTCCAGTTGCATCAGACGACTCAGCCCCAACCTAGAGGCTACCCCAGAAAAATTAAACATTGTTATTATCATTTAATTTTTCGGGAGTTGAAAGTGTCACGCTAAAATTAGCGTACGGGTATGCAGCAGGTGGTGGAAATTTGCCATGTTTGAACGCTTCACAGAAAAAGCAATTAAGGTAATCATGTTAGCCCAGGAGGAGGCACGTCGCCTGGGTCATAACTTTGTGGGAACCGAGCAGATCCTTCTGGGTCTGATTGGAGAAGGAACAGGCGTTGCTGCCAAGGTACTCAAATCTATGGGGGTTAACCTCAAAGATGCCCGGATCGAGGTCGAAAAGATCATCGGTCGGGGTTCGGGATTTGTTGCCGTTGAAATTCCCTTCACTCCCCGAGCCAAGCGCGTTCTAGAACTCTCCTTAGAAGAAGCTCGCCAGCTTGGCCATAACTATATAGGTACAGAACATTTACTTCTGGGTCTGATCCGCGAAGGCGAAGGGGTCGCCGCCAGGGTTCTGGAAAATCTGGGCGTTGACCTGACGAAAGTCAGAACTCAGGTGATTCGGATGCTGGGTGAAACGGCAGAAGTCACAGCAGGAAGCAGTGGCAGTCGCACCAAGACTCCAACGCTCGATGAGTTTGGCTCGAATTTAACCCAAATGGCCGCCGAAGGCAAGCTTGATCCCGTCGTCGGTCGTCAGAAGGAAATTGAACGAGTCATTCAAATTCTGGGTCGCCGGACTAAAAATAATCCCGTGTTGATCGGAGAACCCGGTGTGGGTAAAACCGCGATCGCCGAAGGACTCGCTCAACGCATCGCCCAAAACGACATTCCCGATATCCTCGAAGATAAACGGGTCGTTACCCTCGATATTGGTTTATTGGTTGCCGGAACCAAGTATAGAGGAGAATTTGAAGAACGACTGAAAAAAATTATGGATGAGATCCGCTCGGCGGGTAATGTCATCCTGGTGATCGACGAAGTTCACACCCTGATCGGGGCAGGTGCGGCAGAAGGGGCGATTGATGCGGCAAATATCCTCAAACCCGCTTTGGCGCGAGGAGAACTGCAATGTATCGGTGCAACCACCCTCGATGAATACCGCAAGCACATTGAACGGGATGCGGCTTTAGAACGCCGTTTTCAACCCGTGATGGTGGGTGAACCGAGCGTTACCGAAACCGTAGAAATTCTCTATGGTCTACGGGAACGTTACGAACAGCACCACAAGCTGAAAATTTTGGATGAGGCTTTAGAAGCAGCCGCCAAACTCTCAGACCGGTATATTAGCGATCGCTATTTACCCGATAAAGCGATTGACTTGATCGATGAAGCAGGTTCTCGCGTGCGGTTGATTAACTCCCAACTGCCCCCGGCGGCCAAAGAACTGGATAAAGAACTGCGTCAAGTCCTCAAAGAAAAAGACGAGGCTGTACGTTCCCAAGACTTTGATCGGGCAGGAGAACTGCGCGATCGCGAGATGGAAATCAAGTCGCAAATTCGGGCGATCGCTCAAACCAAAAAATCGGAAACCCGCACCACAGAGGATGACTCCCCAATGGTAACGGAAGAAGATATCGCCCAAATTGTTGCCAGTTGGACAGGCATCCCGGTGAACAAACTCACCGAGTCCGAGTCCGAAAAGCTGCTGCACATGGAAGACACCCTCCATCAGCGTCTGATCGGTCAGGAAGAAGCCGTCAAAGCCGTTTCTCGTGCCATTCGTCGCGCCCGTGTCGGCTTGAAGAACCCCAACCGACCGATTGCTAGTTTCATCTTCTCAGGCCCCACTGGAGTCGGTAAAACGGAACTCACCAAGGCTTTAGCGTCCTACTTCTTCGGTTCAGAAGATGCGATGGTGCGCTTAGATATGTCGGAATTTATGGAACGCCATACTGTTTCTAAGTTGATCGGTTCGCCTCCGGGTTATGTGGGGTATAACGAAGGCGGTCAGTTAACTGAGGCGGTGCGTCGGCGTCCTTACACGGTGGTTCTGTTCGACGAAATCGAAAAAGCCCACCCCGATGTCTTCAATATGTTGCTGCAAATTCTCGAAGACGGACGGTTGACTGATGCTAAAGGTCGCACGGTAGACTTCAAGAACACCTTGATCATTATGACGTCCAACATCGGATCGAAGGTGATCGAAAAAGGTGGCGGTGGCTTAGGATTTGAGTTCTCTGAAAACGAATCCGATGCTCAGTATAACCGCATTCGTAACCTGGTTAACGAAGAACTGAAGCAATACTTCCGTCCTGAGTTCCTCAACCGTCTCGATGAGATTATTGTCTTCCGTCAGTTGACGAAGGATGAGGTTAAGGAAATTGCGGTGATCATGCTCAACGAAGTCTTTAGCCGTCTGACGGAAAAAGGCATCAGACTGGAAATCACTGACCGTTTCAACGAACGTTTAGTTGAGGAAGGCTATAACCCCAGCTACGGCGCTCGTCCGTTGCGTCGGGCGATCATGCGCTTACTCGAAGATAGTTTAGCCGAGGAAATTCTCTCGGGTCGGATCAAGGATGGTGACACCGCTATTGTTGATGTCGATGGCGATGGACAGGTGACTGTTCTGCGCGGAGAAAAGCGGGAATTGTTACCCCAAGCGGCTGAATAAGCGAATAATCAACTCGTATTAACAATTAAGGGTGCGGCATACCGTACCCTTTTTTATTGCTACTATCAAAAAATCAATTACCAAATCAGTCGATGAATCTTTCGGAGTTACCCCAGACTGCTTTTATTGACCCTCAAGGGAAAAATCGTCAGGAAATTGAACAACTGGCGAGTCAAATTTTAGACCTAATATTATCTCACCTAGCTACGGCTGTTGCTCATTCACCCCTTCCAGAAATAGGTGACTTAACAGATTTTATCTCAATTCCAGAAACCTCAACGCCAGAGTCGGTTTTACTGGAAAAATTAAACACAATTATTAAAAGTTCAACGAATGCAGCAAATCCCGGCTATATGGGTCATATGGACTCAATGCCAACGACTATTTCTATTTTAGCAGAATTAGTCGCCGCCGCACTCAATAATAATATGCTGAGTGTGGAAATGTCGCCTGTTTTTTCGCGTCTAGAATTTCACCTAATCAAGCAATTTGCACAGCGATTTGGTTTGGGTAAAACATCCGGTGGCGTGATGGCAAGTGGTGGCACGTTAGCCAATCTACAAGCTCTAACCGTAGCACGAAATCGGGCATTTGATTCACAAAAATCGGGGATTTGGAATCAAACCCAGCAACCTGTTTTATTCGCTTCAGAAGTTGCTCATACCTCTCTGCAAAAAGCAGCCATATTAATTAATGAAAGCTATCAATTAACCGATTATTTATTCCAAGAATTATCAAAAATACAAGATTTAGAAGTGGTGAGTCAACCCGACACAAATATTATCTGTTTTCGGAGTATTCCTGCAAACATTTTACCGGAAGATCAAGATAAATGGAATGCTGATTTACAAGCTTATTTACTACAAAATGCTAATATATTTTTGTCACTTCCTCTGTATCGCGGACAACGCTGGTTAAGAATTATTTTACTCAATCCTTACATTAACCAAACGCAACTTGATAATCTCATCCAACAAATTAACACCTTTACTCGTGTAAGACTGACGCATTCTTGACTCTAAAACTTGGGTTTTTTGGATAAAAAATAGCAGTGAGTTCAGGTATTTTTACAAGGATAAAGCCTTATTTAACCACAAAGAGACAAAGAACACAAAGAAATAGAAAAAGAAATCCAACAAATTTTATATGAAATACGGAACATAATGCTACACTGGGGAACAGTGGAAATCTGTAGCAAATATTTATAGCGGTGTGCGCTCCTATGAGGTACAAACCAGAAACCCGGTTTCTGCTAGAAACCGGGTTTCTACCCAAACAGAACTGAAAACTGCTATAAGTATTTCATATTAGATAATTTTTTGAGGCACTCTTCAAGAGCGCCTCTACAAAAGCAAAACTAAGAGACTTTCTATTGAGCGTCTGCAAGATCTTGAACAATCAGAGTTATCCGTTCAAAATGGCTTGTTCAACCTGAGTTAAATTCAATTCTCGTCCGATAAAGACTAAGCGAGTTTGTCGAGGTTCATCACTCAACCAAAGACGATCATAAAAAGAATCAAAACGATTTCCGACGCCTTGCAATACCATTCGCATCGGTTTATTTGGAACATGAACAAAGCCTTTTATTCGATAAATTTCCTGTTGTTGAACTAATTCTTGTAATTTTTCAATTAAAGTTTTCGGTTCAAAGGCTTGATCAACAATAAACTGTACTGCATTAATTTCATCATCATGTTCGTGTTCTTCTTCGTGATCATGATGACTCGGACGACTCTCTAAATGGTCTTCGACTGCTGCATTAAACCCCAACAAAAGATTAGTATCAATCTCTCCTTGCTGACAAGAAACAATTTTCACACCTGCGGGAAGTTCTCGGTGTAACCATTCTCGAACTTGGGTTAACGAATTTTCATCTACTAAATCCGTTTTTGTTAATAAAACCAGATCCGCACAAGCTAATTGATCTTCAAATAACTCTTCAATGGGCGTTTCATGTTCCAAATTCGGATCAGCTTGGCGTTGAGCTTCTAAAGCTTCTAAATCTCCCACCAAAGTCCCCGCAGCTAATGCTTGAGCATCCACTACCGTCAGAACCCCATCAACGGTTGCACTATTGCGAATTTCCGGCCAACGAAACGCTTGTATCAGGGGTTTAGGTAAGGCTAATCCAGAGGTTTCAACCAGAATACAATCAATTTTATCACGTCGCTTGAGAAGTTCCTGCATCGTCGGATAAAATTCTTCTTGAACCGTGCAGCATAAACAGCCGTTTGTTAGTTCGACAATATTATTTTCTGGGGTTTCGTCTTCTTCGCAAATTTGACAGGAACGTAAGAGTTCCCCATCTATTCCCATTTCCCCAAATTCATTCACTAAAACGGCAATTCTCCGTCCTTGATTATTTTGCAAAAGATGACGAACTAAGGTGGTTTTACCTGCTCCGAGAAAGCCGGTCACGACGGTAACGGGTATTTTGTGCATAGCGTTTTTTGAGGATTTTTTACAGGTGAGAATCAGTTGATTGAAGATATTAACCGAGCAATGTTGTTGCTAGAAAAGCCGCACCTACACCACAGATTGTAAATCCAGCAAACCGCAGATTGAGATTGGGTTGATCCGGAATGGTTTTCAGAGTGAATCGTCCGATTTGATAAGCTATTAAACTAACAATCAGTTGCACAAGAGCAAAGCCTGATAAATAGGCAATGAGCGGTGTCATTTGCGCCCCAACAATGGCTTCTCCGTAAGCATAACCATGAAAAATTCCAGCGAGAATACTGAGGCTAATTAACCCTACTAAATTGGGGCTATTTTTCTGGGTGAGCAAGATTCCAAACGCGAGTACAGAAGCAGAAATTACCACTTCTGGAACAGGTAAATTAACATTTAAAAGATGAAGTCCGGTTCCGCTAAGAGTTGCTAAAATAAACGAGAAGGGAATGAAAAAGCCGGCTGTAGAACCTTTGAGTGCAGCGAATAACCCGATAGCCACAACAAAGGTAAAATGATCTAAACCGATGACGGGATGAGCTAAACCCGAGAGAAATCCTTCCAGCCAATTTGAAGGGGTTTCACCGCCAAAAGGATGATGAGCGCTGGCGGGGGAAGCGATAATCATCAGGCTGAGACTTAATAATAAGCCGACAGCAATAGAAGAGTTGAGTTGAAAATTTCTGAGTTTAGACATCTTGATTGAATTCAATTTTAATGAGAATAAAACAACCTGCTGAGGAAAGCAGTTCCTCCCTTGATTAACTTGCTTTCCACACAAAAATAGACCCCAATAACTGTTAGCCAGCCAGGGGGAAAGGTGAGTTAAGATCTGGATTTAAACTGTTGAAAATTATTAACTTCCCGATGTAGCGGCGGAAGTCTAGATTGCCAGCAATCAAAAAAAATCACATTCAACACTATCTGTACCTCGCAGACGCGCTCACGGTGGACTGAGATGATCGGCGGGCATTCTGACTCTGAGAACGTGCAAGCGTCTCATTACAGTTGCGGGACAGCGCCAGATTTCCACTGGACTTTCCCCCTTAAGTCTGATAGCTGACCCCTATCAGAACCGATCTATCCCTAAACAATATCACAGATAGGAGCAATTGCTGCGTTTATTTACAAGTTGAAATCAAAATTAATTGAAAAGAGGAAGATTAAGCGGAGGTAGATGATCGAAGTTGTTTGAGAGGAAGTTAGGCAATGTTGTTCGTGTTATTGAAATATTTGTTATCAGATGGGGAAGCACTGAGTTGAGGATTTTGACGTTCAACCAAGGGCGGCGCAGAAAGACGATACTGCACGGTGGGTTTATTGAGTTCAACCCCCTCAAAATGAGGAGTATAGCGATCGCTACGATGCCCATTGGCTTGACGTTCGAGGTAGGATAATGGCAGGACAAACGGCCATAAGACGGGGGCGAGTCCGAGAACTATCCAAGAACTGGTGTCAGTTTTGGGAGTTGATTGATCTTTGAGGAATGTTTTGAGAGCGTGAGAAAAAAAGACCAGACCGATTAAAATATAGCCCCGAATTAAAAGAGTCAGAATCATCATTTTGAAACTCGATTCCTTACGGAAATGAAAAAACAGAGGGATTGTCCCAAGTCTTTTCAGCCTAACAATTTTTGTTGATAACCGCCTCCGTTAATTTTCTAGTTTTCAGTTCAACAGCAAGTATGATCTTCTGAAATTTTTTATGTAAAAATACGGAAGCCAGTTTGAGCAATTGAGCAGAACCGTCGTTCTATTCGGGTGGTGTGTTTTCATCCTCGGGAGTCGGCGTTGGCTGAGTCGGTGCAGGTAAAGTCGGTTGAACACCATCTTTGATTTTGACAAAAGCATCATAACGAGTGCTGCGATCGCTGACAACTGCTGCTGTTACCCCAATAGAACGAATTGCATTGCTCCAAACCGCTTGTTGGGGAGGAAGCTGAGGTAAAGACAGATTTCGCCGATCAAAGACTCGTTCGACATCCACAAAGAAACTGCCATTATTCGGACTCAATTCAGTGGGTAGCGTTCCCTTGAATAAGGGATTTGAGGTAATCACTTCTGAGGGTAGCGGTAAAATTTGATTAGCCACAGGCGCTCCCAAGGTGGCAAACAGCACATTTTCATCCAGCCAGCCACGAGTTACACTAAATCCACCGTAGGGAGAGGTCCACTGGATTACAGGTTTGCCTTGAATTTGAGTAGATTCTACCTGAAATTTTTTGGACTTCATCACCTGATCCAACTTTTCTAAAGTCGTTTCAGCCGCTTTGCGATCGCTGGTTTCGAGCATCAAAGCCAATCCCGCCGAAAACTTTTGTGGGGTTTGTTTGTTCGGAATTGCTGGAATTAATGACAGGGCAAATTCTCCGCCCATCCAACTCAAAAAGTCTTTTTCTAAATCCATCTCAGTGGCTTTTTTTAAGCTGGAACTGAGCGCTTCTGGACTTAAAGGTGCAATCGGATTTGAAGCCGCATCTTTACTGTAATCTTGCCACAATCGCTGCAAATTTCCGCCTGCCATGACCATGATGGCATTATTCGGAATCCGTCGCAGCATATTCTGAGATTTGTTTTCAACCACTAGGGTTTTTTGACTACTGGGTTTGTACCAAGAAATGCCTTTAAATCCAATTCCTCCTGATTCTAAAACCACACTGCTGGCAAATCCTTGATGCTGCTGCAATTTTTCTAAATTTTCGGGCGCAATGGGTTGAGCGGAGGTGAAAGAGGCGACACTCGCAGCCACCGGAATATTCAGATAAATTTCTGCAAAAGCTCGGGAAGTTTTAATTTTTTCGATCGCACTTGCATAGCCTGTGGTTTTGGCAATGGAGGCTTCTCCGCGAAAAGTATCAATGGTGCGATCTGTGGCGTTTGCATCGGTTGTCACGAGTAGAAACTTTTCACCCAAGACGGCGATTGAATAATTTTGCGTCGGTAAGCCTTGGGTTTCTATAATTTCAATCCCGCGATAGGTACGCTCGACGACATCACCTTCTGTGAGTAATTTCGGTTGAGCGAGGACTTCTTGGGCTTTTTGAGGGTTGTCAATGGGAAACACCATCACCATTGCGGGTTCTGTGGGGGAAGAAGGGGGTGAGTCTGGTTTGGGGAGTGTACCGGAGGTGATGGTTTGATGGGGTAGCCATGCTACCATGACTTGATCTCCCACCCAAGGTTGAATGTCTTTTTGGTAGTCAAAACCACTGTTGGTAAACAGGCGATCGCGCCATTGTCCGATGGTTTTGTTGAGAGCGGCTTTAGATTCTGTCGTGCCGTACTCGCGCAGTTTTTCCCACTGTTTAGGTTCGGTGGAGAACGAAACCGCCATCATTGCATCTTGAGGCACAATAGTCGCCCCAATGGGAACGTTTTCGAGTGCTTTTCTCGAAACGACAACGTAGTAGGTAGCGAAACCCCCTCCGATCAGAAGGGCAGCCGCTCCCAGGGTCAGCCAGAGGGATGATTTGTTTTTGTACATCATGGGGGGCAACGATTTAAAACGGATAGTGAGCGGAAGAACAGATTAACTTAACTATAAAACGCATAGATATAGACTTCTTACAGATAGCTTAATCCGTTTTTCCTTATAAGAATCTGTTTTCTTGACGTTCGGTGATGGTCTTTGATCTTCCAAACTATCACATATCAAAGGGAGATTTGGCAATATCTCTATTTCATATGAGATCTCTATGACGGTGAGGGTTGCATTTTTTGACTTTCCGACCTTCAACTTTCTTTGACTTCTTTCTTAGGTTTCAAGCCCGAAAAGTCTTCAAACCAACCTCTTCGCCAAAAGAACATAAATAAACTAATTCCAACTGCAAACATCACCCCCAAGCAAATGGGATAACCCCAAGACCAATTTAATTCGGGCATATTCCAGGGAGAGGCTTCTGGATTGAAGTTCATCCCATAAACTCCGGCAATGAACGTTAAGGGAATAAAAATGGTCGAAATGACGGTGAGAATTTTCATAATCTCATTCATTTTATTGCTTATTGTGGACATATAAACATTGATCATATCTGCGGAGAGTTCGCGATAGGTTTCGAGCATTTCTAGGATATTAATCGTATGATCATAACAATCCCGTAGATAGACTCTAACCCTTTTGTTAATTAAGCTTGTGCGATCGCGAATTAAAATATTAATCGCTTCTCGTTGCGCCCAAATTGCCCGTCGTAAAACCAACATTTCTTGTTTTATTTCATAGATTTTTCTCAACGTATCAGAAGTGGGTTTAAACAGAACTTCATCTTCTAATTCTTCGAGTTGATCGCTGTAGTATTCTATCACGGGAAAAAATCCATCAATAATCGCATCCAAAATGGCATAAGCCAAATAATCCGATCGATGCTTGCGGATGCTACCCTGATTATTGCGAATCCGATCACGCACAGGTTGTAAGCAGTCGTATCGGGGTTCTTCCTGAACGGTTATCAGGTAATTCTCTCCCAAAATCAAACTCACCTGTTCTCGATGCAGCGTCATGGAGTTTGGTTTGAGCAGAACCATCCAGGCAACGATAACAATTTGATCGGGATCTTCATAGTAAACGACTTTAGGACGTTGAGGAACATTCACCACATCTTCTAAAGCCAAGGGATGAAACTTAAAAATCTCCGACATTTGTTGCCAAGTTTCAATATTTCCCAATCCTTGAATATCCAACCAAGTGACGGTTTCTGTTGTCAGGTAGGGAATACAGTCTAGAGGTTGATTGAGTAATACCCGTGTAGATTTCGTGGAGTCATAGTTAATCAGGACTATTTTCGGCTGCGGGTCATCAGGTTCAAGGTCAAGCTCTCCCGGTATTGTTCCGGGTTCATCATAGAAATAGTCTAAGTTTGAGTCCTCTTCCTCTTCTTCAGTTAAGTATTCTGTCGTCGGGGAAGGAGTAAGACTGTGTGCCATAGGATTCCATTCTCACAGGTTGAGTTGAGATTTTGGATATTTTCTAGGATTTGATCGCCGAGACAACGGCTCAAACCCTCTGAAAACAGCATTCCCCTGAACCCCGAGCAACAACACCATTAAGCCCTTTGAAACTGGGGTTGATTCTGCACGTACTCGAGTAAACCTTCACAGGCATCTAGTAAAATATCAATGACCCGATTGAATCCTTCAGAGCCACCATAATAGGGATCGGGAACTTCCTTGATCCGGTGATGGCGACAGAACTCGCACATCAGCTTAACTTGATCTCGATATTGACGGGTCGGATCGAGGTCAAGAATCGATTCATAGTTATCTTGATCCATTGCCAAAATCAAATCAAAGTCTTCAAAGTCTTGTCGCCTAAACTGGCGTGCTTGGCCTTTTAGGACAATTCCTCGGGCTTTAGCTGCGATACTCATCCGAGCATCGGGGGGACTACCGATATGATAACTAGAAGTTCCGGCTGAATCACAGATAATCGAGCCAGTTAGATCCGCTTGATCAATCAGGTGATTCATAATATTTTCTGCCGAGGGGGATCGGCAGATATTCCCCAGGCACACAAATAATAATTTATAGGGCATCGCTCAAGGGCTAGAATTTCGGGTTACATTCCGGGCAGATTCAGTCCCCCTGTCAACTCTTCCATGCGAGAACGCATGGTAGCGGTAGAGTTGTCGTAGGCTTGTTGCATTGCTTCTAAAACCAGTGCAGAGACGACTTCCGCGCCTTCACCCATAACATCGGGTGAGATTTCCACACGACGGGGTTCTTGGTTGCCACTCAGATAGACTTTCACTAAACCTCCTGCGGCTTCTCCAGGAATTTCTAGGCGATCTAAATCTTCTTGAAGCTTTTTCGCTCCTTCTTGAACCTGTTGAGCCTTTTTGAAAGCGTCGGCTAGTTCTTTCATTTTGCCCATGCCGAAGCCAAATCCTTGTCCTTGCTTTGTCATAATTCTATCCCGTAGCGCCGTTGGACGCTTCCAAGTTGTACTCTATTTTCTCAAAAAACTTTCAGTCCAGCACTCAAGCATTTTCTCTGATTCTCAAGAGAACTGCAAGAGTCCGGTCTAGTTTTTGATGGTGTTAGGAGCCTCTGCCACCTCCGAATCACATTATAGTGCCAAGTTTCATCAAAAGATGGAAAACGAATCAGTTTCGATCAAAATTTTAGCAATTGCGATCTGTATGTGAGTGATGAACACCTCACCCCCTGACAAGATTTAGAGGCACCGTCAGATGTTTGTCAATTTTATCGTATTTTTCCGGCTTCGACAGGCAACAGGCCAAGTCGGAAGTCCGTTCAGTTGAGGGTTCAATCAAGCCTGTAGTCTCAAGACCTAACGCTGCGGAATTGCTTAGGACTGTTGAAACTCTCCGATAATCCTGACTTCCGGTTCTAGCAAGTAAGACCAACGCTGTTCAACCTGTTGTTGAACATGGCGGATCAGTTGGAAGATATCGGTAGCCGTTGCGCCGCCACAATTGAGAATAAAATTGGCATGGCGTTCAGCAACTTGGGCTCCCCCGATTTGGTATCCTTTTAAACCAGCTTGTTCAATCAACCAACCTGCGGGTTGAGATCCCGGGTTGCGGAAGACACTGCCACAACTGGGCAGATGATAGGGTTGAGAGTTGCGCCGTTTTTGCAGTTGTTCTGCGGTATCTGCTAAGACCTTGGCGGGGTCTGCACCCGGTTTCAACTCAAAAGTCGCTTGTAGGACAACGCGATCGCTATTTTGTAAATTAGAAGTCCGATAGCGATAGTCCAAATCTTTAGCCGTTAAGACTTCTAATCGGCCAAAGCGGGAGAGGATGTCAGCTTTGACGAGAATATCGGCGGTACAGCTACCATGAGCGCCTGCATTCATCACCACAGCCCCGCCAACGGTGCCCGGGATACCAACAGCCCATTCTAGTCCTTGCCAACCCAAGCGGGCAGCTTTCCAAGCCAAACGGGGCAAGGATTCGCCGGCAGCGGCACTCAATCGTCCGGTTGCTAAATCAAAATGAATGTGGCGCAAAGCCCGAGTGCCAATCACTAACCCCGATAAACCCTGATCGCTGATTAAAAGATTTGATCCGCCTCCCAGTAAGGTCGTTGAGAGTCCAAGTTCTGCTGCCCATTGTAAACTGGCTTGGATTTCATCGAGATTTTTGGGGGCAACATACCATTCAGCCGGGCCTCCAACTCGATAGGAGGTAAAGGAAGCTAAGGAAACTTTTGATTGAATCAAACAGTCTCTTCCTAGCAAAGCAATGCAGCTTGGGGCTGCTTGGCAACTGTCGGGAGCAGATTGCCTGTTGACCTGACCTGGAGAGTCGTAGGAAAGCGTCATAACCATAACAAATAATTCAAATGCTCATCAATCGAAACAACAGCACATTGAGAGTTCCTTCACCGAGTTGAGCGGGCTGATGGTTGCCGTGGCTCTACCTCGGGTTGATGCTGACTTTGATAGAAGGCGAGCGCCTCTGGGATAATTTTGTTGAGGTTGCCTGCCCCAAGAAACAGAGCCAAGTCACCAGGTTGAAGAATTTCGGTCAACAGGGTTTTAACTGAGTCCAAGGATTGTCGGTAGTCCACTTGAGGGTGATAGGTAGCAATTAAATCGGCCAACTGTTGTCCGTTGATCTGAGTCGTGTTGGGTTCCCCTGCACTGTAGATGTCCGTGACGACAACCCGGTCAGCATCGCTAAAGCATTGGGCAAATTCCGACAAGAAGGCTTGAGTACGGCTGTAACGATGGGGTTGAAAGATCGCCACAACCCTTTTAACTTGGGGGTTGCTAGGGGAACCCGGGGTTTTGCGAAGACGAGCCGCAGCAAGAGTCGCCCGAATCTCACTGGGATGATGGGCGTAGTCATCGACAAATAGGATACCATTGCAACTCCCCCGATGCTCAAACCGTCGTTTTGCTCCTTCAAAGGTGGCAATGGCTTGGGCAATGCTGGAGAATTCTAGACCTAAGTATCGTCCAACGGCAACTGCCGCGAGAGCATTTTGCAAGTTATGCTGACCGAGTAACTTGACGTGTAACTCACCCAACAGTTGACCCCGCTCCCACACTTGAGCCTGGGAACCCTCTGAGTGATATTTCACAGCCTCAACGGTATAGTCGGCACCGGAATTGGGGTTGAGGCTATAGCTAATGTGGGGTTGAATCCGCTCTCGTAGGGTTTGGCAGTCAATACAGCCAATTAGGGTTTTGCAATGCTCGGCAAACACTTCAAAGGTTGAAACGACTTGATCGAGACTTTCATAGTGATCGGGGTGATCGAGTTCGATGTTGGTGATGATTCCAATCGCTGGGGCAAATTTGACTAGAGATCCATCGGATTCATCGGCTTCGGCGACTAGGTAAGGACTTTGACCTACCCGGGCATTTCCTTCCCAAGCACTGACTTCACCGCCGACTAAAATGGTCGGATCTAAGCCTGCTTTGAGCATCATGTAGGCGATCAGACTGCTGGTTGTGGTTTTCCCATGAGTTCCTGCTACGGCGATACTCTGGTATTCCTCGATCAAGGCAGCCAGTAAATCCGAACGGTGAAAGATTGGACATCCCAACTCCAGAGCCGCTTTGTACTCGGAGTTTTCTGGATGTATGGCAGTCGAACAAATGACTTGCGGTAAGTGCATCGAGGGTGATGCTTTGCCGTTGACCTTCGGTTCAATCATTCCGGTTGTGATCATTACCGCTTGCTCTGATCCGTTCGTCTGCCCCAAGTTTAAGCTTTTCGGGGTGCTGTTTGGATCGATTTTAGGGGCAAAAGCCGCAAAATTGCTGGCATCTTGACTCCAAAAAATATGAGCGCCCAAGCCTTGCAAACGCTGGGTGATATGGGTCGTTTGCAAGTCCGAGCCAGAGATTGGCAGGTTGCGCTTTGCTAGAATATAGGCAAGAGCAGACATCCCGATTCCACCGATGCCGATGAAATGAAAGGGTCTGCCACTGAAATCAACAGAACTAGGCATTGATCGCTCCTTAACACACCACACCGCGCCAATAACAGGCGATATCATATCAAGAATTGTTTTTTCCCGATACAGTTTGGTTAATCTTTTCTCAAGAAGCATTCTACGCCATCCTTCACGAAGAGGGGGCGAAATGCTTTAGTAGTTGTATACTATATCCCTTGTCTCTAGGCAAATACCGGATTCCTGTTGAGAAAATTTCGAGGGGATAGAAGGGGGACAATCAAATTGGGGATCAGCTTGTGGGGTATAAGCACCCGAACTAACAAGGGCCTTGGAGTCAAAACCCTCTCCTGTAGGGGGATTTCGCTGATGTAGGGGGCGACCTGTTGCATCTCTACAAGAAGTTTGGAAAGCTAAACGTAAGAATGGGTCTGCCTTTAGGGTATGATTGGGGTCATTAGAAACCTAAATCATAAAAGGCTCGTGCCTGAGTTGGGCAATGCCATTGTTAGGAGGAACAAGGTGATTAAAGTCGCAATCAATGGTTTTGGACGGATCGGACGCAACTTTGTGCGTTGTTTGTTGACTCGCGAGAATAGTAATCTCGATTTGGTCGCAATTAATGATACCTCAGACCCCAAGACAAATGCTCATTTACTGAAGTATGATTCGATGTTGGGGACACTCAAAGGGGTTGATATTCAAGCGGATGAAAACTCGCTGACTCTCAACGGAAAAACCATTAAGTGTGTCTCTGATCGCAACCCCCTCAATTTACCCTGGGCTGATTGGGGTGTTGATTTGATTATCGAAGCAACAGGCGTCTTTATTAGCGAAGAGGGCGCTTCTCTGCACTTACAAGCCGGTGCGAAGAAGGTATTAATTACAGCCCCTGGTAAAGGCGGAAAGATTGGTACTTTCGTGATGGGTGTTAATGACAGCACCTACAAACACGAAGATTACAACATCCTGAGTAACGCTAGTTGTACCACTAACTGTCTCGCTCCTTTTGCCAAAGTGCTACACGAACACTTTGGGATCGTTAAAGGGACAATGACGACCACCCACAGCTACACTGGGGACCAACGCATTTTAGATGCGAGTCACCGGGATTTACGTCGGGCTCGGGCTGCGGCGATCAACATTGTACCGACTTCAACCGGAGCTGCTAAGGCGGTGGCTTTAGTGATTCCAGAACTGAAGGGGAAACTCAACGGAATTGCTATGCGGGTTCCGACTCCTAATGTCTCAATCGTAGACTTGGTGGTTCAGGTTGAGAAGAAAACTTTTGCTGAAGAGGTCAATCGAGTCCTACAAGAAGCAGCAGAAGGCCCACTCAATGGGATTCTCGAATACAGCGATCTGCCTCTGGTTTCCAGCGACTATCGCGGACGGGATGCTTCCTCTATCATCGATGCTAGCTTGACGATGGTGATGGATGGTGACATGGTGAAAGTTATCGCTTGGTACGATAACGAGTGGGGCTACAGCCAACGAGTTGTAGACTTGGCTGAGTTAGTCGCTAAACATTGGCCGGCTGCCTAAAATGAACTTGGGATTAAGGATTAGGAACTCGGATGCTAAAGTCGAGCCATCGATGAAAAGGTAGCTTGTTCCTACTCCATTATCCCTGCTTCCGAACGGTCAGGTGGATTTTTTAATTGAAAATTAAGCTTTGCACCGAGCAAATCTTTCAAAAGTGCTGAAATCCTTTGTTCAAAACAAGGAGAGTTTCTGTCTGAGGTGACATCTGATTAACGAGAAGAATTTGGGAGTCAGGGGTTGTTTTTCCTACAACTGCTGCTCCCCCTCCCAATTTCTCAACGAACTGTTCGGCTAAGGCTAAAGGAAGACACAAGACTAACTGAAAATCTTCGCCTCCATACAGCGCCCAGTCTAAAGCCTCTGAGGGAGATACAAGCTGTTGTAAAGCAGCCGAAAGGGGTATTTGATGGCTGTGTATTCTCGCCCCGACGTTGCTAGCTTGACAGATTTGTACAATCGCATCCGCTAAACCATCGCTACTATCCATTCCGGCGACTATCACTCCTTCGGGGAGTATTTCTTGTAAAATGGCGATCGCATCGAGTCTGGGTTGGGGTCGTTGATGGGCTTGAATTAATGATGAACGTTGCCCCTGGCTTAAAGATTGTCCCATCTCTGGCTTCAGCAATAATTCTAACCCCGCCCTGGAATCTCCATGCACTCCGGTGACAACAATCCCATTTCCCGCTTGGCCGGTATTTCGGCGAATGGCAGACTGAGGGTTAACTTGTCCAAAAGCGGTAATGGAAACACAACGCACGGCAGACTGACAGATATCTCCCCCAACGATAGGCGTATTAAAGGGTTCTAAACATTCAGATATTCCCTGATAAAATTCCTCAACCCAAGCAACAGGGGTATCACCTGTTAACCCCAACGCCACCGTAATTCCCAACGGAGTCGCCCCCATCGCTGCAATATCCGATAAATTCGCCGCAGTCGCCCGCCAACCGACATCACGGGCTGAAGTGGTGCGATCGCTAAAATGCACCCCATCGATTAACATATCTGTAGTCACGACTAAGGATTCATCCGGTTTGGGGGTAATAATCGCTGCATCATCTCCGACTACTTCCACTGGACAGAAACCCTTGACAATCGCTAATAAGCCTTGTTCACCAATATCTTGAATATTCATAGTAAAAGAAACAACTTTTCCTGATAGGATATTGCTTGATTCCTGAAAATTTAGGGAATAGATCAAATTAGGACTACCTCCATGATCACAAAAGATCTTGACAATATCAGCCTCCTAGCCTTTCAACAACCGATCAACTGTTGTAATGTAACAGCAGTCGCTTATGCGTTAACAGCGCTGGGACATTCGACCTCTGTTGATGATATTTTTTATGTGACCCGATTACCAATTGCTTCTGTTCTTGATGACGGGATGACTCTGGCAGAGACCTACGATACCTTCATCAGTTATATCGAAAATGGCAAATTACCCTTTTCTGTCAGAATGGAGTATTTCGACCAACGAAATATGACTTTTGAGGCTTTTATTCAAGAAATTGAAAGGGCAGTTTCTGATGACAAAGATATTCACATCTTAAACTTTAGTGTGAGCATCGCTCACGATAATTTCAATCTAGGTGGTGGTCACTTCTCCTTGGTGGCTGATTTTGATCCCAATACACAGGAAATCACAATAGCAGATACCAACCCTAAGAAATATACTCGCTTTTGGAAGTGTCCTGCTGAACGAATGTATAAGGCTTGTGTAGACAAAGATTCTTCTTCTACCCGCTCTCGTGGAATGATTATTGTTCGCAAAAATGACAACTCCCAGCAATAAAAATTAATGTAAAAACAGAGTTGATGATCGGCAGAGCTAGCTTCTAAAATGAGTTGTAAATCTCTGTCGTCATCTATTCGTAATTTTATGTAAAGTTTTAGGTATCAACTCAAATGGTATCCTAATCCAATAGGGGTTAGAGACGTTCCCCTGGAAGGTTTCTAGCACTTTGTACTGGATTCTCTACAAACAAATCTATGAGATTGCCTGATGGCCCCAGGCTACCTGCGTTAGTCCAAACCTTACAAATTATCGCCCAACCGACCCAATTTTTAGAACGGTGTGCGAACCAATTTGGAGATTGTTTTACATTGCGGGTACTCGGTTTAAACTCACCTCCGATTGTCTTTTTTAGCAATCCTGAAGCCATTGAAGCGATTTTTAACACCGATGCGGATAAATTTGAACTCGGCAAAATAACCCACGTTTTTCAACCGTTAACGGGTTCTCAATCTTTGATATGCACCGATGGTAAACGCCATCAACGCCTGCGTAAATTAGTGATGCCTCCTTTGCATGGTCAACAACTTCCTGCCTACGGTAAAACTATTTCTAATTTAACCCTAAAAGTAACTCAAAACTGGTCTCCGGGTGATTTTATTGCCATTCGAGATTATACCTCCAAAATCGCTTTAGAAGTCATTTTGCAAGTTGTTTTAGGACTGAAGGAAAATCAACGTTATTTTCAACTCAAGCATCGAATTGAACCCTATTTAGAAAGTGTCAATCAACCTCTTAATTCAATTCAGTTTTTCTTACCGCCTTTACAACAAAATTTAGGAACTAGAAGTCCTTGGGGAAAATTTCTCCAACGCCGACAACAAATCGATGATTTAATTTATGCTGAAATTGCCGAACGTCGAACAAAACCCCTCGGGGAAGATGTACTTTCGCTGTTAATTTCCGCTAGAGATGAAGCGGGTAAACCTCTAACAGATGAAGAACTTAGAGATCAATTAATTACGTTATTACTGTTAGGACATGATACCACAGCATCGGCTTTAGCTTGGGCGTTTTATTGGATTCATCGTTATCCTAAAATTCTCGATCAATTAGTGGAGGAATTAAACGGTTTAGATGAAAATCCTGATCCGATGGATATTGTCCAACTGCCTTATCTGAATGCAGTTTGTCAGGAAACGTTACGCATTCATCCCATCGCGTTAATTTCTCAACCGAGAGTTGTTAAAGAAAGTGTCAAAATCGAGAATTATCAGTTTAAACCGGGTACAATTTTAGTGCCATGTATTCATTTAGCCCATCATCGGGAGTCAGTTTATCCGCATTCTAAACAGTTTAACCCAAATCGTTTCCTAGAGCAAAAATTTTCGCCCTATGAATATTTACCGTTTGGGGGCGGAAGTCGTAGCTGTATCGGAATGGCGCTTTCTTTGTTTGAAATGAAGCTAATTTTAGCAACCCTGTTGTTAAACTATCAGTTAGCGTTTAATCAAACTCATGTTGTTAAACCTGTTAGACGAGGGATAACGATAGTTCCTTCGAGTAATTTTAGACTCACGGTGTTAACCGGAAAACAAACCAAGATTTCAACAAAAGCTGTAAATTTTTAAGTTCATCTCTACTCATTTAAACTCAAACTATGACAACAAAACTGATTACTGAAAACAATCAAAATAAGCTTTGGTTAGCGGCAATTAAACCCCCCATGTATAGCGTGGCAATTATGCCGATATGGTTGGGGACAGCTATTGCTTGGTTTGAACAAAAATATATCAACTTGGCAGTTTTTACAACATTTATTAGTGCGGCTATTTTAATTTTAGCCTGGGAAAACATTCATAATGATGTGTTCGACTCGGAAACGGGAATTGACAAAAATAAAGCCCATTCTTTGGTTAATTTAACCCAAAAAAAGAATTTAGTTTTTGTGATTGGTTTACTGTGTTTAACGGTGGGAATACTAGAAATTCTGTTAATTTGTTGGTGGCAAAAAGACTTTACGGTTATTGGTTTAATTTTGGGTTGTTGTTTCCTGGGATATGCTTATCAAGGGCCGCCTTTTCGCTTAGGTTATCAAGGTTTGGGCGAATTTCTCTGCTTTTTTGCCTTTGGACCGTTGGCGGTTTCTGCGGCTTATTATAGTCAAACTCAGAGTTGGTCAAGTGTCAGTTTTGCGGCTTCTATTATTCTGGGAATTTCGACAACTTTAATATTATTTTGTTCCCATTTTCATCAAGTCGAAGATGATTTAGCTGCGGGGAAATATTCCCCAATTGTTCGTCTGGGAACTCAACGGGGAGCGCAACTTTTGCCGATATTTTGTGGTATAATCTTTGCAATTACCGGGATTGGTGTTATTTTAGGAACGTTTCCGGTTTGGACGTTATTGAGTTTTGTGGGTTTACCTTCTGCGATTAAACTTTGTCGCCATGTGGGTTTAAATCACGATAAACCGGAGTTAGTTAGTAACTGTAAATATATTGCGGTTTCCCTGCATTTTTGGAGTGGGTTGCTGTTGGGGTTGGGGTTTGTGATTCATTTCTAAACGATAAACCCGAGATTTTTGTAGGGGCGGGTTTAGCCAGGTTGTTTGTTAGATGAATAAATCGATGTGAACCCGCCCCTAGACTGTAAAAAAACCGCAGCAATAAGAGACAGAGAATTAATTCTCTGGCTAAAATTATAAGTCCTCTCAAGAGGACTATTATATTGTGTAAAAAGGATTAAAAAATAGGCATTCAGCAAGCAAGATGCTTGCACGAAAAGGTTGATTCTCTTAACTCCCCTCTCGATTAATTAATCGTCCTGAACCTGACACCTTTTCCCTGTCCTCGTAGGAGAGGGTTAACCAGAGGTTTAACTCCAGCCAATTTTAACCGCAACAAACAGAAAAAACATCGCCCCTAAAAACAGATAAACCATTAACGGCATTATCCAACGTAACCAAATTTCATAGGGGATTTTGGCGATAGAAAGGACACCCATTGTTACCCCACTGGTGGGAATAATTAGATTATTTAAACCATCTCCCATTTGAAACGCTAATACTGCGGTTTGTCGAGAAATTCCGAGTAAATCACTCAACGGTGCCATAATAGGCATGGTTAACGCTGCTTGTCCTGAACCGGAGGGAACAAAAAAGTTTAAAATGGCTTGAAACCAAAACATCGCTTGTACTGAAATCACCGTAGGTAAACTTTCAACAGTTTGGGTAATTTGAAATAAAATAGTATCGATTATTTTCCCTTCTGTCGCGACGATTAAAATCCCCTTACAAAACCCCACAATTAAACAAGCCATCATCATCTCTTTTGCACCA
>NZ_LATL02000072.1 GCF_000972705.2 Limnoraphis robusta CS-951 | reverse complement strand
CCCCAGTCCCCAGTCCCTAGTCCCCTAGATCATGTCTAACTTACCGATCACCGTCACTGTTAAACTGTTTGCTGTGTATCAAGAGGTTTACAAGCTTCCTGAACTGGTTTTAACTTTACCTTCTCAAACCCCTGTTTCTCAAGTTCTCGAACATTGTATCAACGAACATCCCCAACTCGAACAGTGGCGCTCAGTCACTCATTTTGGCGTTAACTTGCAGTTTGTTTCGCCGGAAACCCCGTTAGAAGATGGTGATGAAGTCGTCTTAATTCCGCCTGTTAGCGGAGGTTAAGGTTTAGTTAAATAAACCTGAGAAAATTTTCATACGGAATACATCCCCATTTGACTGGAGATAGAATAAAGTAGAGAATGTAACCCTAATCAAGTCATGGAAACCATGAAGCGTATCAATCCGAAGGGAGTGGGTGTATCTGCTATTGTCGCTATTGGCTTTTTGAGCCTATCTTCAGCAGGTTGCTTGTTCGACAAATCCGCACAGACGAATGATTCTTCGTCTATTGCTATCTCTCGTTCTCAGATTGTTGATCCGCAGACAGGCTCCATTATATTTGTTTCTAGCCTAAAACGCAACTAATTGATCAATAAATTTTTGGAGTTCTGGAACAAAGAGATTTTCAACGCTACTTTCTCATTGATTTGCGCTTTCTTCTACATCTACCTCCATCGAAAATTTTGGGTCAGAAACCCCCTCCTTGTAGGACGGCTTTATATGTAATAATAGTAGTGGTAACATACCCACCCAGACGATGGAGACATAAAGCCTAACACCAAAGCTTGCTTGAATGAGCAACGGCGAAGAAAAATCGGCAGACTGGGATAAGAGGATAGGGCAATGGGANATCGAAAATTTTGGGTCAGAAACCCCCTCCTTGTAGGACGGCTTTATATGTAATAATAGTAGTGGTAACATACCCACCCAGACGATGGAGACATAAAGCCTAACACCAAAGCTTGCTTGAATGAGCAACGGCGAAGAAAAATCGGCAGACTGGGATAAGAGGATAGGGCAATGGGAAGTCCACCCCTAGAATCAAATCTAAACTAGGAATTCTCTTTGAGAGACTTCTACGCATAAGAACCGCAGGACTTGCGGGGATAGTCTGGGTCGCGAACGTAAGACCATGAAACTCCGAATCGGGTAGAGGCTGTTGCTACGAAACAGAAACCGCGCATCGTGAGGTTTAGGAATCACCGTCCGTTCACGGCGGTGAGGATGTCAAGCTGAGAATATCAAACGATACCGGGCTTCTTGAGGAAACCCGGTTATCCTCGTTCTAGAGCCAACCTTCTAAGGCAGCGCCGACGACTCGATGATCCTCATCTTTTTTGAGGTAGTTGAGTGCAGCTTTGGCTTGGGGATCGTCAAATTTTCTTAAAGCCAGAGCCACCCGTGAACGGGTACGCCAGCCGTCTGCACTGACGAGCCTGAGAAGCTGTTGTAACGCTTCTGTTTGTTTGGTGGTTCCTGAGAGCATTCCTAAGCTGTCAATGGCTGCTTCCTTAACGGTTTGATCCTCCCCCGTCAAACTATAGCTACAGATATCATACAGGGCTTCTGGATAGGACATCTCAGTTAAGGGTGCAAGGATACTCCGACGAACGAGCCAGCTATCATCGAGACGAAACGCTTCGACAAGATGAGGAATAGCGATATCACCGTACTTCGACAAAGCGTTAGCCGCTTCCGCCCTGACGTTATAATCGTGATCGCCTTTGAGCAACTCTAGCAACGCCTCAAAGGACTCAGGAGAACGTTTGTTCCCTAAACCCATCGCCACAAAAGAGCGAATTAAAAACTCAGGATCACGCAGCTTACTCATCAACAAGGGAACGGCAACTTCACTATCATAGTGTCTCAGTTCGGTGAGCGCTTTTAATCGCTGTTGAGAATCACTACTGTTGAGATACGTTTGAATCTGATCAATTTCCATGACTAACTCTCCTAAGTCTAAACACAAAGAACGACAGGCACCCAAAATTTAAATTTATATTTGTTTAGATTGATAATTGTTTTGACTGTATCTGAAATGGAAAAAAGATGCAACAGATGGTTAATCCCTCTAAATCTCTTGGATGAAGGGGGCTTGCAGACTGATCCCCTTGGGGTGAAGATTAGAGACTTGTGTGTTTGCTTGATGCCTATCGCCTGCAAACAGAATGGTGTTTTATATGACTTGACCCGTTGATCACCTGAGAACTGTCCCCTGATGGATTGTCGGATCTGATGATTCAGCTTATAATTTAGCACTCCTAATTAGATCTTTGCTCTTTTCCTTGTTTGCTATGTATCTGAAAACGNCCCTTGGGGTGAAGATTAGAGACTTGTGTGTTTGCTTGATGCCTATCGCCTGCAAACAGAATGGTGTTTTATATGACTTGACCCGTTGATCACCTGAGAACTGTCCCCTGATGGATTGTCGGATCTGATGATTCAGCTTATAATTTAGCACTCCTAATTAGATCTTTGCTCTTTTCCTTGTTTGCTATGTATCTGAAAACGCTACACCTTCAACAGTTTCGCAACTATCGGGATCAAAAAGTAGTGTTTGATGCTCCTAAAACGATTTTAGTTGGTGATAACGCCCAAGGAAAATCTAATCTGTTAGAAGCGATTGAGTTACTTTCTACGTTAAAAAGTCATCGGGTGAGTCGCGATCGCGATCTGATTTTAGATCCTGAAACCATCGGACAAATTACCGCTACTTTAGAACGAGATCGAGGACTCTTAGAACTGGCTGTGACGCTGCGAAGTCAAGGACGACGAACGGTGATGTTGAATGGTGAAAGTCTACGACGACAGTTAGATTTTTTAAGTCTTCTCAATGTCGTGGAATTTTCGAGTTTAGATTTGGAATTAGTGCGAGGAAGTCCTGAACGACGCCGCAGTTGGTTGGATCGGTTGTTAGTTCAACTTGAACCTGTTTATGCTTATATTTTACACCAATATAACCAAGTTTTGCGACAACGCAATGCTTTACTTAAAAAAAACAGATCTCTATCTCGTTTATCGACAGATATTGAACCAAAATCCTCAAGTTCTGGCTCAGAATTAGCGGTTTGGGATGCTCAACTTGCGGTTACGGGTTCAAGAGTCATCCGACGGCGAGATCGGGTTTTAGAACGGTTGACACCCTTGGCTCAAACCTGGCATCATTTAATTAGTGGGAGTACCGAGAATTTACAACTCACCTATCAACCCAATGTTCAGGTTTTGTCCGCAGAAAAGACTCGCTTATCGGCGTTATCGCCCCAAGCGGTTCAGCAGGCTTTTTTGCAAAAAATCTCGACTCGGGCGATCGCGGAACAGCAGCAAGGAACGTCTTTAGTTGGCCCCCATCGGGATGATATTTGCTTTGAAATTAATCAAACTCCCGCTCGTCAGTATGGGTCTTCCGGTCAACAAAGAACGCTGGTTTTAGCGTTAAAA
The DNA here is from genome assembly GCF_000972705.2 of Limnoraphis robusta CS-951. The sequence continues at coordinate 6,314 of NZ_LATL02000072.1, read as the reverse complement.
TTGGCTGAATTACAGTTAATAGAAGATGTGGTGGGTGAACCGCCTTTATTACTCTTAGATGATGTTTTAGCCGAATTAGATATCAACCGTCAAAATCAACTTTTAGAAGCAGTGGGTGATCGCTTTCAAACCTTAATTACAACTACTCATCTAGGTGTTTTTGATGATCAATGGTTGAAAAACACTCAAATTATGTCTGTACAATCTGGAAAAGTTGACTATTATTTTTAAGTATAAAAAACACAAAGACACAGAGACACCAAGAGGGAATATTCGTGTTGTTGAGGAGTCAGGAGTCAGGAGTCAGGAGTCAGGAGGAAATCAAGAAGAAGAAAGAGGAGGATTATGAGAAAGTTTTTGATCACTAATTATNTCAGGAGTCAGGAGTCAGGAGGAAATCAAGAAGAAGAAAGAGGAGGATTATGAGAAAGTTTTTGATCACTAATTATCCGGACATGATATGATAAAGGTTTCAATTCTGTCTCCTGTCTACTGTCTCCTGACTTCTGCTATACTGCTATATTTATTCTGTTTATGTTCATACATGAGTTGGTCAGCCAGTGCTAATCCTTGTTCGAGTGAAAAGTCATTATCATTAAAATTACAAGTCTGTATTCCCATACTCATTGAAAGTTTATAAGCTTGATTTTGCTTTTGATTTAACTCATCAATATTTGCTTTTAGCCGGACATAAAAGTTAGATATACTGCCATCTACACCGGATATAAATAAAGCAAATTCATCGCCTCCTAGTCTAGCAATAATATCCGCATCTCGAAAGGTTTGTTTTAAGATTTTGGCGGCATCAACAATGACTTTATCTCCGATTTCATGCCCTAGTGTATCATTAATTTTCTTCAATCCATCTAAATCAGCAAATACAATACAGCATGAAACTTGAGTGCGTCGAGCGATTTTGATTTGTTGTTCAGCTAAGACAAAAAAGCCTCGTCGGTTATAAAGTCCGGTTAATTCATCCGTCAGAGATAACTGTCTGACTTCTGCTTCTGCTTTTAAACGCTCTTGAATTTCCTGTTTTAAACGTTGATTTTGTTCGATGAGTTTTTGCTGCTGTTGTTGGATGAGTAATTGATTTTTTACTCGCATCAACACTTCTTGTTCTTGAAACGGTTTAGTAATATAATCAACACCTCCTAATTCAAAGGCTTGCATTTTATTTTCAAGNGTCAGAGATAACTGTCTGACTTCTGCTTCTGCTTTTAAACGCTCTTGAATTTCCTGTTTTAAACGTTGATTTTGTTCGATGAGTTTTTGCTGCTGTTGTTGGATGAGTAATTGATTTTTTACTCGCATCAACACTTCTTGTTCTTGAAACGGTTTAGTAATATAATCAACACCTCCTAATTCAAAGGCTTGCATTTTATTTTCAAGTCTTTCTAAGGCACTAATAAAAATCACCGGAATCTGAGCCGTTTCTTCTGAAGCTTTTAACTGTTTGCAGACTTCATAGCCATTCATTTCCGGCATATTAATATCGAGTAAAATCAAATTAGGAGGATCACGATTAACTCCTTGGAGTGCCATTCTTCCATTGAGAGATTTACGAACAATATAGCCCTGTGACTCTAGAATTTTGGCTAACAATCGCAAATTATCGGGGGTATCATCTACGATGAGAATATTCGTTTCTGTCGGAGATCTAAGTAAAATCGTCATCTTTTTCAAAGTTAGAGTAGTAATCGTTTTTGGTTTAAGATTATTAATAAATTACTGTGTTTAAATTCTCTTATTCTCGGCTTTGAATGAGATTAACAATTCGCTCAAATTGATATTGGTTTGCAAGTTCTGTTAGACGAGTTCCCAGTTGAGCGAATTCAGGAGAAAGTTCATCAACTAATTCAGCGATCGCCATATCATTTCCACAAATAGCCGCATCTTCTAATTTCATCAACCAAGCTTGAGGTAATGAGGCCAAAAGCTGAGGATCAAAATGAGGTTTTGGCTTGCGAGTGTCTGGTTTCCCGTTCCAAGAATGCTCTTGGGATGACTCTTTCCCGAATGCTGAGAACACAGTTTCCTGTTGTTGATAAAGATACTCTAAACCCAAATATTCCGCCATTTTCAGAAATAAAGTCTGTTCACGGAAAGGTTTACTGATATAATCATTACAACCAGCAGCCAGGGCAAGAGCGCGATCGCTTTGGGAAGCCTGGGCGGTGAGGGCGATAATAATACTGGTTTTTCCCTGTTCGATTGCCCGAATTTGCTTTGTAGCTTCGTAGCCATCTAATATGGGCATCCGAATATCCATCCAAGTCAGATCGGGAAGCCATTCTTTCCAAAGCTGTACTGCTTCTTGACCGTTACTAGCTTCGCGTACTTCTAATCCCAAGTTTGACAGTAATCTGACCATGAGTAAACGATTTTCAGCCCGATCATCCACGACTAAAATGCGGCGATGAGGTTGCCCAGGAGCTAACCCGATCACCAGGCGATCGCTCTGTTCAGGGGTGAGATCNATCGGGAAGCCATTCTTTCCAAAGCTGTACTGCTTCTTGACCGTTACTAGCTTCGCGTACTTCTAATCCCAAGTTTGACAGTAATCTGACCATGAGTAAACGATTTTCAGCCCGATCATCCACGACTAAAATGCGGCGATGAGGTTGCCCAGGAGCTAACCCGATCACCAGGCGATCGCTCTGTTCAGGGGTGAGATCGACTCCATCAGTTACGCGAACGGGCAGGGTAAACGAAAATGTACTTCCCTGTTCTATTTTACTCTTGACGGTGATTTCTCCGCCCATCAGTTCTAACAATTTGCGGCTAATGGTTAATCCTAAGCCTGTTCCACTAACAAAACGTTTTCCGGCTTGGGCTTGTACAAAGGCATCAAAAATCGTATTTAATTCTTCTGGAGCAATACCAACTCCGGTATCTTCGACTTCAAACATCAGGGTGTTAGGCTGTTGAAATTCCTGAGTTTGAACTCGTAGTGTTACATTGCCTTTTTTTGTAAATTTAATGGCATTACTGAGAAGATTGAGCAGAACTTGACGAAGTTTTTGAGCATCTGCCACAATAAATTGAGGAACTTCGGGTGCAATTTCAAAACAAAGGTCAAGCCCTTTAGAACTGGCGCGTTCAGCTAACATATTTCGTAGCGAATGCAGCAAGGCAATTAAATCAAAACCCGTTTCTTCTAAGGTGCAATGTCCGGCTTCTATTTTAGAGAGATCTAAGACATCATTAATCAAACTCAAGAGATGATCGCCACTGCGCTGAATAGTTTGTAGATCTTCTTGTTGAGTGGAAGTCAGGGAAGGATCACGAGCCATCACCTGAGTAAACCCGAGAATCACATTTAGGGGAGTCCGCAGTTCGTGACTCATATTGGCGAGGAAGATACTTTTTGCTAAGTTCGCGGCTTCTGCGGCTTCCATTGCTTGTCGGAGTGCAAGTTCTGTTTGTTTGCGATCGCTAATATCTTTGTGGGTTCCAATCATCCGTAACGGCTTACCTTGGGGAGCACGGAGGACAACTTTACCATAGTTAGCGACCCATTTCCACTCCCCAGACTTGCAGCGCACCCGATAGTCAAAGTTATAGTTGACGGAGGGATCTTGCAAGTGAGCATTTAGACATTCAAAGACCCTGGATTTATCATCGGGGTGAATCATATTTTCCCAAACCATTGTATTCATAATTAACTCTTCAGGCGGATAGCCTAGCATCTCCTGATAGTAGGAATTGAGGTAAACTTTGCCTGTACTGAGATCCCAATCCCAGAGTCCATCTCCAGAGGCTTCGAGTGCGAGTTGCAAGCGTTCTTCGCTCAGTTGTAAAGCAATTTCAGCTTGATGTTGTTGGGTGATATCAATGGCAACTCCTCCAATTAATAAATCTCCAGATAAGTCAGGAATTGGAAATTTATAGACCAAAAAATGACCCAGACTTTTATCTAGACGGGGCGCAATTTCAATAACTTTGAGGACTTGGAGAGTTTTAGCGACGGTCTGAATATTATTAAAATAGTCTTGAGCGATAGAAGTGGGGTAAAGTTCAAAAATAGATTTGCCAATCAGATTATCAGTCGGTAAGTCGAAGGAGCGAAGATAAGTTTGACTAACATAGACGACCAAACCATTGGCATCTGTGATCCAAGCAGCAGCCGGACTATGATTCATAAAAGTCTGAAAGCGAGCTTCACTCTCTCGCAGGGCGTTTTCGATCAGTTGTCGGGTGCTAATATCTCGCAAAAAGGTGGTAAAAATCACCTCGCCATTGAGATTTAGCTTAGAAATAGAGGCTTCTGCGGGAAACTCTGAGCCATCTTTGCGCCGTCCAAAAATTGCGCCTCGCTCTGCCATTTGTCGCCCATGACTTTCAGTTTGACTATATTGGCTAACGTGCTGATGATGAAGATTGGCAAAGCGTTCTGGCATTAACAGGTTGAGGGGTTTTCCTAATACTTCTTCTGTCGTGTAACCAAAAATTTGTTCAGCCCCTTTATTAAATAGGGTGATTTGCTGCTGGCTATTGATGGAAATAATCGCATCGCTAGCAATGTCTAAAATTCCAGCAAACCGGGCTTGAGAAATTTGCAGGTTAATTTCGGCTTTTTTGCGCTCCGTAATATCTTGACCAATCCCCAAAGAATACCCACTTGATAGCCGCACATTTGCCCAAGATATGTTGATTTGTTGTCCGGTTGCTGTTAGGGTGGTCAGATCTCTCCAGTCTCCGGTTGCGGCTAACATAAATTCTAAAACACTTTGACAATAAACGGGGTCAGGATAACATTTTGCTAAGATATCTTTTTGTTGCCAGCTTTCGAGGGGATATCCTAAAACCCGTTCAACTTCGGGGTTAATAAATTGAATTTTGCCCTCGGGGTTAAACAAGGTAATCATCACCGGGATATTATTAACAATCGTTTGAAACATTTCCTTTTGATATCGCAGCGCTTCCTCTGTTTGTTTGCGTTCGCTGATATCGCGGCAGATGCAGAAGTTCATGATATCACCGTCTAATTCGACTCGGTTCCAGCTAATTTCAACATCATATTCTGAACCATTTTTCCGGCGATGTCTCGTCTCGAATAGAGGAATAATTTCCTCTCGATTCAGCATCAGTTTTAGCTCTTCTTTTGTCCACTGAGCATCCCAATCGGCAACATTTAGAGTTTGAGTTTCTTCTAAGGTGTAGCCAATCATTCGGGCAAAACTAGCGCTAGATTGTACCACATTTCCTTGAGAATTCATCACAACAATACCATCAATTGAGGTATTAAATAGGGTTTGAGTTCGCAGCAGTTCTTGTTCAAAATTAATTTCGGCTTGTTTGCGGTCAGTAATATCCTTCATAAAGCAGTAATGCCCTACAAATTCCTGCTGTTCATCATAGGACGCAATCATCACCAATTGTTTATAGAAAATCGAACCGTCTTTGCGAATTCCTGTGGTTTCAACTTCGACTCGACCTTCTTTTAGCATTTGCTGATAGGCGACAATCAATTTTTCCAACTCGTCAGGATGTACTGTTTTTTGCCAAGCCATCCCGATCATGTCTTCAGGTTCGTAGCCGGCGATGTTCGCATAGTTTTTATTAATATAAAGGTAATATCCTTGAGCATCGAGTTTAGAAATACCTGATAAGGCATTTTCNCAACTCGTCAGGATGTACTGTTTTTTGCCAAGCCATCCCGATCATGTCTTCAGGTTCGTAGCCGGCGATGTTCGCATAGTTTTTATTAATATAAAGGTAATATCCTTGAGCATCGAGTTTAGAAATACCTGATAAGGCATTTTCCATCACCTCAGTCATTTCTCGTCGTTCGGCTTCTGCTTGTTTTCGCTCGGTAATATCTTCTGAAAAACACAGTAAATAATCGGGCTGATCCTGCTCATTATAAACGGGAACTTTCACCGTATGCAGCCAACGTCTGCCGCGACTATAACTATCAATTACTTCTTCGGTAATATCTTTAATAGTTCTCTTTTCGATTGCTTCTCTATCTTTTTGGTAAAAAAAGTTTGCCTGTTCTGTTGGGAAAAATTCATAAACGGTTTGACCCAGTGCCTGTTCTGCTGAGATGCCAAATAACTCTTCACTGGTTTTATTCCAAAATTGAATAACCCCAAATTTTTCAGAGTGTACATCCTTGACAAAAACCGCCAGGGGTAAATGATCTAATAAAGCTTGTAAGAAATTGCGAGTGTGTTGAATTTCTTCTTCGGCTTGCTTGCGTTTGGTAATATCAATAAAGCTAATCACCACTTGTTTGAGTTCACCGTTTGCCTCAAATTCGGGGTAAGCGTTGACTAATACCCAAGTCAGGGGAGGACTGCCTTTAT
>NZ_LATL02000071.1 GCF_000972705.2 Limnoraphis robusta CS-951 | reverse complement strand
GTGAAGTACCCCACCCTACTACGTTGAGGGTGGGGCTTCCTACCCTCAAGAACTAGCGCTCTTGATACACAGTGTTTCAACTGTCTGGTTAGGCGTAGATTCGGACACTTCCTGCCCTATTTTAAACTCAGCAAACTGCAAAAGGTTTAGACAAGCATTAACATCACGGTCATGGAATGTATGACATTCAGGACAAGTCCATTCTCTATCTTTGAGGGTCAAGTCTTCTTTGATATATCCACAACTAGAACATCTTTTAGAACTCGGAAAGAATCTATCTACCCGGTAAATTTCACAGCCGTATAGTTCCCCTTTATATTCTAAAAGCGTTAAAAATTGTCCCCAGGCTACATCACTAATCTGTCTGGCTAATTTACGATTTTTTACCAGGCCTTTGATGTTTAAGTCTTCGCAACTAATGGCTTGGTTCTCGCCCGTTAGTTTTAGACTGATTTTCTGTTGGTAATCTAATCGTTGATTCGCTACTTTTTCGTGAATTGTAGCCACTCTAATTCTGGCTTTTTGACGATTATTAGAGCCTTTGACTTTCCGACTTAGCCTCCTTTGTCTAATTTTTAAGCGTCTTAATGAACGCTGAAAATAACGGGGATTAGGAAATTTTTCGGGCTTGGAGGTAATGAGAAAATCTTTCAACCCTAAGTCCATTCCAATTTTTTCCCCATTTAAAGGAGCTTTGGGAATGTCTAACTCAGTAACAATAGAGGCATAGTATCGACCTGATGCTGTTTGAGTAATTGTGACGCTTTTGATCTCCCCTTCAATTTCTCGATGAATGACCATTTTAATCGGGGTCATTTTCGGTAATTTCAGTTGGCCTTCTTCAGTGATTGAGAAATGTTGAGGAACTCGAAAAGACTGTTTATTTGAGCGTTTCTTAAAGTTGGGGAATTTTGCCAATTTTTTAAAAAATCTTACATAAGCCGTTTCTAAATCTTTCAAAGTTTGCTGTAAGGATTGGGAATTAACTTCTTTTAACCATTCATATTCTTTTTTGAGATGAGTTAGAAGTTTTGCCCACTCTTTATATCTCAAACTCTTTTTACACTCAGCATAGACATCGGTAGTTAAGCGCAAAAAATGGTTATAGACAAATCTAGAACAGCCAAAACATTTGGCTAAGAATGCCTTCTGTTCTTTATTAGGATAGAACCGAAAACGGTATGCCTTATTACCCATGCCTTATTACCCATGTCTTATACCTCCTTAAACCCATCATAGCATAGCTTATCTATTTGATTCAAAAAAGTTAAGTTAAGTTTTTTTGTCCGAACGGATTGAGTATATTGGTCGGGCATTCATCCCCACCTTGTAAGAAGGATGGGGTATTCTGCCCGACATTTTCGATAAAGTCAAATGTTTTAGATCGACTAGCCAGACAGGTTAGAGCATTTGTCCCATCCTGTCAAGCTCTGGGCTAATTTGATTTCAAAAAATTAATAACCGCGCTCAGTCTGAACGCGGCTTAGGGGTGATCTGATTGTGACGATCGGATCAAGAATTACTGGGGAGGTTGAGCATCCGGTGGGGGGGCGGCAGAGGCAGCAGCAGCGTCTAACTGTTCCTGACTCAAGGGCATGAGCGCACTCAGGTTAAAAGAAGTTTTCAGGCGGCGTTGAGGTTGTTCACCGGAAGGGACAAATTTACCTTGCTTGTATTCTCCTGCAACAACAGGCGCTGCTTCGACCAACTGAGTTTTCAAGTCTTGAACGACTAACATCGGCTGCATTCGTTCCAAGATAATCAGAAACTGCCGCGTTTGAGCAAAACTACCCTCAAACTCAACTTCATATCCACGCCGTCTTACCTTTCCGTTAACGGCTGAACCCAAAGAGCCATCATTAACGACTTCTGTATCCGAGGTTGATTCAGGAGTTCCTTGGGTTTGAGCCGGTTGAAACCTCGTAATCCTGGCTTTTTCCTCATCCTCTGTAATATCAGTATTAAGGCGATTGAGTTGTTCTTCGATGTCAAAGACCAACGTTTCTAGAGTGGCTTCGTCGGCGAATAAAGCCGTGACTGCTGCGCGTCTTTGCAGGGATTGGGCTAACTCTTGTTCAGCTTGTGCTTTTTTGCTGAGTTTTTCATCTTGCTGTTCGATTTCTTGTTGTTTACCTAAGATTTGGGTGTTCAGGTCGTTTCCCTGAGCAATGGTCGGCATGACGAACTTAAAAATCCCAAATCCGGCCAGCAATACTCCGGCAACGGCTACTGCAATGCCAATATTTTTGGGAGTGAGCGGGACTCCCAAAACCACCTGGCCTGAAACCTCCTGTTCGTCTTCGGCTTCAATAAAGACGTTGTTTGCTGATGTCATGGTTGAATAACTCCTTTTTGCTGAAGGGTTTGAATACGGTTGACCAGCCCAACCGCACCTTTACTCTTTAACTGAGGAAGTAACTCTGAAGCCGTCGCCGCACTTAAATTCGTTTCGATTTTGTACTCGACGACGGGTTGCAACTGGGGCAGGCTATTGCTTCCGCCTTGAGATTCCGCTACGACGAGTTGAGTCGGATTGTCTTTCAAACTCGCCGAGATCAGTTTTGTTTTCTCTCCATCAAAGAAGGGAGATTGGTTCAGCAACAACACAAAATCACTCAGTTGGGTGAAAGAATTGGCAATTCCTGTAATTTCGAGTTTAGCGGTTTCTTTCGCGGCTGCATCGGCGGGTTGTCCTGCGGCTGGCGGAGGTGCAGCGACGGCGGTTGCTGCGGGTTTAGTTTGTTGAATGCTGTTGATCTTCACCCCGGCTATTTGCATCAATTCGGCGAGTTCTTGAGTCAACGCTGACCAAGGCTTAATCTCATTGAAGACGGTGGCTAAGGCATTCGCTTCTTCGTTTGTGAGTTTGGCTTGAGCGTAAATTTGATCAAGTTGTGCGACCAGGTTGGTTTTTTCACCGAGTTGGGCTTCTAACTGGCTTAACTCGTTTTGTAACTGAGCATTCCGTTGATTGAACACTAACCAAACTCCCCCCACTAAAGCGTTTGCAGCTAGAGCAACTGCCGCGCCTATAATGATTGGGGTGCGATCAATGTTTGCGCCTCCTCGACCTGGGGATGCCGATGCTTTTCGCTCGGCGGGCTTGTAGTCGGGACGGTCGTTAAGAAAATTAATATCAAGGCTGTACATTGCATCAAACCTGCTTTATAAAACTGATATAACGCGGTACAAACCGTGTTAACGTTTACTTCCTGCATCACCCCGGACTGTCGGCAGCACCCGGTCAGACAGGCAAATCAGCCGAGAAGCCCTCGGCATAATGTAATAAATTCAGACTCGCATTCAAATCACGGTCAACGCTTACACCGCAAGCCTGACAGTTGAAAACTCGTTCTTTCAGTGCTATTTGTTGAACGTGACCGCAGTTTGAACAGGTTTTAGTTGACGGGTAAAATCTATCAGCAAAAACTACAACTGAGCCGTACCACGAGGATTTATACTCAACTTGGCGGCGAATTTCATAAAGAGCAGAATCGGCTATAGCACCCGCTAATTTATGATTTTTCAACATCCCAGAAACATTCAAATCCTCTAACCCGATAACTGCGTGATTTTTGCATAGCCATGAGGTGAGTTTGTGAATTGTATCTTTCCGAATGTTGACAATTCTTTGATAAGCTTTTGCTAATTTGAGCTTGGCTTTATTCCTGTTGTTTGAACCCTTCTGTTTTCTAGAAAGTTCGCGCTGAAGTTTTGCCAGATTTTTTTGAGCTTTTTTGTGGGCTGCTGGATTGTCAAAAACAGTACCATCTGAACAGGTCGCCAATGCCTTAACTCCAACATCAACACCCAGATAAACTCTTGATTTAACAGTCTGTTCTGGCTCAAATTCGTAAGCGACAGACAAATACCAAGAATCAGCGATCCTGCTGATTGTGACTCGTTTGGTTTGAATTTCAGGAAGGGCTTCGTAAGTGAATACCCATCCCATAAAAGGAAGTTTTAACCTCCTCCCTGAAAACCTCATTACTTTGCCACAATTATCTAAAGTAAAGCTATCATTTTTGCCTTTTTTCTTGAACTTAGGGTATTCAGCAATGCCTTGAAAGAATCGGCTAAATGCTTCTCCCAAGTGCATGAAGGCAAATTGATAAACTCTAGAACTTAGCGTTGACTGCCAGGGATAGTTTGGCTTAATGTGATTGGTGTAGAACTTTTTTAGCTTATTCCTTGAAGGCTTTAAACCCTGTTTGTAAGCTTCATTCCACATCGCTAACGCCCAATTCCAAACCCACCTAGAGTATCCAGCGTGTTGAGCCATTAAAGTCTTCTGTTTGTTATTCAGTTTTAACTTTGTTTTGAATGCTCGTTGCATAGTTCTGGGTCGTTCGAGAGCTTGAGTTTTGTACTTTCTTAGTCCATACAATTGATTAGAAAAACAGTGCAGTATTGCTCGAATGTCTTCGACCATTTCTGACTGTGGTGAAAGTTCTTTTGGGTTGAGAACAATCAACTCACAATTTCTAAGGTCATATCTACGCTGTCGATCTGGGGGTTTTGAGGGCGTGCGATCATAGCCTTGTTTCCCTCTACACGCCTAATCCTAACATTTACCCCAAATATTTAGCGGCTTCTTTGGGCTTCAGGTACTTGGTCATCTAATTGGGGTTATTAACGCACCTAGAGTACCGTGTTGTACCTGAAACTGTCAATTAAGTCTTAGCTCTGAGGATTTGTTTAGGGCTTGAGGGCATCATTGTAAGTGTAAATTTTAGACGGGTGATCGAGGATTTCCTTCGCTTATCCTAGCAACAGAGGGAATGTTTGAGATTAAGCTTTTTAACACTAATTCACTCATTCCAGTTAGAATTTCCCGAAGGTGATCATTGATAACTATGTCCATGATAGCGAAATCCCCCATCGGCGCTCCCCAACTTGAAATTAGATCACCCGCATTCCCAAACCTAACGCCACTCCTAAGCTAGCACGTTGCTCGGGTGGAATCTCTTGATCGCTTTGCAATGACAGCATTTCAACCGGATCAACTTGAGTGGCTGGCATGGCTAAACGCTGCATGAAGAACTCGTCGAGTTGCCCAATGGAAGCCCCTGGGCCTGCGAGTAGAAGTTGGGCAATCTCTAAACCGTCGCTTTGATTAATATAAAAATCAATGGAACGCCGGAGTTCATCGGCGAGTTCTGAGAGAATTTTAATAATCGCGTTTGTGCCGGGATTAGGATCGCTTAATGCTCCCATTGTATCAGTCACCGGAAGGGTCATGGCTTGCAATTCGCTGACGTCTCTCGATGGGGGCAAATTCATGGCATTATTCAATGCCGTTTGAACTTGAAATAATCCGATGGGAATGGTTCGATTAAATTGCGGGATTCCATTGACAACAATGGCGAGTTCTGTACTATCAAATTCGAGATCGGCAATAATCGCAGCTTCTGATGAGGAAAATTGTTCTAGTTGATTTTTGAGCGAGCGAATCAGCGCAAAACTACTAACTTCTATGACGTCTACTTTCAGTTCGGCTTGTTCAAAGGTTTCTAAGTAAGTATCTGTTACTTCTTTGCGCGTTGCCACTAACAAAACTTGCATTTTTTCGATGCCGTCTTCATCGACAAACATTCCCAATTTCTGATAGTCAACGTCGGCTTCTTCCCGAGAAAATGGCAAGTAAAGTCCGGCTTCGGCGTTCATATAATCTTTGAGTTCTTCTTCGTTGAGTTCGGCTGGAACCGAGATCAAACGAGTCACCGCTTCTCGCCCTGGAATGGCTGTAGCCACTCGTTTTGTCTTAATATTTTTATCGGCTAAAGTAGACTGAATTAACTCTGCCATTGTCGGTGTATCAATGATTTGCCCATCTTGAACGACATCTTCAGGCACGGGAGTTGTGGCAATATTAATTAATCTTAAATCATTTCCTTTTCTTCGCAGTTCTACAACATGAATGCGTTCGGAAGCTAATTCTATCCCAACTCCCGGTTTTTTGCCAGAAAAAAGACCTTTAAAAAAGCTGACCATAGTTGTTAATTGTGAACCGTATTTTTGATTTTAATTTTAAAGAGTTCTGAAGTTCAGTAATTTTGTAGGGGCGGGTTCATTACAGTTTACAGTAACCCGCCCAAAAACTGATTAATTTTGAGTTGTTAACTCGCTTTTTTCAGAATTAACTAAAAGATTGAACCACTCCTGAATGACCGGAAATTTCATTAATCGGTTCAAACCGACCCCCTAAATATTTGGCGAGAAATTCTTCAGCGATCGCATAGAAGTGTAACCGATTTTCAGGACGAGCGAACCCATGTCCTTCGTCTGTATATAAAGCATACTCAATCGGTTTTCCGGCTTGTTTCATGGCTTCAACAATTTGTTCACTTTCAGCCTGTTTAACTCTCGGATCATTCGCCCCTTGTGCAATTAATAGCGGTTTTTGAATTCGATCGACAAAAAATAAAGGCGATCGGGACTTCAAAAATTCCTCCTCTGTTTCCAGATTACCCACTCGATGATAAAAATTAGCACGAATCGGTTCCCAGTAAGGCGGAATACTCTGCATGAGGGTGACTAAATTACTCGGGCCAACAATATCCACCCCACAAGCAAACACTTCCGGCGTAAATGTCAACCCGACTAATGTGGCATAACCGCCATAGGAACCACCCATAATGGCGATTTTATCGCGTTGGGCGATATTATTTTCAACGAGCCAATTCACGCCATCAATTAAGTCATCGTGCATTTTCCCCGCCCATTCGCGGTTAGCTGCATTGACAAAGGCTTTCCCGTATCCTGTCGAACCCCGGAAGTTTAGCTGTAAAACGGCATACCCTCGGTTGGCTAACCATTGGGCTTCGGAGTCATAGCCCCAAAAATCTCGCGCCCAGGGGCCACCATGTACCAGCATGACGGTGGGAACCGGAGTGGAAACGCCAACGGGTTTGGTGAGATAACCATGAATAGTTAAGCCGTCTCTCGCCGTGAAAGACATCGGTTCCATTGGGGCGAGTTGTAACCCTTCGAGTTTGGGTTTGTTGGTAAAGAGAAAGGTGTTGGTTTTGGAGGCGCGATCATAAACGTAGTAGGAAACCGGGCCATCATCATCAACAAAACTGACTAACCATTTCTCATCGGTGAGGATGCGACGAATGCCAAATTCACCAGGACGAATAGCTTTAATGGCGTTTAAGTCGGCTTCTATTTCCGAGTCGAGGAAGATCCATTCTTCTTTATCTTTATAAAAGGAAACGGCTTCTATGTTGCGGGTGGTGGGATGGGCGAGAACTCCCCCGACGTCATACTGCGGATCTTCGGCGATCACGGTTTCGCTGCGGGTGGCCAGATCAAACGCAATTAAACGTGCGGCGTTAGCGTCGTGATTTCCCACAATATACAGGGTTTTGCCGTCGTTAGAGAAGAAAACTGCCCCGCCTTCTTCGTCTGGTCCCCAATGACGCAGGGTTTCCCAATCTTTTTCAGGGGTTTCTCGATACAACAAATCATAACCGCCATCGGGGGTTGTGGCGGAAGCGGCGCGAATTTGAAACTGACTGTCTGCTGTCCAACCGACGATGTTTCCTGGGTTTTCGGTATGAAATTCCACCGCCCCGGTTTTCAGGTTAACGTGATAAACGTCAAAGACTTGGGGGTTTTTTAGGTTCATCCCGACTAACAGTTCTTCGGGGAAGTTGTGATCGAGATCGACAACTTGCGCTCGCACCCCTTGAAAGGGGGTTAAGTCCCGGACAATATTAGATTGAATGTTCACCAGATATAAATGCCAGTTTTCGTCGCCGTCGGAGTCTTGGGCGTAGATCAGTTGATCGGGGCTGTACGTCCAGAAAAAGCCGCGAATTCCTCGTTTTTTGTCTGCGGTGAGTTGGCGATCATCTTCTTGTCCGACGGTTCGCAGCCACACCTGGAGAACGTTTTTGTCGTCTGGGGCGATATAGGCGAGGTATTTGCCATTGGGTGACAAAGACGGACTGGTTCGTTCCGGGTTGCCGAAGAGGATATCACGGGAAATTAAAGGCGGAAGTTGGGTTTCTGTCTGTTGTGCTGTTGCTGTGGTCATGGTTTTCTTGGCTTTGACTTTCTCTATTTTGACGTGAAATGTGGCTTCAAGGGGGAAATTCATGGCTTTCAGTTGATTTTGACCAGAGGCGACAGGGTTGATGTTCACCCGATCTGTTCATCCCTTCAGAGGAAGTTTGAATCGGACTGAAGACGAATAATATAAATAGACGGTTGTTATACCATTTGTTGATTTTTGAGATTTGGAGGTTGAAATGGTTATGGAAATGGTGTTTTTAAATCTGAAAAAAAACTTCCCAATTCTGATTTTAACGTTACGCAAACGCTTAGGGCTTTCCCAGGAAAAACTGGCGGCACAGTTGGGCGTTTCGTTTCAGACGGTTAATCGTTGGGAACGGGGACATACCAGACCGTCTCAGTTGGCTTTGTCTGTGATTAAACAAAAGTTGATTGAAATGGAACAGGACGGGTCGGATTTATTAATTCTATATTTTGGAGATGACCAAAGTCAAATGAATAACTAAAATTATAACACTTCTGTTCGGGTGGATTGAATTGTTAAATGGAAATAGAATGATCAATCCAATTCCCGCTCCCCGCCTGCACTGATCCGTTAACTATGAACTGAGATTTTCTGACACTACTCTCGAAAAAGGTTTGTCATAATTGAAGAGAACCGCTAAAACCCAGGAGCAAAAATGACCATGACTCAGGAAAATTCCTATATTCGTTGGTTTGAAAATATTCGGGTTGGTGATGTTCCCACTGTGGGCGGGAAAAATGCTTCTTTGGGAGAGATGGTACAATCTCTAAAATCTCAAGGAATTCGGGTTCCCGATGGCTTTGCAATTACGGCTCAAACTTACTGGGAATTTATCGAGGCTAACAATCTTCAAGCGAAAATTCTGTATCAAATTGAACAGTTTCAAGCCGGAGAAATTTCCTTAGAAAAAGCGGGAAAAACCATTCGTCGTTTATTGGTTCGTTCTCGGTTTCCTGATGCAATTGCCGAAGTCATTCGGGAAGGTTATCGTCAACTGTCTGATCGTTATAATTTAGAAGAAGTTGATGTGGCGGTTCGCAGTAGTGCTACGGCTGAAGATTTACCGGATGCTAGTTTTGCTGGACAACAAGAAACCTATCTCAATATTACTGGAACTGAGGAAGTTTTGGAGGCTTGCCGCAAATGTTATGCGTCTTTATTCACAGATCGGGCAATTAGTTATCGGGAAACAAAAGGGTATAATCATATGGATGTTGCCCTATCGATTGTCATTCAAAAAATGGTGCGATCGGATAAGGCTTGTTCGGGAGTGATGTTTTCAATTGATCCAGAAACTGGTTTTCCTAATGATATTTTGATTACCGCCGCTTGGGGTTTGGGAGAATTAGTGGTTCAAGGTTCAGTCACGCCTGATCAATATCGGGTTTTTAAACCGTTGTTAAAGCAGCCTGAATTAAAACCGATTATTGAGAAAAGTTTGGGGAATAAGCAGGAAAAAATGATCTATGCGTTGGGAACAACAAAAACAACGCGAACGGTGCAAACGTCTCTCTATGAATTACAATCTTTTTCCTTAGAAGATGAGGAAGTTTTACAACTGGCAAAATGGGCGAAATTGATTGAAGACCATTATAAATGTCCGATGGATATTGAATGGGCAAAAGATGGCGATACGGGTGTATTATATGTGGTGCAAGCCCGTCCAGAAACGGTACAATCTCAAAAACAGGCAGGTGTTTTAAAGACTTATTCGCTGACACAACAAAGCGATCGTTTGTTAGTGGGGTTGAGTGTTGGGGATGCTATTGCCAGTGGAAAAGTCTGTTTGATTCGCAATGTTACGGATATTGAACAGTTTACAGAAGGAACGATTCTGGTAACAGAAATGACTGATCCAGATTGGGTTCCCATTATGAAAAAAGCGGCGGGAATTGTCACCGATCATGGCGGAAGAACCTGTCATGCTGCTATTATTAGTCGGGAGTTAGGAATTCCGGCAATTGTCGGAACGGGAAAGGCAACAGAATTGTTAGAAGCGGGACGAGAAGTAACGATTTCTTGTGCAGAAGGTGAGGAAGGATATGTTTATGAAGGCTTGTTAGATTTTGAGTCAGAAGCTGTCAGTTTGTTGGATATTCCAGCCACAAAAACGAAGATTATGATGAATATTGGCAGTCCGACGGCGGCGTTTCGTTGGTGGCAACTTCCCGCCGATGGTATTGGGTTAGCCCGGATGGAATTTTTGATTAATAATATCATTAAAGTTCACCCAATGGCGTTGGTTCATTTTGACAAAGTTACGAATTTTTCGATTCGTCATCAAATTTCTGAAATGACGCACGGATATGAGGATAAAACGGATTATTTTGTGGATTTGTTATCGCGGGGAATTGCAAAAATTGCCGCTTCTCAATATCCTAAACCTGTAATTGTGCGAATGAGTGATTTTAAAACCAATGAATATGCGGATTTAATTGGGGGTCAACAGTTTGAAAAAGTTGAAGCTAATCCCATGTTAGGGTTTCGCGGGGCTTCGCGGTATTATAGCGATCGCTATCGTGAAGGGTTTGCGTTAGAATGCAAGGCAATTAAATATGTGCGAGAAGTGATTGGGATGGATAATGTGATTATTATGATTCCCTTCTGTCGCACGTTAAAAGAGGCGGATCGGGTATTAGAAGTGTTAGAAAGTAATGCCTTAAAACGGGGTGAAAACGGTTTACAGGTTTATGTGATGTGTGAACTTCCTTCTAATGTGGAATTGGCAGATGAGTTTGCAAAACGCTTTGATGGGTTTTCCATTGGAAGTAATGATTTGACGCAGTTAGTATTAGGCGTAGATCGGGATTCTGGAGAATTAGCTGAGTTATTTGATGAACGAGATTTGGCTGTTAAACGGATGATTCAACGTTTAATTAAAACCGCCCATGAAGCCGGGCGAAAAGTCGGAATTTGTGGTCAAGCCCCCAGCGATCATCCTGATTTTGCTGAGTTTTTAGTCGAGGCGGGAATTGATTCGATTTCCTTAAATCCTGATAGTGTGGTGAAGGTGAAACGACGGGTGGCGGAAGTGGAAAGTCAACGCATTCAATAAATATTATCACCTCACAGTCGTTATTCGCCTCTACACATTTTAAACGTCGTAGAGGCGGGTTGATTACAGTGATCTCTAACTCTTATAGCGGTGTGCGCTCCTATGAGGTACAAACCAGAAACCCGGTTTCTAGCAGAAACCGGGTTTCTACCCAATCGGTGTTATACCTCACAGAACTGAAAACTGCTATATCATTCTTGAAAGAATCCGCCCCAACAGACAAAAACTGAATTACTTTTTATCAGTCGTCTCCGAAGAAATGGCGATCATTCTCCAACAAAGACTCAAAGAATGATCGCCGACAATATATTAATTATCTTTCGCTTTTCTGCACCAAATTTTTGACGAATGAAACAGCCGTGAGTTCAACCCGTTAGCGTTTATTGATTATTTGATTGACAAATCGGTTTGACGGTGGAGAAGTCCAGATAGAAAGTCAGACATCAAAAGACTTAGATTTTTCCAAGCTGAATTTAAAGATACAATAATTAAACGGAGAGTCAGATGAACGACTGACTCTAGGATTCTCCAGGTTAACAGCGAAAGAAATACAATTAATCTACCTGTAAATGCTAACATGATAACTAACCTCAACTCATTTCAGAAAATAGTGCGTTTGTACTCGTCTTTCAATCAAAATTAGTAATTTCACCCTGGATGTAAGGTTTTGGCAACAACAAAGTTATTCACCAAAATACTTCTCTAATAAATCCGTTCCTTCCTCACCCATCTTTTCCAACTGTTGTCGGATCAGCATCTGAGCCATGCGAGTTGGCATGGTGCGGCCATTTTCCCAGTTGTTAACGGTTTGAAAGACAACCCCCAATTTTTCCCCAAATTGTTTTTGCGACAAACCTAAACGCTGTCTCAGGGTGCGGACTAAAATTGGAACCTGCGATGTGCTTACTGACATTGGAATATTCGATACTCTATATTCAAGATATACAATTTCCAGGGCAAAAGCCAACAGCGAAATTGCTGAACTTTTGAAATTTTGCTAGTGCTAAAATTTAAGCTAATCTCCGTAAATTTACGGAGTAATCAATTCGGTTAATATAATATTCCTTAAGACGTTGGCTTATTTTCTGATATTTCCCAACGAAATAGTCGAGGAAGTTGTGCTAAATCTAAAGCATAATTCCCAATCCAGAGGATGATTTGCAAAATTAATACGGTTCGTACCCAAAATAATTCAGGTTCAGCATTCAAGAGGGTTAAACCTTCGGATAATTGATAAATCCGATAAGGTAAATATAAATAAGGAACCATCACCCAGACTACAGAGGGAAATTTTCTTAAGGTCAAATATTCGGTGATAATTTGTAAACCCAGCATCAGGAAATAAGAGGCAAACACAGTCAATACAACTGAGTTTTTCTCCCATATTCCCCAAACCAGCAGAACCCCCAAAGGCGGTAATAATCCTAAAATCTGTACAGTCCCAAACCAAATTTTAAACCATCCCGGTAAAGGGCTAGGCAAGCTGTAGGGCTAGGCATTTCTCCATGCCAAACCCACAATTCCCAGAAAAGAGGTCGCCAGTACGAAGAAGATTAGATTCTCTAGTATAAGATGAAAATGAATATTAAAAGAATACATATTAGGTGCTAAAGTTTGACTGACTTTTATGACTGATCGTGAAATCGTTCAAACAGTTGTGAGTAATCTTGGGGTTGTGCCTGATAATTGAGCATATTTTCACTCAAAACTACCCATTTTTGAGCGCTTTGAGTCCATAAATTGCCCACAGGTTGAAGCCAACGAGTATCATCAAGTGTTCCGGGTTTGACATTAATAATTTTAGGGTTACGGGCTGGAGAATGAAATAATCTTGTACCGCACTCTCCACAAAATGAACAAGTGACTTGATGACCACTCTGAGAAACCCTCGACCATTCTTTGAGTTGTCCTTGGAGGAGAATAACAGCTTCCCTCGGAACGGGCATGGACATACCAAAAGCACTGGAAGATTGCTTCTGACACTCTGTACAATGGCAAACATAGAGCGTTAGAGGTTTACTGCGGATTTCATATCGAACACGTCCACATTGGCATCCTCCAGTGTAGAAAGCAGTCATATTTTTTGATCCGAGTGTTATTAACTTATAGATTTATTATCTGTGTTTATCCTATCTATCAAAGGGTAGAGTTTTTAATTGCATCCACTTCTTCTATCCCATAGAAGAAATAAGGATTGTGAAACTGATCAATATCAAACCTCCAGGGAACTTGACGCACTAAGTCAGAGAAAACCTGCAAAACTTCAGTAGCATTTCCCTGACCCCCACAGGAAATAATTAACTTACCCTTGTTTTTTAAAGCGCGATTAGCTCCCTGGAGAAAGGCTAAATGATCATCAACCCAATGCAGTGCAGCATTAGAGAAGACAACATCAAATTCGGCTTTAAACGGAAGCGAACGTCCATCTATACAGGCGAAGGAAAGATTGGGATGCTGAGATCTTGGATAAGTTTTTGTCGCATAGGCGATCATTTCTGAAGAACTATCGACTCCAACCACTTGTCCTTGAGGTAAAGAAACCGCAAAATCAGCAGTAATCTTTCCATCGCCACAACCGACATCGAGAACAGACTCGCTACCCTTGAAATCCAGATGCGAACGCAATTGTTCAGCCCACTGAAGTTGAGCATTGGAATTTTTCGCATATTCTTCTGGATTCCACATTGATGCCCAATTGCCCTCTTGAAAGTTTTAGCGAACTTGCTGCTCAAACCGTTTTCTAGAGTTCCGCATTCTGCGGCGTTCCTTGTGTCTGGCAATTTCTTTTCGCTTATGTTTTTGGGCGAGTGTTTCAAAGTAACGGTTCTTTTTCATGTCGGCAAAAATACCCGCCCTGGAGACTTTCTGCTTGAACCGACGCAGGGCTGACTCCAACTGCTCGCTTTCACCGACGACCACTTGAGCCATGCAATATCCTCCCTTATGAATTGCTTTTTCACTCAGTTAATAGAGCGTCGTTCAACTAACAACAATTAGACCGGAATAATATCCGTCTTCATCTGAGAATTGAATTGGAAAATAGAATGTGAATTTCGCCGCTTAATAGCAGCTCGAAAAGCGATCGCGTCGGTTTCCCCCATCCGAAGAATTTCTTCCTTCACAGGGTTTGGCTTGATTCATCTTGAGATCTCGTCCCCTCCATTGAATACCATCGAGTTGTTTAATGGTACTTTCTGCTTCAGCAACGCTATCCATTTCTGCCAATCCCAAGCCCCCTGAGCGTCCGGTTTCGCGATCGCTAAGAATCTGAACTCGTTTGATGGAGTCCTAATAGGCGCGAAAACAGACTTGAAATCATCCTCCGTAACCTCGTAGGAAAGATTACCGACATCAACAGACATTTAAGACCTCCTAGATCGGAATGCGTGTAAACAGAGACTTCGGAAGGCAAGCTATGCCCCGTTAAACAGAACTCGAGGGTTAGCGCTGAAAGCAAGACTGCTACCGAATACCTATTCTCGACTTGATTTTAACATGGCTTGCCAGGACGTGGAGCTTGCAAAGCAATATAGACTCTAAAACGACCTGGAAAATCACCATTCTAAGATTGTCTCATTCTAATTGAGATTGCAAAAATTTCTCAAAGGTGATCGAAAAGCCTTCTGCTTGAGGTCAGGCACAGATTAACCTCGCTTGTACTGAAGTGGCGGTGGTCAGATAAGCCAAGCGTAGCATTGTACAGCGATCGCCACCTGCGTGAATATTCGATCTCGACGGCTTCTGCGTTTCGTTTTCACCGCAAAATCATCTCTGAAGGAAAAAACACGCTCGACGCAAAGACACCAAGATTCGATTTCGCTGTTCTCTGTTTCTTTGTGCTAAGTTTAATGTTTTAATCGACTTTAGGTTAATATAAAGCTGGAATTCCGGCGACATCTAATATTTTCGGAATCAAGTCTTCTCGTTTAACGGCCATGATATGAACGCCTCGACAAAGTTGACGGGCAATTTTCACTTGTTCAGCCGCAATCATTACTCCTTCTTCTAGAGGTTTTGGGGCTTTTTCTAAGCGTTCAATAATCGATTCAGGAATATTAACACCCGGCACATACTTATTAATAAATCGAGCATTTTTAGCGGATTTTAACAAAAAGATTCCGGCTAAAATCGGCGGTTCAACGCCTGCTGCAACTTCCGTCATAAACTTATCTAAACGGTCAAAATCGGTAATTAATTGACTTTGAAAAAATTGCGCCCCGGCTTTTAATTTGCGTTCAAATCGACTTTTTAAGCCTGACCAACTGGGAGATTGGGGATCAACAGCCGCCCCTGCAAACAAATCTGTTGCCCCATCTGTTAAGGCTTTATCATTCCAGTCAGTACCGTTATTTAACTTTTGAATTGCCTTTAATAATCGCACGGATTCAAAGTCAAAAACAGACCTCGCATCGGGATGATCTCCGGCTTTGACTGGATCACCTGTGAGGGCTAAAATATTCCGAATTCCCAGGGCATCCGCCCCTAATAAATCGGCTTGTAAACCAATGCGATTGCGATCGCGACAAGCGACTTGACAAATGGGTTCAATCCCATGACCTTTTAATATTATAGCAGAAGCTAAGGAACTCATTCCTAGAACGGCTCGACTACCATCGGTAATATTAACCGCATGAACCCGACCTTTGAGGGTGTTTGCCATTTCAATCATGTGAGTCGGATTGGCACCTTTAGGCGGTGCTATTTCAGCCGTAACGATAAATTCTCCAGGGGTTAAACAGGCTGTACGAAAATAACTCATCTATCGATTTTTAAGGTTGATTGTATAGGGTTGATGGCGATGCTAAAATGGTAGGCATCGAATCAGAAATCAGCTAGATGCTCCCGTCCTATTAACTGTTTTTTATCATTAAAGCGGAGTGGAATAACCCAAGGCGGTTTTCACTCGTTTTAAAGTGGCATTTGCTACGGCTTCGGCTTTTTCTCGACCGTCTTTTAAGACCGATTCTAAATAAGCGCGATCGCTCATCACGGCTTTATACTTTTCTTGAATAGGTTTCAGTGCTTCAATGGTTGCTTCAGTCAACAACGGTTTAAATTGACCCCAACCCATATCTTGACATTGGACTGTTACCTGATCTTTTGTTTGACCGGACAAAATGCCATAAAGCATTAAAAGATTATGGCACTCGGGTCGTTCAGAATTATCAAATTCTAAGCCGCGTACTGAGTCGGTTTTACAGCGTTTAATTTTTTTGGTAATTGTATCGGGTGAGTCGAGTAAATTAATTCGACTTAACTCTGAAGGATCAGATTTTGACATTTTGCGGGTGCCATCACTTAAACTCATCACCCGGGCGCCTTCTGTACGAATCAAAGGTTCAGGAATTTTGAGGATTTCTTCTTTTTCTTGACCAAACAAATGATTAAACCGCGCCGCAATATCGCGTGTTAATTCTAAATGTTGTTTTTGGTCTTCTCCCACAGGCACTTTATCCGCATCATAGAGTAAGATATCAGCCGCCATTAATACGGGATAATCCAACAAACCTGTACTGACATTTTCCCCTTGCTTAATGGCTTTTTCCTTAAACTGAATCATATCTTGTAGCCAGTTAATCGGCGTGATACAGTTGAGCAACCACGTTAACTCGCTATGGGCGGAAATGTGAGACTGAATAAAGATGGTAGAATATTCGAGATCAATGCCACAAGCCAAATACAAAGCCGCTATGGTGTAAGTATCCGTCGCTAAAGTGGCGGGATTGTGCGGGGCGGTGATGGCGTGTAAATCGACGACACAAAAGAAGTTATCATACTGGCTTTGACCTTCAACCCAGTTGCGAATTGCGCCTAAGTAGTTACCGAGGTGAAGGTTGCCTGTTGGTTGAACGCCGGAGAGAACTCGCTGTTTACCCATAAGGTCGATTTCGGACTGAACTTATACTATATTGGCACGTTCTGTTGCTGAAAACCGCAGAAACAATAAAGAAGGTAAATTTTTATGATTAGAAATCCCTAAAGCTGAAAGTTGCCTAATTTTCGGGTGAACTGGCAGGATGAGCAGAAGATTTCTACAATAAGGTTAGTAAAAACCAGGAGATATTCCCGTGTTCCGGTTAAATAGGTCACTACTCAAATCCAAAAAGTCTGTAGTGCTAAAATTGAAACTTCTTTATCGATATTCTGGACGTTGGCTGCGCCGTCTCTATCGGCGTGTGATGGCGATGCAGGGAACCCCCGAATATTTAGCGAGAGGGTTAAGCGTTGGTGTGTTTGCGGGATGCTTTCCCTTCTTTGGCTTCCAGATGTTAATCGGTGTCTCCTTTGCGGTGTTGTTTCGGGGTCACAAACTGTTAGCGGTTGCGGGAACTTGGGTGAGTAACCCTTTCACCTATATTCCCATTTATCTGTTTAATTATAAGCTGGGACGATGGTTGTTGGGTTCTCAGGGACCCTTATTTGAAGATTGGGGAAACTTGCACTCGATAGAAGATATTGTAGGCGTTGGGGCGGAATTTGTCCTGAGTTTATTATTAGGGTGTTTTGTAACCGGGATCATCAGTGCAATTCTCACCTATTTTGTTAGCTTACGAATGATTCGATATTGGCGTCAACAACAAGTGAATAAAGTTTGGAATATTAATCATATTCCCCCCAAACACCGAAAGCCTGAAATGAGAGAAAGTTAGTTTAAACCGGGGTTTTTGTTGATTGTGCTTCGCTATCAGATCAAGGTTTAATTTCATCTAAAATCCCAATCACTTCTCGTTCAAAGACAACTTTAGCCCGATTGGTTTTTCCACCCAGGTACAAACGATTATCGGCTTCTAAAACCCAAATTTGCGAGTGTGAGGCATAACTCATTAAGACACTCACCATCAACAACCCAAACCCTAAATAAACCATCGGAATTCCGGGGTCTGCTTTAATTTGGAGTCCGGTACTTCCGACGACTTCATCGACAAATAAGGTCACACCATTAACTTGAGTAGACATTCCGGGTCGCAAGGTTGATACCAGTTGACCTTCGTTATCATATAATAGCAACGTTCCTTGTAAATCCCTTGCTAACAGGGAAACTCCTGCACTTAAATCGGGTTTTGTCGGAATCCAAGTTCCCCAAATTCGTCCTTTTCCTCCTGTGTCTAATTCAGCCATCGGCAGTTGTAAAACGGGGCTTTTATTAATCCGAACCCGAATTCCAGCGATTCCCCAATCGGCTTGATAAAACGTCACGCCTCTATATTTTAAAGGCTGATTAACGTGAATGGTTTGGCGGTCAACTTCTGAACCACTATTATCTAAAACGGATAAATCTGAATAAAATTGATCAATTGTTCCTTCTGGGGTATAATCAATCCAGAATCGATTGACTCTAACTGACCAATCTTTGGGGATTTGAGACTCAGCAAATGCCCCCGCATCAATAATTCGTTTAACTTGAAAGGTTTCTCCACTGGGAACGATTTCTTGGGCGATAAACCCGGTAAAAGACCCAATTAAAGAACCGATTAAAATCAAAATCATACTCGCATGAACGATAATCGGCCCGATTCGTCCAATTAACCCTTTACGGGCATAGAGTTTATGGTCTTCTTCAAAAATTCGATAGCGATGTTTTAGCAATAAACTTTTGATCGTTTCTAGGGAACCTGTTTCGATTTCTGCACTTAAAGCCAGGTTTTTAAACTGTTTAGGGCTTTGATAATAACTCCAGCGTTGGGCTGATTTTAAGTTAGGAAGTTGTCGGGTAAAGGTACAAGCAATTAAGCTACTCCCAAACAGTAACAAAATAGCGAGAAACCACCAAGTTCGATAAACATGATCTAAGCCTAATAGGGCGATTACTTTCCAGGTGAGAAACCCAAATAAAGCGGGATGTTCAGGATAGTTTTTTTGGTAAAACGCCAGAGATTCGCCCTGTTCTATTACTGTTCCTGATATACTAGAAACAGCGATAACCAGTAGTAATACAATGGCTAATCTTAAGTTAGCAAGAACGGGTAAAATTTCCCGTCGCCAGACTTGTAGTGGCTTGTTTACCCAGTCGGAAAGTTTAGATAAAAAGACTTGTTGTGCTGTCATTGTTTAACGTTTATTTGTTGATTTAAAAGGAATTTAAACGATAGGAATTAATCTAGAAAAGAGTGAAAACACACCAAATCCGACTAATAACGCTCCACTAACTGGGGTAATCCAACCTGACCATTGTCGCAAAGAAAGCAGTTTTTTTAGACTAGCTGTAAAGGTTCCTGCTAAGACTAAAGGGGCAACATATCCCACAGCATAAGCCAGGAGTAAAACACCGCCTAAAACCCAATCTTTTGAGGTGGAAACCCAGGCTAATAAAGTGGCTAAAACAGGAGTGCTACAGGGAGAAGCCACTAAACCAAAAGTTACTCCTAAAAAATAGGAACGAACCCCATTCGGGATATTTTTAGGAATCCATCCCATTGTATCAACAGCAGGGAGAGGAATCGGCAAGGCTTCCAATAAATTTAACCCCATTAAAATGGCAATAATACTCACAATAATAGGTAAACCGAAGCCAATTTGACCGTAAACTTGCCCGACTAATGTGGCTAGAATTCCTAAACCTGCTAACGTCGTGGCTAGCCCCAATGCAAACCAACTCGACTGGGCGAGGGCTTGGAGACGGTTTTGAGTTTCGTAGCCGCCAATATAGCCAATGGTAATCGGTAGCATAGACAGCATACAGGGTGTGAGGCTCGTCAGCAAGCCCGCCGCAAAAATAATCGCCACACTCACCCAACTCAGTTGTATCAGTTGCGTTTTGACTAGGGTGTTGGCGTATTGGGCGATTTCATAGAGTTGTGTTTGGAGGGTGTCCAGCATGAGTTAGAATACAGTTCGCGCTTCATCAAAAATTGTAACGTTTTCTCAGCCTAAATATTGCTATGCGTCCCTATTCGTTAATATGACCATCCGGCATAATCGTACCTCGTAGCAAGACACCTTTCAAATTAGCGTTTTTTAAATTAGCGCCTTCTAAGTTGGCGTTACTGAGATTTGTGACTGTTTTGTATTCTCGAAAAGCATAGCTATGTAAGTCAGCATTGCTGAGGTTACTATTAGCTAAGTTGGCATATTGGAGGTTGGTTCCGTGTAAACTGGCTTGGCTTAAATTAGCTTCTGTTAGGTTGGTTCCCCAGAGTCTTGCTTCTAATAAATTGGTTTTTTCTAAGTTAACTTGGGTGAGATTTGCTAAGGTTAAATCGGCTTGCCATAATCCCGCTTCTCTTAAATCTGCGCCTTCTAAATTCGCTCGACTCAAATTGGCACCTAAGAGATTGGCTTTATTGAGTTTAGCACCTCTTAAATCGGCACCTGATAAATCGGCATATTTTAAAACGGCATTTTGTAAGTCTGCGCCTCTTAAATTCGCCCTAGAAAGTTTCACCTCGGGTAAGACAACTCCTCGTAAATCAGCTTGACTTAAATCACAGGTTTTCCAGAGAAAGGTCTGACAATATTTTTTCTTAAGCAGTTGATTAATATCTGAATAATTAGCAGCCTGAACGCTAGTTATTCCCCCTAAAATAAATCCAATGACTAAAAATAGGATTATTGCCAATCTCTTAAGATTCATAGCTTTTTTCAATCACTTCTCAGGACGACAACCTATTTCAATACCTGATTTTTTGACTCTCGAACTCTCGACTCTAAACAATCTGACTCCAATCAACTTCTGTAGATTGAAGTCAAATCTCTACTAAGTTTACTCAATTTCTATCCAATTGTCAAACCCAAATCGTTGGGAGAAAGGACAATCACTGAATTTTGAACGGCATCTGGGAGAACATTCTGTACAATCCCCAAAAAGTCTCCATTTCTGTTGAAAATATAGGTATCTTGACGGACAATATTAAAGCTGAGTTGTGAGGTGCTAATATCTCCCACAATGGCAATGCGATCGCCTTCCCCTGCGTTAAAATCTGCGATGCGATCCACTGCGTTAAAATCTCGAACTCCTACGGATTCATCTAGTCTTAACATAAACGTATCAGCACCCGCTCCTCCCGTCATTGTATCCGATCCCAAATCCCCAATTAAATAATCATTTCCGGCATCCCCATTTAAAACATCATTCTCTTGTCCACCGCGAATAAAATCATCTCCATTCCCACCAGAAATCGTATCGAGTCCGCGATTTCCATTCAGAATATCATTGCCATCCCCGCCATTAATGAGGTCGTTGTCTTGACCCCCAAAAATATAGTCATTTCCGGCTTCTCCGGTGATCGTATCATTACCTTGATTGCCGTTAATTACATCATCAATTTCTGAACCCGTAACGCTATCATTTCCACCCCCAACAAAGACTCCCGAAGGTGCTTGTTGAGAAATTTCTGGGGTCAAAGCCACAGTATTATCAGCATCAAAATCCCGAGTTACTAAAAATTCTAAAGGCAAACTTCGGAGATTAATTCGGTTGATAAAATTGTTTAAAAGCAGTGAATCTGCAATCAGACTGGACTCTCGACCCGGAATAATTCCATCAACAACTTCTGCATCTTGAATGCGATCGCCTTGTTGAATTTGATCAACGACATCAAACCCTTGAATCACCTCACCAAAAACGGCATAATTCCCATCCAAAAAGTCAGAATCAGAGAGATTAATAAAGAATTGCGAGGAGGCTGTATTGGGGTCATTTGTACGAGCCATCGCAATCGTTCCCACCGTATTTTGCAACACCGGAGGAACCGTAATTCCTGCTTGTTCAAGAGTTTGACCCAAAATCGGTTCTGTGGCACCTTGCGGCTTAATTTCTAGGGGAATTGTTCGTTCTTGACCTGTCGCTGGATCAATAAAACCGCCACTTCCAAGCTGTGCGGGTGGGAAATTTGGATCTAAACTATTGGGATCTCCAGCTTGCACAACAAAGGGGTCTGGTTGTCGGACAACGCGATGAAATGAAATCCCATCGTAAAAATCTCGCTCAACTAAATCGACAAAATTTCCCGCAGTAATCGGTGCATTATCACCATCAACTTGAATGATAATGGGCTGTCCATTAACAACCATAATTGCAACAGCAGAACCAGTTAATACAGGTAGATCTTCCATTTTTTAAGGTGAGTTATTCTGAGTTAGAGTAGCAAATTTGTTAAGCCTTTAGAAGTTGTAAAAATCTTCAACTCCCCAAGGTTAACGCCATCATCTTGACCGGAAATCAAGAAGTTAAGTTCCTCAAGAGTCTAGAACGAGATGATGCTCAATGGCAAACTGAGGATTGAGTCTGTTCTCCCCAATTGTGTAAACTTATGTAAAGTACCCTTCTTATTTTGAGTGATGATCTCTCGTCGAACCCTAGTCCGCTTACTGTTAGCGGCTTGTTTAGCTGTATTGAGTTTCAACGTCACTTCTCCGGCGTGGGCGATGGGGGGAACCCTTCCTCCATTAAACCAACCCGCTCCTGATTTTACCTTGCCGACGAATACTGGAGATGGAGAAATTTCTCTTTCTGATTATCGGGGTCAGTGGGTCGTTGTCTATTTTTATCCTCAAGATTTTACCTCGGGATGTACAATAGAAGCGCGTCGCTTTCAACAAGATCTGCCTAAATATTTAGATCGAAATGTGCAAATTTTAGGAATAAGTGCCGATGATGTTGACTCCCATGCCGAATTTTGTGATGCGGAAGGGTTAAAATTTCCCTTACTCGCTGACACCGATGGGACTGTGAGTAAAGCCTATGGTTCTTGGATGAACTTTTTCTCGATGCGACATACTTTTATTATTGATCCAGAAGGTCAATTGCGAGAAATATTTTTGAAAGTTCGTCCTGTCATTCATAGTGAAGAAGTGTTAGCACGTTTGAATGAATTGCAAGCTAATTCTTAATTGAGTTGCCTAAAATTCATCTGTTTTCAGTTAACAGTCTATCTTTCGAGGTAGGCTGTTTTGATTAGGGATTTTGCAAATACAAAGTGTAAAGAGGTAGAGACAGATAAACACTAAATCACTACCTCTTTTCAATTCCTGTTAGCTGGGTTCAGGAATGCTAATATCAATCGCCGTAATTTTGGTTTCTTTATCTAAACTGGCTAGAGGCGGCTGAATTTGCGCTTCATTTCCGACAACTAAAGTCACCATTTGATCGGGTTTGAGATATTTTTGGGCAACTCGTTGTACATCCTCAGCCGTTGTGGCTTCTACTTGACGCTGATACTCAAAGATGAAGTCTTGAGGATAGTCATAATATTCATAAATCATCAAGCGAGAAAGGGTTTGATCAGGAGATTCAAAATTGAAGATAAATGAGTTCAATGTTGAGTCTTTGGCATAGGATAATTCTTCAGGTTTAACAGGTTCAGTTCTGACTTTATCGAGTTCAACACGAACGGCTTTAAGAAAGTCAACAGTTGCATCCGAACGAGTTTGTCCACCTGCAATAAATACACCGGGATAATCATAATTAGCATTCCAAACCCCGTAGACGGTATAAGCTAATCCTTTGTAAGAACGAATTTGGTTAAATAACCGTCCACCAAAGCCATTTAACACCCCGTTTAACACTGTTAATTCGGGATAGTCAGGATTATTTCGTTCTCCTCCCATGTGACCCATTTCCACATAGCTTTGAGTCAGTTGGGGTTGATTGATGAAAAAGATACCGCTTTTGTAAGCTTGATCGGTATTCGGTTCAGGAGGGATTTGAACCGTTGTTGTGGGTTTCCAATTGCCGAATTTTTTAGCAACTAATGCTTTCATTTGATTCGTATCAAAATCACCCACAATCCCTAAAATCATGTTAGCGGGATGAAAATAGTTTTGATAAAATTCAACTAAATTTTCTCGTTGAATATTGTTGAGCGTTTCATATTCAACGGTGCGAGCATAGGGACTTTCTTGACCATAAATTAACTTCTGAAATTCCCGACTGGCTATGCGTTCAGGGCTATCATTGCGACGAGCAATTCCGCCTTTTTGTTGAGTTTTGGCAATCGCTAATTTTTGAGGATCAAAAACGGGTTCCTGCACGACTTCTGCAAATAGTCCAAATACTGTTTCTAGATCTTCACTTAAGGCGCTAAAACTCGCCGAGCCGGCTGTGGTGCCAATTCCGGTTTCAACGGCGGCGGCAAGTTGTTCGAGGATTTGATTTAATTGATCCGCACTATGATCGGTTGTTCCTCCGGTTCGCATCACTTCTCCGGTTAAGCTGGCGAGTCCGATTTTATCGCCCGGTTCGTATCGACTTCCGGTTCTAAATAATGCGGTTCCTCCGATTAACGGAAGTTCGCGATCTTCCATTAAAAAAACCGTGATTCCATTCTCAAGTTGATAGCGGGTATATTCGGGTAAGGGCTGTTCGGGTAGAGGCGGAAACGTCAGTTCAGTATAATGTTTAGCGGTAGAGGCGACAGCCGGAGAACGCCAGGTAATCATTAAGAAGATGGTGACGAACAGCAGTCCGAAGAGAAACCGTTTTGATTTTCTCAGGTTTAATCTGACTTGGGCTTGCATAATTGATCAGTCGTGGTTGTACTTGATACTTTTTCTAGAGGAATGAAAAGTGAAATAGGGATGATTTTGTTGGGTTTGAGGTCTAAGAATCTTCGGGTAATAACCTGCCAATGGTGCGATTTTCTTGACGGAAAGTTTCTTGAGCAACCCGTTGAATATCAGCCGGAGTGATTTGAGAAATGGCATCTAATTGTTTAAACAAATTCATCCAGGTTTTGGTTTTTACTTCGTATTCGAGTAAGGCAAAAGCCATCCCCATATTAGAATCTAGCGATCGCAATAAATCGGCTCTCGCCTGAGTTTTCACCCGCTCTAATTCCTCTAGAGAAACGGGTTCAGTTTTCAAGCGTTCGATCTCTTTTCGCAAGGCTACCGCCGCTTCTTCAACGGAGTGACCGGGAGCAGTCAAAGCATAAAATAACATCAAATTGGGATATTTATCACCGGGATAACCACTAAACCCTTCAGCCGCTAAAGCGATTTGTTGTTGTTCGACTAAAGTTTGATAGAGGCGAGAAGTCCGACCATTACTGAGAATACTGGCGATCACTTCATAAATCACATGATCGGGGTGAGCGAGTGAAGGTCGATGATAACCCTCAAAATACCAGGGTTGAGACTTCAATTTCATCGTGATTTCTCGCGTTTGCTTTTGAGGCGGTTCTACCACTTGTAATTTGGGCGGTTCTGCACCTGCTTGATAACGTCCGAAGTAGGTTTGTGCAAGTTGTTTAACTTGAGCGGCGTTCACATCTCCAACAATCGCAACGGTGAGATTATTGGGAACGTAATAAGTCTTAAAAAACTGATCTACATTGTCTCGATTGAGATTTTCTATGTCTTCTAAATAACCAATCACCGGACGACGATAGGGATGAACTTGAAAGGCTGTAGCGGTAAATTGTTCAATCATCTGACCGACGGGGGAATTTTCGGTTCGCAGTCGTCTTTCTTCTAAAATGACCTGTTTTTCTTTAAAAAATTCTCGAAAAACGGGTTCTAAAAATCGTTCAGACTCCAGAGACATCCAGAGTTCGAGTTTATTGGCGGGTAAACTATAGAAATAAACCGTTGAATCTGTCGAAGTGGCTGCATTTAATCCAACTCCGCCCGCCCGTTCAACAATTTTAGAAAATTCATTTTGTTTGACAAACTTTGAAGCTTCCGCTTGTACGGTTTCAAATTTACTGACTAATTGAGCAACTTCTTCGGATTTGCCTTGTTTTTCGGCCGCTTGAATTTGCTCAAAGAGCCGATCCATCTGTTCTAGTAAGGGTTTTTCTTGGGGATAATTGGTCGTGCCGATGCGCTTTGTTCCTTTAAAGGCTAAATGTTCTAAATAGTGAGCCACGCCCGTTTGATTTTGAGGTTCGTTGACACCGCCAACATCCGCATAAATTAAGAAGGAAACAACGGGTGCTTTGTGGCGTTCTAGCACAATAAATTTCATGCCATTATCGAGGCGAAACTCACTGACTTGATCCATCACCCGATCTAGATAGGGTTGGATCGAAGTTTTGGGACGGGTGGGGGTTTCATCGGCGAGTAGAGGGTTTGCTGGAATTCCCCAAAACAAGCATATCAGTAGCGTTAGGATTAATCCCCGCCAAATTTTGGGGCTGAGAAGATTCTGGAGACGAGGGGAAACACGCCAACTCGGAAACATAGGCTTTAGTCTTGTGAGGAAATGCTATCAGACGGATTTTAACATTCAGAGCTTGACATCCTCCGACCGTTAAACGGGTTTGAGCGCTCTAACGAAGGATTCTTAGTGAGTTGAGCAACTTTTCAATCTTTATGATAACGGAAGTCTCCCATGAGGAAAACAGATGAAGAGTTTTGTCATTTGAGCAATTTGCCCGATCACAAATGATAGGCTAAGACAGCGAACTCAGAGATTGAGAACACAAAACCCATTGATGAACCGCAACGGTATCATTCGATCTAGACCTGCTCTGACTAACAAGGGTTCCCTGTTTCTGTTTGGACAATTTATTAAGATATTTAACGGTTAAGCGATGAAAATTTTAAATCACTCTCCTCAGTTAGAAAGCGAAACTTCTACTCGCATTTTAAAAGCTGCACAGCGATTATTTGCTCGTAAAGGTTATGATGGCACAACAACTCGGGATTTGGCACAGGCGGCGGGCGTTGCTGAAGGGACAATCTTTCGTCATTTTCCTAACAAAAAGGCGATTTTAATCGAAGTGGCGACGGAAGGATGGATTGAAATTCTGACTGACTTGTTGACAGAATTGAGTGAGATGGGTAGTTATAAAGCGGTGGCTCAAGTGATGCGCCGAAGAATGTTAAATTTACACGAAAATGCTGATTTGATGCGGGTTTGTTTTCTAGAGGCGCAATTTCACCCCGAATTACGCGATCGCATTCAATCTGAAGTGATTGCCAAAATGACGGATGTTGCTGAAGCTTTTTTTGAAACGGCGATGGAAAAAGGGGTTTATCGTCGGATGAATCCTCGCATTGTCGCTCAGGTTTTTTTAGGAATGTTTGCGGTTGCTGGATTTAGTTACACGACGTTAGTTGAACCGGGAGCGCGTCCAAAAGCGATGCAGGAACTTGCTGAAGGTTTAGCTGATATTTTTCTCAATGGGGTGTTAAATACAGAAGAATCTGCTTCTTAAGGTAATAGAGAATAGGCAATGAAAAAGGGTTTCAGTGCCTGTTGATCGTTTTTAACACAGAGCCGTTTATTGATGTCTAGGCAGTTCTAGAAATTGCTAACATAGCACTATAACAAGCAATGAGATCAATCCGCAACTTGAATTTTTGGGGATAAAATTAACATGATTGCTCAAACTGAGAAGAAAATCTACACGATTGAAGAATATCTAGAACTCGAACTTACATCAGAAACACGCAACGAATACCACAATGGAGAAATTATTCCGATGACGGGTGGAACACCAGAACATAACAGAATTAGCGGGAACCTCTATATTGCTTTGAGTCTCTCACTCAAACGTAAACCCTATGAGACGTTTCATGTTGATCAACGGCTTTGGATTCCCGCAGTTAGTCTTTATACTTACCCCGATGTTATGGTCGTTTCTAAGCCGTTAGAACTGCAAACTGGACGCAAAGATACCGTGATGAATCCCTGTTTTATTGCTGAAGTTTTATCGAAATCAACCCAAAATTATGACCGGAGTGAA
This sequence comes from Limnoraphis robusta CS-951, assembly GCF_000972705.2. The sequence continues at coordinate 11,067 of NZ_LATL02000071.1, read as the reverse complement.
AAGTTTGCGGCTTATCGTTCTATTCCCGGCTTTCAAGAATATCTGTTGATTGATCAATACCGAATTCATGTTGAATATTACGTTAAAATGGATGTTAATCAATGGCTATTTACCGAATATGATGATGCCAATATTACGTTATCTTTGAGTTCTTTTGAGTTTCAAATTCAGATTGCTGATCTTTACGACAATATTGATTTTGCCGAAGCCTAAATGGTGAGAATAGATTTTCTGGGTTCGCAATATATAGCAGGTCGCACTGGTGTATTGACAAATTGATGAAATTGAGAAACTCTCAAACCTTTACTGAGAGAGGTTTTAAACTTCCTCTTGCCTCTTGCCTTTTGCCTTTTGCCTGCGCGAAGCGCTATAACTTTGATTCTCTAAAATATCTTAATAAGCCCAAATACCAATTTCCTTATGGTTTCACCGTTTCGTCTTCCGCCCCAGTCTGAACCGCCTCTGTCTCCTCGGGAAACCTTGCCAACGATGTATGATTTACCCAGTGAGTATCCTGGAGATCCTGGCTTGCCTGATGAATTTCATCCTTTACAAGCGGAATTGTTACGAAAAACGTTTCAACCGCCTAATATTAGCCTTGATCGCATTTTTAGTGCGACCGATTTAAATCTGTATTATGATCTGACTCATCCTTTATGGTACAAGCGTCCTGACTGGTTTGGGGTGGTGGGGATATCGAGGTTGTATGATCAGCGAGATTTACGCTTAAGTTATGTCATTTGGCAAGAACAAATCAGTCCGTTAATTGTGGTAGAATTATTATCACCAGGAACGGAAGATGAAGATTTAGGTCAAACCCGAAGTGAACCGGGAAAACCCCCGACAAAATGGGTGGTTTATGAACAAATTTTGCGCGTGCCTTACTATGTGGTTTTTAGTCGCTATACGAATGAAATGCAGGCGTTTCATTTAGTAGGCGATCGCTATCACCGAACCGAATTAACAGATGGACGTTTACTGATTCCAACTCTTGAATTAAGTTTAGGAATTTGGGAAGGTTGTTATGAGACGCTAGAACGATCTTGGTTACGTTGGATGACGTTAGAAGGGGAGTTAATTCCGAATGCAGAAGAACAAGCTATTTTAGCCCAAGAACAAGCTATTTTAGCCCAAGAACAAGTTATTTTAGCCCAAGAACAAGCTATTTTAGCCCAAGAACAAGCTATTTTAGCCCAAGAACGTGCAGAAAAACTCGCTCAACGACTGCGAGAATTAGGGATTAATCCAGATGAAATTGTCTAGAGAAAACCTCGTTTGAGGATTGAATTCACGGGTATGATTTAGGGTTTCCCCTAGATGCACCCTGATTGATTTAGAGATTTTCCGGTTAAATTCTCTTACAATAGTTCTTGTAAGTTGGGATCTTCAGCTAACTTCTTTAACAGTTGCTTGATTTCTTGGGTTCGGCTTTTGTTCGCGATTAACGTAACCTTTCCTTCCCGCACGACTAACAAATCTTCAACCCCCAGAGTGACAATAATTTCTCCATCATCCTGACTAAAGAAAATCGAATCTTTGGTATCTAATCCCACATGATGGGCTAATTCAATGTTAGAATCTTTGCTTTCATGTAACCGTTCTAAAGCATTCCAATCGCCGAGATCATCCCAAGCAAATTCTACCGGAAATACACAAGTTTTTTGCGTTTTTTCCATCAACGCATAATCAATGCTAATTTTCGGTAATTCTGAATAAGCCTCTGCACCTTTTTCTTCTAATGCCTTCACCAAATCAGGAACATAAGTTCGTAATTCCCGCAACATGACTCCCGCCCGAAAGACAAAAATCCCGCCATTCCAGCTAAATTTACCTGTTGAAAGGAACTTTTCGGCGGTTTGCTGATCCGGTTTTTCTGTAAATCGTACAACTTGATAAGCCGGACAATCATCAAATACTCCTAACTTTTCACCCTGTTCAATATATCCATAACCCGTCGCCGGATAAGTCGGTTTTACACCCAAAGTTACAATGACATCTTGAGTTGCTGCTAACTGTTTTGCAGCTTTTAAAGTATTCTCAAAAATCTCGGGTTCACCAATCCAATGATCCGCCGGAAAAAATCCAATAACAGCATCTTCTCCATGACGACGGGCGATTTCGATGGTTGTCCAAGCGATCGCCGGGGCTGTATCTCGTCCTTCCGGTTCGGCTAAAATATTTTCTTGAGGTAATTGGGGAAGTTGTTTGTGGACGCCATCAGCCAACATTGTCGAAGTCACAACCCACAGTCCATCCCCATGATCAGTCAGAGAAAGTAATCGATTTGCAGTGGTTTGTAGTAAACTTTGACCACTACCATCTAAGCTTAAAAACTGTTTGGGTCGATGCTTGCGACTCAACGGCCAAAACCGTTCACCTTTACCACCAGCGAGAATAACAGGTATCATGCGTCTTGAGTGTTTAGACATCAATGATTCAATCTTAATTTGTATGTTGTCGGTTGTCAGTTATTTGGCAAGGATGTAGCGTAAACCCTTGTCTTTGCACCCAACACCCCGCCTGACTCTCAAGCTGCTAATGTTTTTTTCTGTTAACTTCGCTACATTTTGCCTCTGATCGTGGCAGAGTGTTAATAGAGCAGTAACTTAGTTGACAATTTATGGTACAACGAGGATTTGAATGTTTCTGGAATGTTAAAAAATCACAAGGCGCGCAGGTGCTATTGCTGATTCGGCTCTTTCTGAAATTCGTCGCCAAGTTGAGTATAAGTCTGAGTGGTACGGTTCAAGAGTAGTGTTTGCTGATAGATTCTATCCGTCAACTAAGACTTGTTCAAGTTGCGGTCATGTTCAAGAAATGCCACTGAAAGAACGAGTTTTTAACTGTAATAATTGCGGTGTAAGCATTGACCGCGATTTGAATGCCAGCCTAAATTTAGAAGGTTATGCCGAGGGCTTCTCGGTGAATTGCCTGTCTGACCGGGTGCTGCTGACAGTCCGGGGTGATGCAGGAAATAAACATTAACACGGTTTATACCGCGTTATATCAGTTTTATAAAGCAGGACTTGAAAAAATTCGTAAGCAGGAGATATTAACAATGAGTCTGCAAGAGCAAGCCCGAGAGTCTATGGCGAAAGAACGTCAACACGACGAACACCTCCATGAATCTATGCTAAATCGCGCCCACGATGAAGTTGATCAGCTTGTAGAAGGAGAAACTCACGAACAAGCACGAGAGTTAGCCGCCCAAGACCGTCTACATGAACAACATCTTCATCAGTCTATGTTAGATCGAGCGACTGAACAACTAGAGCATTCTTAAACTTGATTTTTGTCTCGAAAGTACAGAAGTTGAGAGCAGATAAGATAACCCTGTTTAATCTAGTCTATTAGACAGATTAGATGATATTGTATTGAAATAACACTCTAGTACCAAGTTTACCTATTTTGGTACTCTTTTTTATGTCCTTTTATTAAAACTAAACCCGTTTGCAAACCGAAAAATAGTTAGGGCTATTAAAAAAAAGGAATAGTTAAGCTAGTGTTTGGATTGATTGCTCATCAATGATAATCTAACCTCAATATGCCGATCTTGACATCTTTTTTAGAATTAGCAGTTTTTGGATGTTTTTCCTTATCAGAAGCTTCTATTTATTCTACCTTGTATGAATCAAAAAATCAACCATCAGTTACATCATTTTGTCGAATCTCTGCTTTTAGAGAAACGGACTTAAAACCCTCAAAATCTAAATTTGATCTTTGGGCGCAAAATTATCCTTCAGAACCGATGCAGCCTCAAGCTGAACCCTCACCCGAACCGGAAGCGATCAAGATTTTTGTGCGTCAAATCGAGGTAACAGGAAGTACAGTATTTGATGCAGAAGATTTTAATCCCCTGATAGAATCTTTTGAAGGTCGAGAATTAACCTTAGAAGAAATCAGAAAAGTTGCAGATGTCATTACACAGCTTTATATTAATCGAGGTTATATTACTTCCATCGCTAGACCTATTTCGCAAACAATTGAGAATGAGGTAGTTGAAATTAGGGTAACAGAAGGTCGTTTATCCAATATTGAAATCGAAGGGAATCAACGAGTTAATCAGAGTTATATTCGCAGTCGCATTGAATTGGGGGCTGATATTCCCTTAAATATACAGAAGTTAGAAGATCAATTACGACTTTTGAGAGTTAATCCATTATTTAATAATGTCGAAGCCAGCTTACGTCCTGGTGGAGAAGTGGGTGAAAGTATTTTAATTGTAAGAGTTGAAGAATCTCGACCTTTTTATGGGAGTGTAAATATTGATAATTATTCGCCTCCGAGTGTTGGCGGTGAACGCACAGGGATTAATTTAGGGTTTAGAAATCTAACGGGAATTGGGGATGAAATCGCGGGGTCTTATTCTCGATCAACAACAGGAGGAACTGATGTTTATGACTTTGCCTATCGGGTTCCGATTAATGCGAAAGAGGGTACAATTTTATTAAGAGTTTCTCCGAACCGAAATCGAGTCACCCAGGAACCGTTTGATGAGTTGGATATTCGTGGAACTCAAGCGCGTTATGAGTTGGCTTATCGTCAACCAATTATTCGCAACCCTCGGGAAGAATTGGCGTTCACGTTGAGTTTCGCGATTCAAAATGGTCAAACTTTTGTGTTTGAAGATGTGCCGCGAGCCTTTGTAGAAGGGCCAGATGAAGACGGAAATAGTCGGACTCGGGTGATTAAATTGAGTCAAGATTATCTCAAACGCGACTCAGAAGGATCATGGTCTTTGCGCTCGCAATTTAACTTTGGAATTGATGTTTTTGAGGCGACGGTTAATGAGTCTCCTATTCCAGATGGTCGATTTTTTAGTTGGTTAGGACAGGTACAAAGAGTTCAGCTTGTTGATGAAAATAACTTGATTATTGTGCGAGGTGATCTTCAGCTTACAGCTAATAGTTTACTTCCGGCGGAACAGTTTGTGATTGGGGGTGCAAAATCGGTTCGAGGCTACCGACAAAATATGCGAACAGGTGATAGTGGATTTCGTTTTTCGATAGAAGATCGGATTACGTTGAAACGCAATTCTGCGGGTGATCCAATTCTTCAAATTTCACCTTTTTTTGAGATGGGTTCAGTTTGGAATCAAATTGATAACCCGAATAAATTACCTCGTCAGACCTTTTTAGTCAGTACAGGTTTCGGGTTGATCTGGGAGGCATTTTTAGGGGTAAATGGTCTGAGTTTAAGACTGGATTATGGTTTTCCCTTAGTTGACTTCCGAGATCGAGGAGATAATATTCAAGATGACGGAATTTATTTTAATCTCGATTATCGATTTTAAATTTTAGATAAAATGATCAAAAAAAAAGGCGTTCAAACGCCCTATAGCGGTGTGCGCTCCTATGAGGTACAAACCAGAAACCCGGTTTCTACTAGAAACCGGGTTTCTACCCAATCTATCACAGAACTGAAAACTGCTATATTAGCAGACAAAAATTAGCTGAAATTTGGTATAATTTTCTTACAAACAAGTTCTACTTTTCTGTTTCTGACTCTGCGGTTAACTGAACTCGTTTGATTGAACCCTCGACATATATAGAATCCTGCAAATTAGCTAGGCTTGTTGGATCACTACAGTGTACAATCAATTTCCACGCATAACTTTGATCAACTTCTAATTCTGTAGAGGGTTGAGGTAAACTGATCTGTACTTCGGGAGAGAATTCACGAACATTAAGCTGAGTTTCATACATGATTTTCGCCTCAGCATTCTCTTCCATCAAGACAAATTCAATCGAGTGAAAGCTTTGTGGGTCAAAGGGAACCTGAAACTGAAAAGTCGGATAGGCTTCTACTGTTTCCAGGGGAACATAGGCGAGTAACTCGTTTGCATCAATCCCCGAAGTACAACTTCCTCTGCTGGCTTGTCCGGTTTGAACTTGGGGTTGACCTCGGTTTGTATAACTGGTTTTGGAGTTGTTTGCTTGAGTCATGGCTTTATTCTCCTGGCGGGGAGAAGGTTCTGCTAACATTGAACTCGTAGAACTGAGCAACATCCCAACGCAGAGAAAGGCAGATATTAGATGTCGATGCTGGAAATTGAGATGATTCATGGTTTGACTCCAGATCAAAGTCTCCTGGTCTAATTACGAAAGGTTGATTGAGTTCTGACAGTTTTCTATGGTCTTTGATAATTTTTCTAGGAAAATATACTCGATCAGGATTAACGAAACAGAACGTAATAAACAGTTGCGGTTGTCTGAACCTATAAACATAATTTAAAGATTCACTGAACTCGCTTTATACTCCTGATATTTAATAGGTTTGGGTTCTTGAACTTATGCAGTTTGTTTGAAAAACCTAAAGTTAAATCATTACAGGAGTAGGTGCGTCAAACGGGTTAATCTGATTACAGACAGGAAAGATGTTGACGATTTGACACACCCTACCTATTTGCTAGCTGAATTCTCACTGGAGAAAGACTGCAATGATTAGAAAATTTGATGAGTCAAATTATTGCAGTTCCTCCGCATTTGGTGTATAATTATCCTAAGATGGTAATGCTGGTATTTTCGGGAACAAAATCCGAGCCAGTTAAGTTAGTAACGCCTTGGATCACTCCTAAATAAGCATCATCTGCGCCTTGAATTGCTGTCGCCATGACAGAGGCACCACCATTAACTTGTAACTCAACTTGAGTGAGCGTTAATTGTGCAAAAGTTGTTCCCCCTGTGAGCATGATTTTATCAACACCCGTGACAAAATCTGTTACTAAATCAGCTTCATCAAGGTTATTAGCTGCGGCGTTACCCCCGGTTAAAACAAAGGTATCTTCACCATTTCCACCTGTAAGAATATCCTGATCGCGATCGCCGATCAAGAAATCATCACCATCGCCCCCTAATAATACATCACTTCCGCGACCACCTCGAACAATATCATCCCCTGCACCGCCATTAATTGTATCATTATCTTGGTTTCCATTCAGGAGATCATCGTCACTTTCACCATTAATTAAATCAGAACCTTGACCCCCTCGCAAAGTATCATTTCCCCCTCCACCATTTAGGGTATCGGCGCCTCTATTTCCATTCACATCTTCTGCACTCGCAGTCCCAGAAATATTATCATTTCCCGACAAGGCGACAATTTGACGATCGACTTGATCCGAGGGAATTGTTATTGTATCAGGTTCGTTAGAAAGGGTGTAGAGTTTAACCTCATCAGAAACATCAATCTCGCTAAATTCATCAATAGAAACCGGATTTCCGGGAACGGTATTGTTAGCAGTTGGACTGTTAATTGAAACCCTAACAACCTGTCCAATTCCACTGCTGAGAACGGTATTTCCGGGTAAACCACTCAGGTTTTCAATAAATCCTGTTCCGGCGGTATTTGAAGTTTCATCTGCAAAAAAGTTATTGATTGTCAAATCATTTGCGGGGTCAGCTAGACCATCTCGACTGATATCAACGATCAAATTTTTGCCATTCCGAGCGAGTCCTATTTGAGTCTGACTAGGAGGTGCTGCAACCGGAGAAAGTGGTAGATCAATATTTAAACTATCTGCATTTCCGCCTGCATCTTCGATTTGAGATCCTCCTGCAAAAGCCACACTATTTATCGTGTAAGTATCGTTTCCTTCACCGCCTTGGAGAACATCTTTTCCGCCTCCACCGGTGAGTTGATCATTTCCTGCTTTTCCTTCTAAAGTATCAGCACCTTCACCGCCATTCAGGTTATCATCAAGATTTCCCCCAATTAAAACATTGTCCTCACTATCACCAAATAAACTATTGGTACTGTTAGTTGATCCGATGACTCCTTCTATATTTTGGAAAACATCAGCCCGTCCGGTTGCAAACCCTGTATTTGAGGTGAGGTCAACAAAAACATTAACTTCATTTGCATAGGAAACATAGTCAAAATCATCTTCACCATCAATGAAATTGTTTCCTAAACCGCTATCTAGCGTATCACTTCCAGTTCCGCCAAAGAGATTATCATCACCATCGAGGGCGTTAATTAAATCATCCCCTTCACCTCCTCCGAGAAGATCATTTCCCAGTTGACCGAATATTTGATCATTGCCAATAAAAACATTACCTGGAATTGGAACACCTGCGGGGAAAATATTATCACCTGAAACGATATTTGTTGTAATTTGATCGGGTGCAATAACGTCATTAACATTGGTTCCATTAAAGATTGCCATGATTAATTTCCTCGGGTTTTTGTTTTAAATGTTTGATGGTTTCTGCTTGAAGCTGTTTAACTTTTTCTCAGAAAAATCAAACTTCAAGCTTGAACCTTCTCTATTAACTGATTAGGATAGAGGTTTGGAGTTTATGCAGGAATAAACTGTATTTTTCTTGAGCGTCTTATTTTAAAGCCTTGTAGCGAAGCCTGTAATTTATGACAACATCTTTATAGGTTTTTAAACTTTTTGAGGGGATGCACAAGCGGATTGATCTTAACAAAATTTTGATTGAATCTGTAGTCCTGTTTTTGAGTGAAACAGTTTTGCTGTAACTCGATTGAGTAAGCAGAAGTCAGGAGTCAGGAGTCAGGAGTCAGGAGTCAGGAGTCAGGAGTCAGGAGTCAGGAGTCAGGAGACAGTAGAAACCGGGTTTCTACCCACAGAAACGAAAAATGGTGAAAAGCCTTATTAGACTTTCGCAAATTCCTCCCTCTTGCCTAAGATTGCAAAGTTGCTTCACTTGGGGAGACCCCAAGACCGCACTTTGCGCTCTTGCCTCTTGCCTTTTGCCTGCGCGAAGCGCTATAAATGAGGCTTGCTGCTGCTTGTCAAGATACCCGCACTCACTCGTGAAGCTTACCCGCTCAAGGTGTGTAGGTGATACTAAAATAGAACCCATCATCCTGGATATTATTACCGCGATCTTGCAACTCAACTAAAGGCACTCCATAATCTAAACGTAAATTCAAGCCCGATAGAGGTTCCCACAACAAGCCCATTCCCACTCCGACTAAAAACGTTCTTCCAAATAAGCGGTTTGGGTTTTCGTCATGATTCCAAACGGTACCGACATCGAGAAACGGCGCCAGTTGCAGTTTAGGCTGTTCCGACTCATCCCGTAACAAGGTGAACCGATCTTCGACTGAAACCCGAAAACCATTATCACCTGATCGGACATTTTGACGATAGCCCCGCACCGATAAACCGCCTCCAATAACAAACTGTTGGGAAGGAAATAAAGCATCCGCCGAAAGTTGTACATCTCCCTGAAGAATTAACAAATGATCCTCGCCAACCCGTTGTACTCGTTGCACCTGACCTAACCAACTGAGAAAATTAGAATTGGGTAAACTGGCAGTATTTGTCGCTCCTAATAACCCCGTGCCAATGCTAAACTGCGATCGCAATGCCCAAGCCCCAAAGCGATCGCGGCGAATGTAGTCTTGTCCGAATTTAAACACACTGGTTCGAGTGACGCCATCTTCTTCTGGCCCTAGTCCAAAAGCAATTCCTTCGCCATCTTGAAAGGTTTGGCTGCGTTGATAAGCGTAACCAATAGACAGGGCTAATTCTTCAACGGGAGTACGAATTAACGGTTGACGATAGCTAATTTCGTAGCGTTGAGATTTTCCATCAATATTCAACTCATCAAAGGGTTCTTGAATGATCGTATTCCAATAGGGGGGAATTCTCAATTGAATCGTCCCGTTCATCGCATTCACAGGAAGGCTGTAGAGAACATCCAAAATATCAGATTCTCCCTCGGTGATCAGGCGAGTGGTATTGTAGGAAACAAATATCAAATCTCCCCGTCCGGTGAGGTTGAGATGGCGTAAATTGAGGCCTAAACGTTCGGAACCAATACTGGGGGGAGAATAGTTATCGGCGCTGATCCCCGCTTGAAAGGGAGGGGCTTCAGTCACACGAACAATTAAAATACTTTGGCCTTCTTGGGTTCCGGCGCGTAAACTGGCTTCAACGGTTTCAAATAGAGGATTTGTCCGCAGCAAACGCAGTTGATCTTCTAAACGGGCGGTGCTGAGAGGTTGTCCGGCGCCGAGTTGGACGCGATCGCGAATATAATCGGGATCGAGGCGTTGAGTTCCTTCGATGTCAATCCGTTCGAGGATGCCTTCAATGACTTGAATTCGCACAACACCCTGACTAATGGTTTGTTCAGGAACAATGGCTCTAGAGGTAATATAACCGCGTTCCAGGTAGATTTCTGTAATTTGATCGGCGGCTTCTTGGAGTTGAGCGAGGGTTACGGAACGTCCTTCTAAGGGGGCAACAATCGCCTCAATTTCTGAGGGCTTTAAAATCGTGCTTCCGGTGACTTCAATGGTTGTGACGGGAATGGGGGGCGTTTCGGGAGAGGGTTGAGTGTCAGTTGGGGGTTCGGGTTGAATATCGGGTTGAGAGGGTTGAGGCGGTTGAGGGGGTTCGGGAGAAGGCTGTAAGAAGCGATCGCGATTGGGGTCAGGGCGGGGATTGAGGGGGCCAGAAGGTAGATTTTCTGGGGAGGAGTCTGGGGTAGCGGTTTGTGAAATCAGGGAACAGGGTGTTAAAGTGCAAGGTTTAGAAGGAAGAGTCCAAGTCTGTGCAGGAAATTTTGATTTTTTTTGATAGATGGTTTCACTTTCGGGGGGGCTACTGAGGGCAACAGGAGCGAGTAAAAGCACCAAGAGGGTTGTATTCGTTAAGATCACTCTACACCGCGAAAATTCAATCCATACACACCAAGCCATCAAGAAGCCTCCGACTGGATACTCCTGTTTATTTGACATCCTCCACCTCCAAATCACGCAGATTATGGAGGTGGATTCCCATCATCACTGATGGGGTTTCCTGGCTCTACGAGCAACCTTACTTTTTGGGATTTCTCCCTCCAAGCAGTGGATCATCTCATCCCCAGGCGTTACTTTCCGAGTGCCCCTCGGTAGTTGTGCTAGTCCTTGTAACGCTTTCATCAAAATATTAATGGCAGCGTTCGTATCCCGGTCATCTAAATAACCGCAGTGTGGGCATTGATGTGTGCGAGTGGACAAAGTTTTCTTAACTTCGGAACCACAGTTAGAGCAATTTTGAGATGTGTAATGAGGTGCAACAGCAATCACTGGCACGTTAAACACTTT
>NZ_LATL02000070.1 GCF_000972705.2 Limnoraphis robusta CS-951 | reverse complement strand
ATTAATAGAAGGGCGGGTTTAGTTTAATTTCTGACGAGTATTACAGATCTGATAGAACCCGCCCCTACAGAATAATTATTGATGAATTTGACATCATATTACTTCTCCCTCTCCTCGTAGGAGAGGGTTGGGGTGAGGTTAATTCAATTTCTCCTCGTAGGAGAGGGTTGGGGTGAGGTTAATTCAATTTCTCCTCGTAGGAGAAGGTTGGGGTGAGGTTAATTTAATTTCTCCTCTGTAGTTTTGAGCTAATTATCGAACTGTTACCGAATAACTCAACTTAAATGGTTTAAAACTTGTGTTTCCCTTGGGTGTTCCACTCAACTCTAATTCATAACTACCTGCTTTCGGAAAAATAACATTCGCCCCAGGAATTCCTTGATATTTTTCGGCGGAAATCGCTGTTAATGGGGGTGTGATCATGGGTTTATCCTCTGCTTGACGCGGTTGAGCATAAACGGCTAATTTACAATTACATTGTTCTAGTGGAATAATAGCACCGCCTCTGCGAGTTAACGCAAACCAAACTTGAGCAGTTTCTCCCGCTTTTGGATTATGATTAGGTTCCAGGTGAAAAGTAGCCGCAACATCTTCAGAAACTTCTACTTCATGAGCTGAACTAACCATTAACTGAGGCTCAAAATAAGTCATAGCGGGAAAACCAATTAACCCTAAAATTACAACTTTTCTTAACCGTTTACTTGGACTTAATCGGTGAAACATAGAACTGATCCAGTGAAAATAAACACCAAATTGAACGCTTTCTAATTAATAACACAAAAAGGCTGATTGTTGCTAACATTCCAACCCGAATTTGATCGCCAACTGTCCACTCAAACCCCCCGAAATAACTAGACCCACTTAATACAATATGAACCACAACCAAGATGAACGCCGGAACCGATAACAGATGGATTTTTCGCCAAGATTTTCCTAAATAACTTTGAATTTTGTCAAAACTGGTTAACGCGGCTGGAGTGATCAAAATTAAACCAATTGTTCCCAATCCAATTCCCCATTGATGTTGAGGAATCATAAACCAAAAAGCATCTATTTTCCAGTTAAAAGTATGGTCAATCATTTGACCCATATGAACCAATGCTAAAACAAAAGCAGCGACCCCAAAAAAANATTTTCCTAAATAACTTTGAATTTTGTCAAAACTGGTTAACGCGGCTGGAGTGATCAAAATTAAACCAATTGTTCCCAATCCAATTCCCCATTGATGTTGAGGAATCATAAACCAAAAAGCATCTATTTTCCAGTTAAAAGTATGGTCAATCATTTGACCCATATGAACCAATGCTAAAACAAAAGCAGCGACCCCAAAAAAACGCCGATATTGTAACAATTGCGGAAAAAATCGACTAATTGGACGAGCAATTAAAGCCAACATCAAACAAATTAACGACCCATGACCGGTATAATCTACATGATTTCCCGTTCGTAATAAGGTCAAAATTCCAATCGTTAACGTAATCCATCCTCCCAACCTAAATAACTGACTGCGACGGTTTGCACTCAATTTACTGGTTAATAAACCCACGCCTAACATGGTGGGAAATGTTCCCAGTCCAAAAGCTAACATTGTCACCATTCCCATCTTTAAACTTCCCGTTTCTGCGGCTTTTATTTGAGCCGTATACAGAAAACCACAAGGAATTAAACCCCAAACTAAACCTAAAAATAGAGGAGTCAATAGGTTATTTTTCATCGACAATTTAACCATCGCCCCACTTAAACGATTGTGCATAACTTCAGGGGAAAGGGGATGTAAAATCGGTAAACGCGGAATCAAATCAGGTCGAATTTGTGCCAGTCCTAACGCAATTAACATCAAACCTGTTAAAATCGCCATTCCGCGTCTAATAACGCTCCCTAATCCCGCCATTTGTCCACTGGCAACTAATACCGAACCTAATCCCCCAATGGCAGCACCGACTAAGGCATAACTGAGAATTCGTCCGATATTTAATAATAAATGAAACTGCCAAGAAGGTTTTTGAGAATCATTTGTATTGGAGAGAGAAAACGCCACCGTTAGAGGGCCGCACATCCCCACACAATGACCAAAACTTCCTAAAAATCCTAACGTGCTAATTAACACCAGATCAATCATTTTTTGATGTGAGTTATCCAATAGTTTTCTATTTTAGACTCTTCGTTACCAATCTTGAATCGAGTCATTTAAAAAGGATGAAAATTGATCTTGATTAATGCTAAACTACTAAAAGAGGGAATTAGAGGATTATACTATGCCTTCACCATTTCCGGGAATGAACCCCTGTTTAGAACATCCCGATTTTTGGCCGGAAGTTCACAATCGATTAATTGTTGCAATTGCTGACTCTCTAACTCCCGAGGTTCGCCCAAAGTATGAAGTGGCGATCGAAAAACGAGTGTATGAACTCAATGATACGAACACAGATTCTCTTTTAGTTGGGGTTCCTGACTTAGCGGTGAAGCGTCAATCTCAAACTTCAGAACGTTTACAATCAGAACGTTTACAATCAGAAAGTGTACCATCCAACGTCGCTGTTGCTGATCCTGAAACTCAGAAAATAACAGTCACCGTTCCGATCCCTGAAACGGTTAGACAAGCTTATTTAGAAGTACGAGAAATAACCACTCGTTCAGTCGTAACGGTGATAGAAGTGTTATCTCCGGTGAATAAACGGGCGGGAGAAGGACGAGAAACCTATCTCAAAAAACGTCAACGGGTATTAGGCAGTTTAACGAATTTAGTTGAAATTGATTTACTGCGAGGATGGCAACCGATGCCGATTTTAGGGGAGGATATTCAATCCGATTATCGAGTTTTGGTGAGTGATCAAGAACATCGTCCCCGGGCAGAACTCTATCCGTTTAATTTGAGAGATAGATTGCCCCGTTTTTCGATTCCTCTGCGTTCAGAAGATGTTGAACCGATGCTGAATTTACAAGAATTATTCACAACAATTGATGATCGAGCAGGTTATGATTATCGGATTAATTATGAGAATTATCTCCCCGAATTAGTGCCACCCTTAACTGAGTCTGAACAAAGTTGGGTGCAAGAGTTATTACAGCAATAAAAGGTAGAGTTTGGGATTTTTTAACATTTTAAAAGCAAATTTTATACAGTTGAAATAACTCTCCAGGTTTCTTTTTAACAATCTTTGCTCCCGTAGATTTTATCGTTTTTTCCCAATCTTCTAACGATTCTAAAAAAACTTCTGTTCCCAAATAAGTTTCTAAAATCGCCCAATCTTCGGCTAAGGGTGCTTCCGGGTTTAAGACATCAAAAACAAATTCTCCAGTCGGTTTCAGGACTCGTTTCACCTCAGCGAGAACCTCCGCCCAATATTCAAGAGGATAATAACAACTAAACCCCGTTGCGATCGCCAAATCAAACTGATCCGCCTCATATTCTAAATGATGAGCGGCTCCCAATTTAACCCCTTTAAACAGTTTAGAATTTAACTGCGGCCCCCGTGCATTTAAAGCATCTATTGCCACTGTACTAATATCTTGACCATAAAACAACGCATTCCAATCTCGCCAAGGATATATCAAAAAACTCACCCCACAACCGATATCTAAACAATGCTGATTTTTCTGAATTTTAGCCAATTCCCAAAACGGAGAAGTCATTTTAGCCTGTAGCGTTCCGGCGATGCGATCGCGAAAAATCGGTAACATTTCAACTTCTTCTGGAAGTTCAAAAGCCTCACCTTGATATTCCCGGTTAAAGCGATAGGAAACGGCATTGATGAGATTGTGCCATTGATCTGAAAGATAAGCCGAAGAACTCGAAGTCAAGGATTGAGAAGAACGATCTGATTTTTTAGACATTGTTATTTATTTTTGAGGCATTTTTTAACCAAGGCTGGAATTTTAGAAGGACGATCAGCCAAGGGAATTTTAGCTTGTTTAAATGCAGAAATTTTGCTATCAATTGTGGGAGGACACATGGTTTGAGCAATCAGTTTAGAGGTTGCCAAAGTACAAGAATGACCCATTGCTTGACTGTTCGGTAAATGAAGTCCAGCGATATAAGCAATCACAGGCTTATCAATCGTTTCGGCAATATAGGAAGCCGCTTCTTCCTCACCANGCCAAGGGAATTTTAGCTTGTTTAAATGCAGAAATTTTGCTATCAATTGTGGGAGGACACATGGTTTGAGCAATCAGTTTAGAGGTTGCCAAAGTACAAGAATGACCCATTGCTTGACTGTTCGGTAAATGAAGTCCAGCGATATAAGCAATCACAGGCTTATCAATCGTTTCGGCAATATAGGAAGCCGCTTCTTCCTCACCATGACCACTCACTTCTCCCACCAAAACAATCACGTCTGTTTGATCATCTTCATCCAAAATTTGCAACCAGGGAATGAAAGAAGAACCGATCATCAAATCACTGCCAATACTGACGCCAATTGACTGTCCCAGCTTGGCTTGAGTCAGTTGAAAAGCAATTTCATAAGTCAGACGGCTACCGCGACCAATTAACCCAATCGAACCGGGAGTATAAAACTCGCCGGGATGAACCCCCCATAACAGTTTATTCGGTATAATAATCCCGGCACAATTGGGGCCTATCACAATCGTTTCCGCAACTTCTGCTTTGCGAATTAGACGCACCATATCGAGAGGCGGCATACCTTTGGTGATAATCAGCAGTTGACGGACACCCGCTTCAATCGCTTCTAAAGCCGCATCTAATACTTGATAAGGGTTTACCCAAATGATACTGGTTTCCACCGGGCCGACCTTAACTTGTGCTTGTTCAACCAAATCAAAAATCGGAATGTCCTGGAGATAGCCTCCACCTTGACTCGGGCTGACACAAGCAACAATATTCGTACCATAAGCCTTCATATTGAGAACTGCATGGATCAAAGCTTGAGAAGCTGCATTCCCCTGAATTAAAACTTTACTGTCTGGCGTCAAATTCATAGTTATTCGTTTAACTCGTACACCCTAAACTGATACACCAATAGGAAATCTACTGTAACCGTTGACGCAATCTGCTGAGAACGGACAGTTGATTGAACTGCATGGGATGCAAGATTTCTCTATTCTAATCCTTCGCAATTCTCCAAGTTGCGATCGCGAGTCCAATCAGACCCCAAACCCCCCAGGATTACTTCGCCAAAGAAACCGCTAACTTCACCGCTTCATCCAAACTTTCCGTCACTTGAACCGGGAGTTGCGTTAACTGATCTTGGATCTCCCGAGAAGGGTTAACCGTTAACCGCAAAACAAACTGAGGTACATCACCGATCTGAACTTTTCGGGTGAGATAATTGGCAATTTCTGAAACCGTTTTCTCAGCCGTGACAAAGTGACTGAGAAGATTTACCAGAACGACTTTCACCTTCTTAGACTGACTCACCAACTCTAAACCCTGGTAAAGACGATCTCGCCAATTGTCCGTCAGTTCAGTATAATCCTCGGCCTGCAAATCGAGGAAATGAGCCAGTTTTCCTTTCTCTTGAACAATCAGATCGACCGTTGCCATCGTCAGATCCACCCCATTGCATAAAAGGCCAATATTACCTTCAACTTCCATCCATTTCAGTTGGGGTTGCAACATTCGATCAAACTCACAGGGAAAAGCAAAAGAAGGGATATCTTGTCCTGTGACTTGAGGAAGAAGATGATGATTTTCAATCAAAGCCGCTAAGTCCTCATGGCGTCCAAGAGCATTGTCATTCAAG
Organism: Limnoraphis robusta CS-951; assembly: GCF_000972705.2. The sequence goes on along the minus strand of NZ_LATL02000070.1, from coordinate 13,757 downwards.
ATCACTTTGCCATCGAGAGCCATAACTTCACCACTGGGGCTAATCCCGAGTGGATTGATCTCCACCAGATCTAAATCCTTCTGTACAAACAGATGATACATCTTTTCAATGATGTTACTCACCGCCAAGATCAAGTCTTGCTGTAATCCCATTTTAACGCTCAAATGACGAGCATAGAACGGCGAAAACTCCCGCTCAACAACAACTTTCTGAACTTCTGAGATCGATTCTTCCACTTCTACTCCGCCTTTACTCGATCCCAACAGAATCGGACGGCGGCTAACGGGATCTAAAGTCACCGCTAGATAAAACTCTTGATCGGCATTATATTTTCCTTCAGCCAGAAGAACTTGGGGATATTCATCCCGAATCGGTAGATTAAAAATAGCATTAGCGGCAGCCACAGCATCAATTGTATTTTCAACAAACCGAATTCCTCCAGCTTTGCCCCGGCCTCCTGAACGCACCTGAGACTTGAGGACGACGGGATAGGGGATTCTCAACCCCTTGAGATCTTGAGCGCGATCAATGCGTTGTGAGGGCAAAACTGGAATGTTCATCTCACGAAATAAAGCTTTGGCTTGATACTCTAGCAAATCCATAGCTGTTTACCCTTGAATGGCAAATTGAGTTGAATATCCATCCTAGCAACACCCTCGCTCAGAAAATGTACAGAGTTGATTTAGTCCGTAATGGACTCAAGCCAACCCACTGAAATTGACTGGCACGCTGCTGTGTCGGTACTTCTGAGTCTAGCGGATTCAAAACGAAGACTAGCGTGATTTAGGTTTGGGGGGTTCCTGACATTCCTTGATGAACTGTTTTTACCCACTTCAAACGCTTCGGACGGACAGAGATGCGGATCGCGGTACTGCCGATGACGATAAACCAATGCAACATATAAAGAGTTCCGCGTATGCTTTGCAACCCCGCCATCAACCAGGTCATTAAAGATTGATTTGGGGATTGAGAGGTTGGGGAAGCCATCTTTTCCGGGTTGTGGATGCGACGCAACCCCATAAACATTCCCAAAACCGACAGCGTGATCGCCATCAACGACAAGGGGCTGGTAATGGGCAAACGACGCAACAGCGCTGCCATGATCAAATCCGGTACGGCGGCGGTGGGGACTAGATATTGCATGACTAAAAACCCGAATAAATCTAGAGTTTTGCCAGTCCCGAGGCGATTACTCAACAAAGGTTTCCAATAATCGAGATAGCGTTGATAGCCGCCTTCAGCCCAACGGTTGCGTTGATGCCATAATCCGATTGCTCCTGTTACCCCTTCTTCGTAGACCGGCGGTGAGGCTAAAAATTCGATATCCCAATCGTTAAGATGGAGTCGAATCGTCAAATCGAGATCATCTGTGATGGTTTCTTCGTTCCAACCGCCACAGCTTTCAATCGCGCTCCGTCGAACAAACTGACCATTTCCCCGCAATTCTCCAATTCCGCCGAGAGCGATTCGTTGCTCTTGAAAAAAGGCATCCAGTGCCATTTCTGCGGCTTGGCAATGAGTCCAAAAGTTGAGTGAGGCGTTGGAGATCGCTTTTCGCATTTGTACCGCACCAATGCGATCTTCGTCAAACAGAGGAATGACTTTCCGCAATAAATCCGAGGAAACTTGAGCATCCGCATCAAATACCCCGAGCATTTCACCTTGGGTTAAGGGTAAAACTTGATTGAGCGCCCCCGATTTTCCGCCCCCGCCATTGCGACGATGCAGAACTTTGAGGTGATCGAACTTTTCTGCAAGCTGATCTAACACCCGAGGCGTGTTATCGGTGCTTTGATCATCAATCACCCAAACTTCGTAGGCATCGGAGGGATAATCTAGAGTACATAAATTCTCAACTAAATTGCGAATCACGGATTCTTCATTTTTCGCCGCCACCAGCAAAGAGACAAAAGGCCAATAGTCGCGATCAGATGCTAAAGTTTGATTTGATTCACCCTGGGGTTGCTTCAACAGAATACGCAACGCATGAATCGAAAGCAATCCCGTTAAACCGAGAATCAACCACGATCCCCAAGAAACCAGATGTAGGGTGATTGTTCCTCCCCAAATCATACTGAGAACCACAGCCGCCTTTCGACGTCGCCCCTGATAGATTAGGGGTGAAATTGCCATCGGTTCAACTGGATGTTCAGATAACAAGTCAGAATCAACTTGCTGATCGGCTTCTACGGTGTTGCACTCTGGTTGATAATCATGGCGATCGCCGTAAGAATGGTTTTGATTAGATGAATTGGTCGGTGTTGATGTCAATCGTCTCATGTCTGCGTTCAGCTTGTTGCTTAATCGTTTTTCAGGCCAAGACTTTTTGGGCATGGATAATCTAATTTCACCCTCAATACTGATCTAAAATCAAAGAACTCGACACTCGATCTGATTTGTCAGTTTTCCCCGGGTGTTGGCATTCAGGTACTCTCCGCACTCAGCCCAATCAGAAAGCAGCGCATCAAGTGTTTCAAGCTGTTGCGGCGTAACTTCCCATTGGCAAGATCTTGTGAGAACTTCAGGCATTTTCAAAGCGTGAGTTTACAGCTCTGATTATACCGTCGTCTTGAGCGTTTTTCGGGGCATTGAACCTGTGAACCCGCCTGGCATTTCTCAGGAATGCTCATTTTCTACACACTCTAGTATCTAACATTGTTGTCTTCTGTGTGTCGGTGGCGATCGCACAGAGATCGCTGTTAAGCGATGGCAGGAAGTCCAATGTCAGCTAAATTGGAAATGATCGGTCTTTGCAGGAAATCTAAGAATGTCACACTCCGCCACAGTCATCAGTCAACTTAAGCCCGCCGACAAGCGAGAAGTGATTGTCTATCAGCCTTATTACGATGAGAAGAGTCGTAGATATTTACCCCTGTCGATTAGTCTCTACAAAGAAAAAAGTTTGGAAGGCGCTCGTAAAATTGATAGCGGTGAGGATATTCCGTTTGTTGCGACTTGGACTGTTTCTTCTCTTCCGGCTGATTTAACTCGCTGTCGGGTGCAGTTTGATGGCAATGCGGATCTCAGTTATGAAGTCACGATGTCGAATTATGAATTTATTCGCTATCTGATCGAAGTGCTTCAGAATTTTAGCCGCAATCGCACGATAGATTTCTCTCAAGAGTTCTACAAGCGGCTACTCCACTATCTCGATTAATCTCCGTTAACAACTGCTAAAAACTTGATTGGCTGTTCTCGAAACCCTAAAAAACCCGTATCTTATCTAACAGTTGTTCAAGTCGTTGGTGTATCATAATCGCAGTTATACGATCGCATAATCCTTCTTTTTTAAAGTTTACAGGGTTAGGTTGATTGAACAACGTCACATCGGGTAATGGTCATGTTGGGCATTGCCATTAGACACATTCAACGCATAGAGGAGTCGGTTACGTGGCTAAGTCCGCCAAGTCCCTTTTAATCGGTTCAACACAGCCTTTCAGTGGTAAATCGGCAATTGCACTGGGGCTAGCCCGTCAGTTGCGAACGCATCATAATATTCAAGTTGCTTATGGTAAGCCCCTGGGAACAGAAATCGGTAATGCCGCAGAACCTTTCGATGCTGATGTTCAGTTCGTCGCGACTACTTTAGAACTGTCGGCTTCCCAGGTGGGTTCACCTGTCGTCGTCCTTACAGACAACACCATCCAGGCTCAGTTACAAGCCGAACAGGCGGCAGATTCTCGTCAGCCTCTAGCTTCTTATTTACAGGGGTTACAGGGTGATTTAATTTTGTTAGAAGGGCCGGGAACTTTAAACCAAGGTCGTTTATTTGATCTGTCTTTATCGCAGATGGCCCAAGAACTCGATGCCCCCGTGATGCTCGTTGAACGCTTGCAGTCTTTAAACGCAATTGATGACTTCCTTGCTGCTCAAGCCCAATTGGGCGATCACCTGATGGGAGTTTTGATCAATGATCTGCCTGCCGAGCGTCTAGAAATCATGACGAATTTGATTCAGCCGTTTCTACAGCGCGAAGGCATTCCCCTACTGGGGATTATACCCCGAAATGCCCTGTTACGGAGTGTGGCGGTTGAAGAACTCGTAAAACAACTGAACGCTCAAGTGCTTTGCGGGGGCGCTCATTTGGATGTCATGGTTGAAAGTCTCACGGTTGGAGCGATGAATGTCAGTGCGGCGATGAAATACTTTGATCGCGCCAGGAATATGGCAGTCGTGACTGGGGGCGATCGCACCGATATTCAGCTTGCAGCGCTCGAAAAATCAACCCATTGTTTGATTTTAACCGGACAAATCACTCCCGATCCGATGGTTTTGACTCGGGCTGATGATCTAGAAGTCCCGGTTTTATCCGTTGATCTCGATACCCTGACGACGGTAGAAATTATTGATCGCACCTTTGGTCAAGTTCGCGTCCATGAACCCACTAAGGTTGAGTGTATCACCCAACTGATGGCTGAACATTTCGATCTCGATAGTTTTATGAAACGTTTGGGTTTAGAAGCCCCTATTCCTTCTAATCTCTAAGTTCAACATCAGTTGAGCGCTTGATCCGCCCCCTGAACCTTGGGGGCTTTTTCAGTTACCAGTTACCAGTGACCAGTGACCAGTGAAGACAGTTATCAGTTATCAGTGACCAGTGAAGACAGTTTACAGTGACCAGTGACCAGTTACCAGTTTTTGCCTGTTGCCTCTCTTACAAACTGTGCTTCTGGCGGAAACCGCGCCCGTCGCAAGTTTGCGCTGTTGCCTGTTGCCTTTTGCCTTTTGCCTTTTGCCTTTTGCCTCTTGCCTAATTAATTTGCTGTAGCTTAAGTTACAAAATTTGAAGTTTTCCCAAAGGAACCCTACCTGCTTGAGAGAGAAAGGTTATACTGAAAGTAATGAACCAGCACAATAAAAAAATTAAAACAGTCCACCATGAACAAAAACTCCAAGAACAGCAGCCAATTGGCTCAAACCCATCGTGCCAATATTCAGAAACGTTTAGAACACCGTCTCGAAATTGCCAGAGCCAAAGGCGATCAGAACTTAGTACGACTCCTCGAAGCAGAGAAAGAACAGCTACTTTGATTAAGAGTGGGCGGGTTAGCTTAAAACCCGCTTTAATGTTTTTTCAATACGCTTATCGACCGCCAACCACAACCTCTTTCATCCGAACGTGTGGCCCCCCTACACTAACAGGGAGAGGCATTTGACCGCTTTTCCCACAGCCGCCATTAGAGTAGCTTAAATCATTGCCGATCGCTTCAATATCCTTGAGGGTTTGAAAGACATTCCCAGTGAGAGTAACATCGCTGACAGGTTCAGCAATCTGACCATTCCGAATCATATAACCTTCAGCCGCCGCAAAGGTAAACATTTCGCCATTGGTCTGACCGCCCAACATTCGCACCGCATAAACCCCTTCATCAATATCAGAAATCATCTCATCAAACGAGCGATCGCCTGCTTCTATCGCAGTATTTGTCATGCGAACAATGGGCGGATAGGTGGCATTCAAAGCCCGAGCATTTCCGGTGGGAGCTTCTTTGAGTTTACCTGCGGTTTCCCGATTATGCAAGCGTTGAGTTAAAATCCCATTTTGAATTAAATATTTGCGTTGGGCGGGAACACCTTCATCATCATATAATATTGAACCGGGTAAGTTGGGAATGGTGGCATCATCAATCACATTAAGCTGTTCTATTGCCATCGGTTTACCCAGTTCTAATAACTCCTGCATTCGAGGATTTTCATAAACAAAATCGGCTTCTGAGAGATGACCAAAGGCTTCGTGAATGAACACTCCCGCTAAATAAGGATCGAGAACGACTGTATATTGACCCCCTTTCACAGACTGGGCTTCTAACTGACGAATGGCTCGTTCGGCTGCACTTTGAACGCGATCTTCAATGCCGATTAAAGCGTTATAATCAGAGCGAGAATTAATGGTTTCAAAGCCTTGTCTGACCGTACCATTATTTGTGGCGATCGCACCAAACCGACCATTCACATCCAGACGTTCTTGCGTGATACAACTGCCTTGAGAATTGACAAAATAGGTGATGCTAAAGCTATCACTATAACTCACGGCTGTCGTTTGAATACGGGAATCAAAATCTAACAGAAGTTTGTTATAATTTTCGATGAGTTGACGTTTTTCTTGCAGAGAAATTCCGCGCGGATCGCAGCCTAATTTAACCGATACTTTATCCTGAATGGCTTCAATTTCCGCCAGTTGAGTGGTTTCGTGTCCGACTAAATAAGCTTGAGAAATGGCTTCGGTAATGCGATCGTCAAGTTCAGATAACCCATTAAACGTGACAAAACTCCAACCGCCTTTATGACAAGCGCGAATACCTCCGGCTAGGGAAAAACTACGGTTCACGGCGTCTAAACGAGAACCCCGAAAGGAAATAGATGTGCTTTCGCTTTGTTGGAGGCGAATTTCCAGATAGTCTACGCGATCGCTGTGGGTTTTGATACGATCAAGCAATTGGGTTTCAATAGCAGTATTCACCTGTTTTAGTCCTTGCAAAAGTGTTACATCCTTTACGATAGCGCGTTAGGTTCAGAAACAGTAGGATTGATCGGTTTAACTTTAACGTTAATTATCTAACCCACCCTTGGATTGAATTTTATGAACAGTTTCTAGAAACTCAAGAACGTTATCTACAAGAAACCGTCAACGACTCGCACAANATTGGGTTTCAATAGCAGTATTCACCTGTTTTAGTCCTTGCAAAAGTGTTACATCCTTTACGATAGCGCGTTAGGTTCAGAAACAGTAGGATTGATCGGTTTAACTTTAACGTTAATTATCTAACCCACCCTTGGATTGAATTTTATGAACAGTTTCTAGAAACTCAAGAACGTTATCTACAAGAAACCGTCAACGACTCGCACAAATTTAAATTAATATCGCAAAAGTTGTCAAGGCATAATCTAAGATAGAGTGAGTCCTTCCTATCTTTTAGGTTAACACAAATCTAACGGCAATAAACTCTTTACTTTGTTGATCTTATTAGTCTTGAGTTTTATTCTCGAAAGGTTTACCTGTTAATTTTTCTACAATGGAACGCCCAATATAAGTTGAAAAAATCTCTTCTCCTTTGGCATTGTAGTGACAACAATTGTCTTTGTAAACGGGTTCTGAAATCTGATCAAAAATATTCACTGCATTAAAAATATTAACATTATTCGCTTTCAATTCATCAATTCGCTCTAATAACAAAGGATAGCCAATCGTCACCCCTTTTTTGTAGGGACTCACCTCATTTAAAGCAATTTTCTTTTCAGCTTCACTAAATTTTCGGTTAGTTTGCCAATATTGATTGGGTTGAAAAAAGTGAAAATAGGGAATGTTATTAGCGGCTGCGACTTGGTGCATTAAAAGCGATGTTTTCACCCAATAATCAGCCACCTGTTCAAAAAACACAGCATCCGGTAAAACCTCATCCTGATTATAAAAGAAAACGACACTTTCTTGATCATCATCTAGGGGTCTATTTCTGTATCTTTCAAACTTTTGCAAGTTTTCTCGATAGTTTTTCACTAAAGTTTCAACATAAACCGACATCACCGCATTACAGGAGGCGAGTTGACAGTCTTGCAGTCTTTCTAACCCATCCCCTAACTCTTCTTTATTTTCCTTGATTTCTAATAATGTTTTTAAGGCTTTATCAGATAAACTATTATTAGCAAGTCCGGTTAAAGGTTCAATATGAGCGGGACTTGGCATGGCTAAATCAAGCTGACGTTCATTGTTAAGATTAGACAGTGCAACTTCGTTAAAACCGTCAATATTAATAATTAAATCAAACTTTTGACCCCTTGCTAACATATAGTTTAAAATCAACAACTGTTGAGGTTGTTTGTATCCACCAACGGCAAAGGATAAAATAATAACTTCCTTATCTTTATAGCCTGGCATTTGCCGAATTGCTTGCTCTAACAGGTTATTTTTTACTTCAAAAATGGTGTAGTTAGAAGCCACCGAACCTCCAAACACTCCCACAATAATTTGATTCTCATTGGTTTTTTCAAAAGGATAATCGTAAGGCGTAATAAACCCATAATTATTATACTTAAAACCCGGTCTAAAATCGGGGCCAGGTTTCTGCACAAAGCCAAAAAAAGGATGTAAACGTTCAACAATCGATTCAGCCCTGACTCGCACACCTTCTAAATTAATTCCCAAATCTTGATAATCTTCTGATTTTTCACGAGTATAAAAAAACTGTTTATTTTTGATAAAATAAAAGGCTAAAGAACCCAATTCAAGAAATATAAATAAAATCACGAGGTTAATCAGTGTTAACTTGAGTCCTTCTTTGATGAGTTTTAAATTCAATTTATTCATTGTTTATCCTTTGTTTTTTAGGGAACGGTTAGAGAGGTGAAAACTTAGTTGAGGTTGTTTGAAGAATTAAAAGTTTCTATAATTGATTGAGCAACATAGTCAGTTAGGATATCCTGTCCGAGTTGGTTATAGTGACAACAACTATCTCGATAAACGGTTTCTGAAGTCTGATCTAATATTTTAGCAGCATTCAAAAGATTAATACCATCTTTTTGCATCTGTTCACCTTTTGAAATTAACAGAAGATAACCCTTTTCAGCCGCTTGGCGATAGGGACTATCTCGCATTATTCGCTGTTCTTCCAACGAAAAAACGCGCTGAGTTGGGTAATGTTGATTGGGTTGAATCACATGAAAATAGGGAATCTGACGCATTGAAAGTAAATGATACATCATCAAGGAAGATTCAAACCAGTTATTCACAACTTGGTTCATGGCGACTGTATCTTCTATAACTTCCGACTGTTTAGATAATGCAATTAAGCTTTGTTCGGAATGAGTCGTTATTGATTGTTTCTTGATTTGTTCTTGATCAAAAACTGTAACTTGTTGTTGGTATTGTTGTGATAAAAATTTTAGTTTTAAGAAATTTATCGCATAACACCAAGCCAGTTTACATTGATTTAACTGTTCATGTGCGTTGGCTAACTTCTGTTTGGTTCTCAGCATTTCTCCCATTGATATAATAGCAGATAAATCAGCATTAACTAAACTCACTAACGGTTGAAAATGTTGAAAACTGGGCATTGAAAAATCCAGTTTAGCTTGATTATTTAAAGGAGATAATGCTATTTCATTAAAACCGTCTAGATTAATCACCAGATCAAACTGTTGACCCAGTGATAAAAAATAACTTAAAATTAAAAGTTGCTGGGGTTGTTTGTATCCCCCATTAGAAAAATTTAAAACAATAATTTCTTTATCCTGAAACTGTGGTAGAGATTTTAACTTTTGAATTAACGTTCGAGGATGAGAAGGATCAATTGTTTCATTCACACTAAAATCACTCGCCACTGAACCGCCAAAAATCCCGATAATAAATTGATTGGAATCCGTTTTGATATAAGGATAATCATAAGGGGAGANTGTTTGTATCCCCCATTAGAAAAATTTAAAACAATAATTTCTTTATCCTGAAACTGTGGTAGAGATTTTAACTTTTGAATTAACGTTCGAGGATGAGAAGGATCAATTGTTTCATTCACACTAAAATCACTCGCCACTGAACCGCCAAAAATCCCGATAATAAATTGATTGGAATCCGTTTTGATATAAGGATAATCATAAGGGGAGAAAAAGCCATAATTATTAACCTTTAAACCCGATAGTTCATGGTTATACACACCGGGTTTAAGAACATAACCAAAAAAGGGATGAAAGCGAATTAATATTGAGTTTTCGGGAGAGTTTTCTGAATAATATTCTGTTGGGGTTAGAGTATTTTTATGATATATCATTCGCTTTTCAGTCATCCAGACAAACAAAAAGAATATCACTTCGGTAGCAATTCCTAATAAAATGAGATTCACTAAACTAACCGTTAACCCAGGTTGAATTTTTTTCAAAAAGGCTTGTATTTTCATATAAAATCATGGTTTTTTATTTTGTTTTTTTAGCGACTGCGGAGATGTGATTCCTTGACAAATTTGATCAGCCATTAATTCAGCCGCTACTCGATTTCCTTCTCGGTTCCAATGACCTTCACAGGGGTACGCATTCTCAAACCCATGTAAACACTCACCTGTTTCTTCTGCTACTTTTTGCAGAGGTTCCGCTAATCTAAACACGGTAAATCCTTCTCGTTCACCTAATGCTTGAATGCGTTTATCCGGGTAAAATAAATCTTGAATATTATGCTTTTCCATGAACTCTTCGCGTTTTTTGGGCTTGGGATGAACTTGATAGGAATCACTCACGGTAAATACCATAAAATCAACCCCTTTTGCTTTCACTTCATCCTGAATTAATGTAATCAAACCTTCGGTAATATTCCACGCTTCCTCCCATTTTTGATTGGGAGGTTTTTTATAGAAATTAATATTTGTTTGTTCATAGTCTTGTTCAAACTGACGACGTTTTGCTGTCGCTTCCGCTTGACGAACGAGTTGTAAAATCAGGGAGTTTTCTAACAACCAACGGGGTAAATAATCAACCCTAGTCGTAGCATAATAATCCCGTTCAAGTTGGGTCATCTCTTTAAAAGAATCATCAATCACCCATTCTCCATTTTCTAGGGTAAAATAAGGACGAAAATGATCATGTTCTAGGGGTTTATAATTATTGCGGATATCATTTCCAGGATAAAACCCTAACAATACTAAATCGGGGGAAAATTGCCAAACATGATGGCGTAATGTCANTAATAATCCCGTTCAAGTTGGGTCATCTCTTTAAAAGAATCATCAATCACCCATTCTCCATTTTCTAGGGTAAAATAAGGACGAAAATGATCATGTTCTAGGGGTTTATAATTATTGCGGATATCATTTCCAGGATAAAACCCTAACAATACTAAATCGGGGGAAAATTGCCAAACATGATGGCGTAATGTCATCAATTCTTGGGCGGTACCATAACCCTGAACTCCAAAATTTAAAACCTCAACATTTTTCCCTTTTAACGCCGAACATTCAGCTAATTTTTGTTCCATAATCGCCGCAGCCGTATATTCTAAAGGAACATGAATCGCCTCAACAAATGAATCGCCTAAAAATGCAATTCGATAGGTATTTTCGGGCTTATTAACACTTCGTTCTTGATCGCGCATTCCGCTACTATTCATCTGAACCCCGGTTCTCTCCCCTTCACCCGCCCAAACTGTCACCGCATTCGCACGGGGCGCCCAACCTCGATAGGGATCGTCAACTCGATAAGCGAGGGTTTCTGACTCAGGATCGGGCGGTAATGGCGCCTCAATTCCCGCCAAACGTAAACCGATTTCACCAACAAAAATCCCAAAGATTAAACTCCCACAAACTAAGCCTAAATTAACGAGAAAGGGTTGCAGTTGTTTGTTCATTTTTTCACCTGTTGACATAACTGATTAGCGATTAATTTTCCTGCAAATTCATGTCCGTCGGGGTTCCAATGTCCCGCACAAGGAACTGCTGTTTCAAACCCATGTAAACAGACTTGATTTTGTTCAGAATAGGTTTGAAAAGGTTCGGCTAAATTTAACACGGGAAAACCTTGATTATTACCTAGTGTTTGCAGTCGTTTTTCAGGATAAGATAAATCTTCAATTTGATAATTATTCATAAAGGATTGACGAAAAGCTGGATTAGGGTGAACTTGGATCGGATCGGCAATGGTTACGAGTAGGAATTCTGCATTGTTTTGGTTGACTTCCTGATTCATCATTGTGATTAAATCTTCAGTAACTTTCCAGGCTTCTTGCCAAACTGGATCGGTAGGTTCTCGAAAGTTTTTAGCAGTGAGTTTGTTTAAATGTAGAAGTAAATTTTTCTGCTTTAAATCTCGTTCTGCTTTTTTAGCAACTTGTAAAATTCTCGAATGATTCACTAACCACATTGGAAGCCGATCAACAGTTGTAATCCAATAGCGATCGCTATGTTCAAGCGATAAATTTCTAAAGGAATAATCGGGTACTAATTCCCCATCTTTGTAAACAAAAAAGGGTCGATAATGATTGCTTTCGAGTCCCGGTGAATTATCAATAATATCATTGCCAATAAAAAAGGAAAGAATCACAATATCGGGGTTATAANAACCACATTGGAAGCCGATCAACAGTTGTAATCCAATAGCGATCGCTATGTTCAAGCGATAAATTTCTAAAGGAATAATCGGGTACTAATTCCCCATCTTTGTAAACAAAAAAGGGTCGATAATGATTGCTTTCGAGTCCCGGTGAATTATCAATAATATCATTGCCAATAAAAAAGGAAAGAATCACAATATCGGGGTTATAATCCCAGACCTTTTCACGCAACATTAACAACTCTTGGGCGGTACCGTAACCATCCACCCCAAAATTCATCACCTCGACTGTTTTTCCCTTAAGCCCTTGACAAGATTTTAATTCATTTTCTATCACGGACCAATAGGTTTGTTTAACATCGACTTGAACAGCTAACGTAAAAGAATCCCCTAAAACCGCAATTCTTACCGCATCTTTTGCTTTGGTTTTTGGGTGAATATTATCTCGCAATCCATCAATATTAATCTCAATATAAGCTTTCCCTTCTTGTTCCCAAATTCCTGAAGCCCCAGGCCGATTTGTCCAACCCAAATCAGGATGAGACATGGTATAAAAAGAAGGTGAAAAATTACCATGACCCGGTTGAGGTAGCTTTTTTAAGCCCTCAATTCCCGCTAAACGCAAACCTATTTCCCCAATCAATACGCCAAACAAAACACTTCCCAGTGTTAAACCTAGATTCAATATCCAAGCCTTGCGTTTACCCATTCTCCTGTACCTGTTTATAAAATTGAATCAGGCTTAATTTGCTTACACATTCTTTTTGATCGCATATTTAATTATAAATAAGGAGAGACATTCCCTCTAAAACAATGTAGCCAAAAACCCGGTAACTCCTACGAAACCGGGTTTCTCAGGTTAACGTCCATTCTACAGGAATGTAAAATTTTCTGATAGCTTCCGTCCAATTTGTTCAGATTTAGAACAACGTGTAAATAAACGGCGCGATCGCAGAACCTTGAGACAAAACAATCAACGCCCCCAACAAAACCAAAGTAATAATCAGAGGCAATAACCAATACTTTTTGCGTTCTTTCATAAACGCCCATAAGTCTTTTAAAAAGTCTAATGTTGCTTCAAACATCAGAAAGGACGCTCCATACTTTCACGATTTCTAGCTTGACTTCCAACGCGATAAGTTGAAAGATTTGGGTTGAGTTCCCGTTGCATCGCATCACTACCGAAAATTCGTTTGATCAATGCCATCGGTGTCATCATAACGTAAAAAACCGCCCCTAGAATAATCCTTGTATTAATCCAGCCTAACACCAGACCAACGCGCATCCAACCGTGATAAATCGGATCAAGGCTACCCGGAATAATCAGCGCCCAAACCGCCAAAATTGACCCCAAAATCCAAGGCCAAAGCGGGGGTGGCCAGTGCCGAAATATTAAAGGAAGAACGAACCCAAACAACCCCGCACAAATGGCGCCTGTTGTTAGTCCGAACTCTCGTAAACCTTTTTTATCAAGCTTGGGAATATCGTGATCCATTGTTTGTTTATTGAGTGTAAAAAACTAAACTGATATGATTTCCTTTCCCTCTCTTTTATCCCCCCTAGCCCCCCTTCAAAAGGGGGGAACAGAAAGCCGGGGTTGTGTTTCAAGTCCCCCTTTCTAAGGGGGATTTAGGGGGATCGTACACTTTTCTAAGGGGGATTTAGGGGGATCGTACACTTTTCTAAGGGGGATTTAGGAGGATTCCAAGTCCCCCTTTCTAAGGGGGATTTAGGGG
>NZ_LATL02000069.1 GCF_000972705.2 Limnoraphis robusta CS-951 | reverse complement strand
GGGGCGAGTATTTTAGTGGGAAAAGGAAAAAAGTTTTTTATTTGGAAGGAGGAGTAATTAATAGTTTTAGACATTTAATAATAAAAAAAAATACTCCCCTCTCGATTAATAAATAGTCCCGCCAGGGACACTTTTTCCCTCTCCTCGTAGGAGAGGGTTAGGGAGAGGTGGAGAGGGTTAGGGAGAGGTAGGAGAGGGGTTGGGGGAGAGGTTCTAAGCAAATGTTTATCGACTTTGAAACAGCCCTGCTACATCACTGTAAACTGTACTGAACCCGTTGCTTGTAACTCCAGAGGGTATTTTGTAACAACATGGCGACGGTCATTGGCCCGACACCACCCGGAACGGGGCTAATATAATCCACTAAAGGTTCGACACCTGCAAAATCAACATCTCCAACAATCACTGAGCGCCCTTCATAGTCGGTAATCCGGTTAATTCCCACATCAACCACCACAGCGCCCGGTTTAACCATTTGAGGGGTAATTAGTTTAGGATAACCCGCCGCGACGACTAAAATCTCAGCATCACAGGTGAGTTTTGCTAAATCTCGCGTTTTAATATGAGCAATAGATACGGTACTTTCTGCTTCCAACAGCATCAACGCCATTGGTTTTCCCACTAAAATACTCGCCCCAACCACCACCGCATCTTTACCTGCGACCTCTATGTTATATTCCCGTAATAACTGCATCACGCCTGCGGGTGTACAACTGCGAAGTCCTGCTTCTCCTCGTACCAGTCGCCCCATATTTGCCGGATGAAGCCCGTCTACATCCTTATCGGGGGAGATCTCGTATAATAGCGGAATCGCGTTCAGATGAGACGGTAGGGGGAGCTGAAGCAATATTCCATCAACAGTTGGGTTGTTATTTAAAGAATGTATGACCTCTGTTAACTCGGCTTGAGAGATATTTGCGGGAAAATGGGAACCAAATGATACAATTCCCACTTGTTCACAAGCCCGTTCTTTATTGCGAACATAAACCGCACTGGCTGGGTTTTCCCCCACCATCAACACCGCTAGCCCCGGCGGACGTCCAACTTTGGCTTGCAGAGATTGAATTTCTTGCTGTAACTGGGTTCTAATTTTTTGAGCGAGCGCTTTACCATCTAATACGTTAGCCATAGGAATTTTGGGGCTTAAAAAGACATCATTCACTCATATTCACATAAGCCTGTTTTGTTGGCTATAGCAGAGAAAGAGTTGATTAGGACACTGTTTTTCTGTCAAATCCTTTTATGATAAAGGTTTCAATTCTGTCTCCTGTCTCCTGTCTCCTGATTTCTGCTATATATTCGGAACAAAAGCAATAGAACCCACCGTCAATCTCTGTAGATTGAGTTAGATATCATAACTCCTTGCTTAAATTTACAGGTGAGGTGGGGAAATTGCCAAACTTCCCAACTCACCTCTTTAGTTTTCCGAACCTCTATCAAGATGCCAGAATTTGCTGCTATTGTGAATCTCAGGCAAATTTCAAACGGTTCAACTGTTGCCTAAAATTTTACCGGATGTTTTCTGTTCCATGACTACTACAACCCAGCCGAAATTTGTTCAGGTGTCTCCCACTGTGATGTTATTTTGTCTAACACCGTTGTTGTTTGGCTGCAATCAGTTGGCGACTTCAACGGCGAAACTCTCTCTCAATGTTACTCCCATTGAAAAGCTGGAGAAACGCAAAGCAGAGGCGAAGGTTTACATTAAAGGAACCGTAGAAAGTCATGCGCCCTTTGTCGGTGCGGCAGCCTATCAGCTTCAGGATAACACGGGTGAAGTTTGGGTATTCACGACTGAGCGTTTACCTGAGTTGGGACAGGAAATCCTCGTTCGCGGTAAAGTGAGTTATGAGAGTATTACCCTCAAAGAACTCCCTGAACAAGATATTGGTGGGGTTTATCTCAAAGAACTTGAACGAATTCAAGAACCTTCACCGGAAAACAGCGACAAAGAAACAAAACCTCCTATTCCTCAGTCTGAACCAGTTGTTGAGGAAAAAGAATGACAAACTTACCCGTTCATGTGGCTTTGGCTATTCTTTACCGAGAAGGTAAGTTTTTGATGCAACTCCGAGATGATATTCCGGGTATTGTATATCCTGGCGTTTGGGGTTTATTTGGGGGTCATGTTGAACCCGGTGAAACCCCTGAAATAGCAGTCAAACGAGAATTAATCGAAGAAATTGGTTATGAAATCTCTGAAGTTTCAGCGTTTGGTTGGTACAGTGAAACAAACGTCATTCGTCATGTTTTTTACGCCCCTTTAACCGTTGATCTTGATCAATTAGTTCTCAATGAAGGCTGGGATATGGGATTAATCACTCCTGAACAAATTCGCTACAGTCAAGCCTACTCCCAAAAAGCCGGAATGGTGCGATCGCTTGGTCGTCCCCATCAACATATTTTACTCGATTTTCTCGAACAAAAACAAGAAATCCTCTAGGAATAGAACAGTGGCTTGAGTCAAAGTGAGTCACGTAGTTATAAGGGTTTAAAGTTAACTGTCAGCCCACTACGCAGCCAATGTTCTGTTTTTTTGGCGATCGCACTAGACTTCCGCTCAGAGAACGGTATAATAAGGTTGGCATTGCTCCGAAGTTCATAGCAGTTTGTGAGCGAGTCAATTCTAACTTCACTTTTCGAGCGAGGTTGAGAAAAAAACGTTCATCAATAATTGCTGATTCTCGTGAGTTGTTGCTGAGATTTGAGCAAGGAAACATCAATGTCAGAAGAAACAAAAGCGAACGAGACTGATCAAGCTGAACCTAAAAACGCTGCTGCCGCGAAAAAAGAAAAGCCGCCTGCCGTTGAGGATAAGCCCTTTGCTGAGTTTATCGAACAAGATTATCTTCCCGCTTTGAAAAAGGCTTTAGGTTCTCAAGGGGTTGAGGACTTAGACCTAAAGTTTGCCCAAGAAAAGCTTCCGGCTGGGTTAGGGAATTCTGAACGGTGTTGGCAAGTTATAGGTCAATGGCAAAGCGGTAAACGTCAATTTAATGTTTACTTTCCCAATGAAGATATTAAAGCTCAAAAAGTATTTTCCTGTGCTGCAAATGGCAAACCGAGTATAATCGAGCCGTTTTTGGGAGATGAGCGCAAAATTACACTTCCCTTACTGGTTTTTGGTGTGGTTCAGCGACTCAATGCTCAAAAGTGGTTAAATCGTAATTAAGTCTTTCTATTTTCAACTGGATGTCTAAGTCAGTTTTTAGTAAAATGCTGGCTTATTTTTATGGATTGAGCTAATTGTTAAATTTTGTAAAAATTATTATAATTGATCAAAGAACAGACTGATTAACGACCCTATCTAAAATTATGGTTGAGAAAGTGCAGAAATCCGAACAGGAGTGGAAACAACAACTCACTCCCGAACAGTTCCAAGTCACCCGTAAACACGGAACCGAACGAGCCTTTACAGGCAAATATCACGATAATAAACAACCTGGAATTTACAAATGCGTTTGTTGTGGGACTGAGTTATTCACCTCAGATGCTAAATACGACTCAGGAACCGGTTGGCCAAGTTTTTGGAAACCCGTTACCGAAGCAAATGTTACTTGCAAAGACGATAATAGCCTGTTCATGCGACGTACAGAAGTATTATGTGCGAGTTGCGATGCTCATTTAGGTCATGTGTTTAATGATGGCCCCGCTCCCACAGGTCAACGCTATTGCATGAACTCCGCCGCTCTTGACTTTGTTCCCGCAGAGTCCTAACAAACTGCACTAATTGTTGATTTTTTGCTCAGGAGACTGACCACAAAGACACAAAGGCACAAAGATTAGATGGGGACAACCCTACCTCACGGGTTGCCCCTGATTATCGTTAACGCTTGGGTTTAGTATTAATACTAACCGGGCCATTAACCATTGTTTGGCAAGCCAGTCGATAAGTATCGGGTTTTTTCTTGAGGATGCGTTTTTCGGCGTCAGTAGGGGGTGAGAGATTTTCCATTCCTTCAACGACTTCTACAATACAAGTTCCACATTGACCAAAGCCCCCACAATTCATCATTTTTCCCATAAAGGTATAGAGATCAATTTGCTTTTCTAGGGCTTTAATCCTCAAGTTTGCGCCGTCTGCTGCAATAATTTCCTGATTTTCGTTGACAAATTTAATGTTAGCCATTCGAGATTCCTGAGTTCAATTTCTTTAAACTTATAAAAAAATGTTAACAAAATGAAGAATCATTCGTGATTCTGTGTTAAACATACAGAGTCAAAAAACCCTGATTTGAGATCAGCAACGACACCCGTTTACGGCGTGGCTTGCAGGTTGTTATCGGGAAGATTGCTTACTGCTCGGTGCAAACGAGACAAAGAACGGTTGTAACCAATAATCGCTTGCAGCAACTGGTTTTGAGCGCGAGTTAAGTCGGTTTCTTGGTTAATGACATCAAGCTGAGTTCCTACACCCGCCTGGAACCGCAACCGCGCCAAACGTAACGCTTCTGTTGCTTCTTCGACCCCTAAATTCGCCACCCCAATATTTTCAAAAGTCGCCTGCAAATCATAAAAGGCACTTTCTACTTCCAAGCGAATATCATTACGAAGTTCAGAATACCGTTCTTCTGCGATCGCAATATTAATCTCTTGCTGACGAGCATTCGCTTTCGCCAAACCCCCATCAAAGAAATTCCAGCGCATTTGTAACTGAATTGAATAACCATCGGCCCAACCTTGGTCTGCAAACGGATCACTGTTATCGGATAATATCCCTAAGACATTGTAGTTGGCACTGGTCGTTAAATTCGGTCGTTGTGCAGCACGGGCGTTAATTCGTCTTTGTTCAGCGAGATTGCGGTTAACCAATTCCTGTTCTAATTCCGCTCGGTTTTGGTAAGCCAGTACAATACTTTCGTCTAAAGTGAAATCCCAAGCCCCAGCCAGGGAGATGGCATCGGCGGCGATTAAGTTAACATTTTGACTGACATTCAAAATATTCGCCAGTTCCCGTCGTCGGGTTCTTTGGTTACTAATCGCATTGGTTAAATCCTGCTGAACTCGTGATAACGTGACTCGCGCCTGCAACACTTCAAATCGAGTTCCCACACCTGCTCGTTCTAAAGCTTCCGCATCTTCCAAACTTTTTTGGGAGTTGCGAACCGCAGCCCGTTGAATCTCGACTTCGGCATCAGCTTCTTGCAAATTATAATAGGCTTCGGTGACATCCAAACGCAATTGTTCAACACTGCGTTCAAACTCCAACCGCGCCAAACGCAACTGTTCTTCAGCCGCTCTGATTCGCGCTCCTCGCGCCCCACTCACGTCAAAATCATACTGAAGTTGGAATGTATTCTCAAACGTAGTCACCCCGTAAGTTCGGGAAAGAGAGATGGCTTGTTCTGGAGTCGCTCTGGCTTCGACCTCACGATTTCTCGCTGAGTTGGCAATATCGCTACCGGCACTAAAAGAGCGAGTTAGGGTTGAGATGTACGCTAGAGTCGGATAAAGATCTGCTTGAGCTGATCTCAAAGCTGCTAAATTTTGTTCAACTTGCAGTTCAAACACTCGGATTCCTTCGTTGTTGCGTCGGGCTAAGTCCACCGCTTGCGGTAAAGTAATCGGTACGGTTTCTTGAATTTCCACATCCCGAGGCTGATTTGGACGATACAAAGGATTAGAACTCGGAAAAGTAATCGGGGGCGGATTTGTTTCTAAGATGCCGCTTGGGGTTGGTTGCGGATAGGGTTCGTTAGGCGGACTGAGATTGGGGACTTCTAAGGTTGGGGTGTTTGTTTCTTGAGCAATTTGTGGGGGAAGATTTGCACCCGGCGGTTGAGGAAGCATTTGAGACAGTTCAAATAAGTTGGGAGTCGGGTTGCTCGATTTTTCCCTATTTTCTGTCAGTGAGACTTCAACCGGATTTGGGGATTGGGGTTGTGATGCGGTTTTTGAACTGTTGCTGGGATTTAAGGGTGAAGGAATGGGACTCGGGTTGCTAGCCGAGGCTTTAACGGGATTTTCCTTAAATACTGTTTCCTCAGTAGGCTGGGAATTTTCAACGGTTGGGCGATTGCGGGCTTTAGGATAGATGAATTTATTAAGAATCCGTTGCACGGTGGAATCTGTTGGCGTCGGTTTAGTCGGATTTTCCTTAAATACTGTTTCCCCAGAAGACTGAGAATTTTCAACAGTTGGCGTTTGTGAACGACTCGTTGTGAAATGATTGACAATTGACTGTTGGGCGGTGGAATTTGTCTGAGTCGGTTTAGTCGGATTTTCCTTAAATACTGTTTCCCCAGAAGACTGAGAATTTTCAACTTTTGGGGTTTGTGAACGACTCGTTGTGAAATGATTGACAATTGACTGTTGGGCGATGGAACTTGTCTGAGTCGGTTTAGTCGGATTTTCCTTAAATACTGTTTCCCCAGAAGACTGAGAATTTTCAACTTTTGGCGTTTGTGAACGACTCGTTGTGAAATGATTGAGAATTGACTGTTGGGCGGTGGAATTTGTCTGAGTCGGTTTAGTCGGATTTTCCTTAAATACTGTTTCCCCAGAAGACTGAGAATTTTCAACAGTTGGCGTTTGTGAACGACCTGTTGTGAAATGATTGAGAATTGACCGTTGGGCAGTGGAATTTGTTGGCGTCGGCTTCACAGGATTTTGCTTGAACGCCCTCTGCACTGAAGACTCAGCCTTATTCAGTGTCAGTTTCTCCGTTCCAGTTGAGGGTGTCAAACGATTGAGAATCCGTCGTTGTGAAGGTTTAGTCGGATTTTCCTTCCAAGAAGCCTCTAAGGGGTCAGAATCCGCCTGTGAGGGTTGGTCTATAAGTTCTGAGGGTTGATTTTTGGCTTGGGCTGCATCGGCGGTAGATTGGGCTGATTGAGATTTAGCCAAATTTTGCTTAAAACTCCTCTGAGAAATAGAGTTTTCAGTCGATGTCTTCTCGGTGGATTCAACCGAGACTGGGACTGCTATCCCTTGTCCTAAATAGGTAAATGTAATGGCGCCGCTCACTCCCACAGCCATTAAATTGTGAAAAACAGGCATAAGTTTTTTTACTGCGTCTGCAAGTCCAGAAACAATTTTAGAGCAATCAGGGTATGCTGCTACACAGAATCAAGTGGGGAAAGTAGAACATAATAAAAGACCGCAAGCTTCAGGGGTGACAATCAATGTAGGAGTCTCACTCGCTCAAGGCCATTGAGATCAACTCCTCGACATCAGTCACTGGAAAAATCGGGACGTTTAGCTGTGCAGAAAGTTCCCCTACACTCATATCATCCAGAAATAATGTGTCTTCGTGTTTCAGCATAACCGAGGGAAGCAATATTCCATCGCCTAAATCTTTCCCTTTGAGACTCTCAAGTAAGTCTTGACCCGTGAGCAAACCAGTAACGCTGATGGTTTGTCCCCAGTATTGACTGCACAATGGGACCATCTCAACGGTTAGTCCCGAAATTTGATTCAATCGTTGAACAACCGGACGAAAGGCGACTTCGACTGCATTTCCCACAACCCAAGTGAATTTTCGAGGGGTTTGTCTAGAGTTGGGAAATTTAGCGATCGCTGTTTCAAATTCTTGCAGAAATTTGCGAATTGATCCCACTCCATTGCCAATTTGAGGATAATCTTCATAATGGCTCGTTGGGGGTAATTCTTGACGCGCAATTAAAAACCATTCATCGGCTAGCCAAACACTATTTTTCCTTTGTTTTTGCTGTAGTTTTTCTTGTATCGTTTGCACTTGAGCAATCACTTCTGCGGCTTTTTCTGGAGTCACGGGAATGAGTTCATCTTCAACGGGACGAAACCGCGTTAACCCCACAGGAACCACTGCAACTGAGGCGACTGTCGGAATTTCTCCCCTCGTAAATTGAGTTAAATCTTGTAAGGTTTTTTCTAAATGTTGACCATCATTAATTCCCGGACAAACGACAACTTGAGCGTGAATTTGCAGGCGGTTTTCTTGGAACCATTGCAGTTGTTTTAATATTTCTCCCGCACGGGCATTTTTCAACAAACGAATTCGCACATCGGGTTCTGTTGCATGAACAGAAACATAAAGCGGAGAGAGTCGCATTTGTGCAATGCGTTCCCATTCTCGTTGAGGTAAATTGGTTAAAGTTAGATAAGAACCGTATAAAAAACTTAGGCGATAATCGTCATCTTTGAGATAAAGGGTTTCTCGTTTTCCGGGGGGTTGCTGATCAATAAAACAAAACGGACAGCGATTATTACACTGTATCAAACCATCAAATAATGCCGTTTCAAACTCTAATCCCAAATCATCATCGTAGTCTTTTTCAATTTCGATCTGATGAACTTTTCCGCGACTATCCAGCACTTCTAATTCGAGAATTTCATCCGCACATAAAAATTGATAGTCAATTAAATCACGGGGAGGCTGTCCGTTAATGGAAATAATTGCATCTCCGGGTTCAAAGCCAATTTCAGAGGCTATCGAATCAGCAAGAACTTTAGTAATTTTAGCAGGACGAATGGAACGGGTACTCATCTTAACTTTTCCTCGGGGATGTTAGGCGTTAGTAGAAATTTCTCCCAACCAACACCTAACGCTGAATCATGTACTCAAGTTATATATTATCTAAAACTCCTCCACTGACTGCCACTAAGATAGCGACACCAAAAGCCAATCGATACCAAACAAACACCCAGGTATTTTGAGTTTGTAAAAAACGAATTAACCAAGCAATGGCGAGGTAGGAAAATACAGCCGATGAAATGACTCCAGCAACTAGGGAGACTGCGCCAATATTACCCAATCCATTCTCTAATAATCCTTTTAATTCGACTAAGCCTGCTAGAGTAATGGCAGGAATTCCTAAAAGGAAGGAAAAACGAGCCGCAGTTGCGCGTTCAAGTCCCATAAAAAGCCCTGCGGTAATGGTTGAACCGGAGCGAGAAACGCCAGGAACTAAAGCTAAAGCTTGAGCCAATCCCATTAATACACCATCTCGCACATCAAGCTGTTCATAATTTCGCTTGCGAGTGCCAGTTTTTTCGGCTAATCCTAATAGCAATGCCATCACAATTGAAGCCACAGCAATAGAAATGGTATTGCGTAAAGGGGAGTTATCAAAATCGGGAATAAAGATTTTAATTAACAACCCAAAAAAAACGATAGGGATTGTTCCCAAAGCAATTCCTAAAGCGAGGCGAAACTCAGAAGATTGATAATTTGAATGCCTGATTGCCTTAAATGCACCAACTGTAACCTGTGTCAAGTCATTCCAAAAATACCACAGCACTGCGGCGATACTTCCGAGTTGAATCACGGCGGTAAAGGCAACACCGGGATCTCCCCAACCCAATGCTACGGGTACAACCTTCAAGTGTGCCGTACTACTAATTGGCAAAAATTCGGTTAGTCCTTGGACTATCCCTAAGATAATTGCCTGAAATACATTAATCTCTGTTGTTGTCAGTACAGTTGATGGTTCCACGAGGTTTTGACTGAAAATTTTGAACGATTGGTAATGAACCCTTCCTACGGTGCATCACCTAGTAACAGTGTGGCATTCTCACCTAGCAACGGCAAGTCTAGTCTCAATTAAAGCTACTCGTCAATTTCACCTCTTTTCCCTTGTACCCCTTCAATAATACGGGAAAGTTCGCTTTTTTCATTGATACTAATGCGAGTGGGAGAACCACTAATAATCCGTTCATAATCCCTAAAGGAATCGGTAATCCGAGGGCCTCTTTCGGTAATTGTATATTCTCGGATGCCTTTATCGTGCCATGAACCTCTCATTTTAAACACGTTAAGCGCCCGAGACATTTCTCCCCTAATTTCTACATATTGCAGCATCAAAATGGTATCGGTGATGGTAGAAATATGAGAATCAGTAATCGAGTGAGAACCCATAAATTGATCGGTTGTATTGGTAAAAAATCCAGTAATTTCTTCTTGTTTGGCGTATCCGGTTACTCCAATGACAAACTGTCGAAACGCATTATTACTAACCCCTCTTGCTAGAGCTGATAAAGAATCAATGGCAATCCGAGCGGGTTTAAATTCCTGAATTTCTGATTTAATAATTTGCAGATGATCTTCGACTCCGGCTGATTCGGGATAACTACACAAAATTCTGAGTAATCCTTTGCGTTCCATGCCTTCAAAGTCAATGCCCCAAGAGTTGGCATTTCTCAGCAATTGAGCGCGAGATTCTTCATAGGCAAATAATATTGCCCGTTCACCGTTTTGGCAAGCATTATTGAGAAAAACACTAACCAATAAAGTTTTTCCGGTTCCTGTTGCTCCGGTTGCCAAAATAATCGAGTCTTTAAAAAATCCACCCCCACACATTTGGTCCAGGGTTTCATCTCCAGAAGAAACTCTCGCATTTGATGAACGTTGAGTCAGTCGCATGGCTCCTAAGGGGAAGATACTAATACCGTTATTCGTAATGGTAAAGGGGAATTCTCCTTTCATGTGAGTGGTTCCCCGCAGTTTGAGAATTTCCATCGTCCGACGACGACGTTCTCCTTCTAAAACGTTGCGGACAATCATCACATTATCCGAGACGAATTCTTCGACCCCAAAACGAGCAACCGGGCCATATTCTTCTTCTCGTTCTGTTGTCATAATCGTCGTGGCTCCGACTTGTTTTAAACGAGCCACTAACCGAAAAATTTCCCGTCTGACGACGCCTGCGGCTTCGTATTGTTGGAAAACGGCTGTCACGGAGTCAATGGAAACTCGTCGGGCTTTATATTTGCGAATGGCGTATTGAATGCGTTCAATCAGGGCGGATAAGTCAAAGTTTCCGACAATATCTTGACCTTCGGGATCGGGAGAAGCATCCAAAATAAAAAGTTTCCCCTGCTCGACTAATTCCTGTAAATCCCAACCGAAACTAGAGGCGTTTTTAATAATATCATTAGGAGATTCTTCAAAGGTAACAAAGATACCGGGTTCATCAAAATTTATAATTCCGTTGTAGAGAAACTGAACTGCAAACAGAGTTTTACCTGTGCCTGATGTACCACTGACTAAAGTTGTTCTTCCTAAGGGCATTCCGCCATGACTAATGTCATCAAAGCCTTCGATCATCGTTCGGATTTTTTGAACGCCAATAAGTTTACGTCCATTGGTGTTCGCGTCTTGACTGTTTTCACTCATAATCTTTAGGTTGAAAAATCCACCTCTAATGCTAGAATATTATTTCCCTATTGCTACATTTACCACAAAATAGGGATTGGCTGTGCAGATTGTTGGCAGATGTAAAAGAACAGTGGGTGTTCTCAGTCACGGGCAAACTGGGGATAACTGTTACTTTTGTCAAGAAAGATCATTGAAAGGGGTTGTTGATGTCCTGCTACACCGAACACTTCAGAGGTTCAGTCCATCATCACCTAACTCTTCATAGAGCAAGTCTAGCCCAATTAAGACTTTTTCTCGATCTGAAAGGTCTCCTATAATTTTTCTGACTGGTGGAGGTAGAATTTTCGACAGCGTGGGTGTCGCCAGAATTTTATCCTCTTCTGCCAGTTGAGGGTTTTTGAGAACGTCAATCACTTTCAACGCATAAACTCCCTGAAACTCTTGTTCTAAGATTTCTTTAAGCGTTTTCAAGGCTCGCACAGAGTTCGGGGTATTCCCGGCAACGTAGAGCTTGAGAACATAGGTTTTTTTTAATGGACTCATAAACTTTCAGGGATAGCTTGACAGATAAATTTTATCGTGAATGGCTTTCCTCTCCGGCTTTGTTTCCCTTTTGTTAAAGGTTATTGCAAATCTTAATTCAGTGTTTACTAAACGTTTTATTTTTTGACGTGAAAATCTGATCTTGAGTTTTATTTTCTCAACCCTAAGAATCTCTCGGAATTGAGCGTCGATACATTTCACATAAATGCGCCACCATATCAATTAGAGTGAGGCGGTAATCGAGTAAGACATCTTCACTGCGTCCTTCGAGTTTCAGTTGTTTGGAGAAATTATCCATCAATTCCATGTGAATTTCGACGATGCGAGTTACCGGAACATCGGCAAAAAACGCAATGTTAACATATTCATCGATTTTATTATTCAGGGTTTTATCTGCTGAAAAATAACTCAGAACAATTTGACGATATTTCAATTTAAGCTGATCGAGCAATTCCTGTCGCTCGGCGGGAGGCAGATTTCGCAGGAAGTTCTGAGGACTTCGTTTGTAGTAAACTCCTAAATATCCTAAGCGTTCATGTAGTTTCTCAGCCAGTCGTCTCTGCTGACGCATGATAAAGTTGGTCAACTCCGTCGGTTCATTGGCGTCTAGGGAGTCATCCGTCAGACGAGTCGTAACGGCTTGAGTAATAAATTGACTGATGGCTTTGTCTACATAACCGTTGATTTGATTGAGTTGGTTGACATTGATATGAACTTCACTATTGTGATAGATGTAGTTCGTTGTTAGTGTCGGTGTCTGAGTTGATTGGGAAGAATCACTCGGTTCGGGTGTCTGTTGAGTCTGAGGCGGCTTGATCTGAGCATCTAAGATGACGGTTGGTAAAGAGATATTTTGGTGTTGCAGTTGCTCGACTAATAGAGTCAGATCGATTTCCTCCTGCACAATTAAACAGTCGAGTTGCTCTCTTTCCTGACTGACGTATTGGAGTAACTCTTCGATCGAATGGACCAGAACGACAGCATAGCGATCGCTCTGCAAACTAGACATAACCGATTCAGCCATCTGTGTTGATGGCACAAACAAACAAATTGAGAGCTGTGGACGCCACACGGTCGTTGAGGTTGAAGTTAAGTTACCCGCCAAAGAGTCACTCAGAGATCCAGTCTCCTTTACTAATATTTCGTGAGTCTATAAAAGATTTAATCATAAATTGTAACTAATCGTGAACTATCCGACGCTGATACGATCGTATAAAGGGTGAGCAGGTGTTCTCAACGGGGAGTGCGGAAGAAATTGGACTTCCCCCTAAAACACCAACAGACGGCGGTTCCATCAAATGCGGTCCGGGGACTCCCACTATAAACTTCAGTTTTAGCGGGAGAGGAATTCCCGCCAACAAACAACATGAGCGCAGCGAATACAAGATAATTATCTGTATTCATAGCCGTCAGCCTTGAATATTGCTTGCAAGTATTTTGGATGTACATCAAACTTTTTCGCTTGAGTTTGAAGCACGAAACTTGGTCGAAAACGAATGGCAATTCTACCCGTGTATTCCCCTGCAAATTTCCCTTTAGGAATTTCAGCTTTTACAATATCGCCCGTTTGAAATCCTTGAAAGAATTTTGCTTTGGGAGCGTGAGCTTTTGGAAAACCGTATTTGCCGGGGCGACAACGCCGCCTAACGCCGTGACCTTTTGCTGTTATTAAGAGGGGTTTAACTCCTTTAATCAACAGCTTTTCTGGGGTTGATTTTCCCACACAAGCTGCATCAGTCCAGTGGCTTTTTTCAATCCCTCGGGTTTTGCGATTGTACTTAGTCAGTCCACCGGAACCGACCTCTACAGGCAATCCCTTAGCTTGCAGTCGATTGTACAATTGCCACCGGGTAGCGTTGACTGCCGCCGCATCTTTTAGCGGTGCTTTGGCTTGTTTTAAAATTCTCCTCAACAGGTCGGGTTTTTTACTCAAAAATTGCTCAATCGGTTTATCGCCTTTAGATTGGTTGCACTTTCGGCAAGCCAAAGTTAAATTGCTAACTCGGTTTGAACCTCCTTTCGATTTGGCAAGAATGTGTTCGATTTCCAGGGGAACATTTTCAGCATCGCAATAAACGCATTTTCTACCCCACTTTTGAAGTAAATACTCTTTCACTTCAAACCCGTAAAGTTCCCCCCGTTGATACTCGATTCCATAAATCTCTGGGTTTTGCATTTGCTGAAGGTCAAACTTCACCAACTCCTGAGAAATTGCAGTAACGGGACAGAATTTTCTAAGTCGTTTCACCCAAGTTTCAATATTGGCAATTCTACTTTCAAGAGAAGGAGGCAGCCAACCTTTTGGGCGAGTACGATTTAAAAATCTAGGCTGGCGATAGCGGGTTTTGCGGTTGCGTCGTCCCCTTCTTAACGCCCTTCGAGAATCAAGAGCATTTTTTATTTGTTGCCCCCGGTGAGAAATTTCCAAAGCTGTTGTTACTCGTCCAGTTTCTTCTTGAACGATTGCAATTCCCGTTGTTTTACTACCGGGGTCAATTTTAATTCTGTGCGAATGCGTTACTGAATCTTCAAAAGTTCTATCGCAGCATACGATGGTGAACGGATATTTTATGAATACTTTTGCCCTCCTTTTTTTTAACAGTTCCCTCGCCCTTGCCGGAGGGCAGGGGTCAATAGGTTTCAGGTTTTTATCTAACACGAAAACTCGCATTACTTTGAGTCTCTCCTTACGGGTAAAGTTTGCCTCGACAATGTTATTTAGCCTTGTTAGGTATAGTTCACTGGCTTAACTCGTTACGCCTGTTTAAAACTGTACGAAAGAGCCGCAAACTGGCACGCATTCATGGGTTTCGTGAGCCAAATAACGTAGCCCCAAAAAGGGCTGAGTCTGGTCAAGTTAGAGCCTTTTTACAAGCTCCCGCGCTTAACCCGTTGGCGAAGCCTGCTGCGCGAAAAGCGCATAGGGTTTAGCGGCGAGTTCTTGACCCGTCTTGATCGTTGTGATCCCTTGATTGTTGGCTTGGCTCAATCGCGCGGCTTTCATCCCGACACTCACCTTTGAGGTAGAGCGCGGGACAACAGCCTAATCGTTAAAAGTGTTTTCTGGAAGTCAATTGAGTTTGAGAGTTTAATAAGCTAATGTTTCTAAGGTTTCTCGCAAATAAGTGCGAACCAGGCGATCAAGATTGATCTGAGGCTGCTGTTCGGGGTAATCTTGGTGTTCTAGCTGCCAGCGTTGAAATCCCGAACTAGAAGCAATGGCTTGTTTGAGACTGTGCCAAATTTGAGAGTCTTCTTGTAATCGGGGAGTAGCCACCGCGTCATTTTCAGGGAGGGTGGAAGTTGATTTAGCCATAATCGGTCACCAAATAAACAATAAAGTTGGAATGATTTGCAAGCTTCACTCTATTTTTACAAATTATTACGGCAAATGCCTGTAGCTGTGAACACCGTCTAAGGCTTAGGTGGGCTGGGTGGGTTCTGAACTGTTAACGTTCTGAGGGTTCTTTGGAGTCAAGCGATGGCAAAGAATTCTCTGTTATTTGGGGTATCAGTGCCGCAGGTAAGATGCGATTCACCCGTAGTCCTATCCGGGTAAAACCTTGACGAATTTGTTCAATCGTTAAAGGTTCTGTTGCTGACCATTCTGCTTTTCGAGTCAGTAAAACTCCAATCACACTCACAGGAACTTGAGCAAATAAATTACAGCCTAAAAAGGCGATGCTAGCTAGGAATAATCCGAGCAAACGCCCTTGCAAGGGTAATGAAACGACATGAGCTGCTAGAGGAGCAAGACGATAAAGTTGCCAAAGAATGGGTAAAAATAGGAGCGGTGCAATTAAAGCTAATCTTTGATTGAGTGGCGTTTTGAACCGGGCCAGAATAGTCCGTTGCACAGGTGTCAGTTGTTCAGGTTTCATCGCCATGACTAAGACGCTGAAAATGTAAAACGGCTGAAACCATTGCATCCAAAAAATGGGGAGGATGCCGACGATAGCAACGATAGCGATTTCCACCCCGACAGGCCAGATCGGATAACCGACTGCTAATCCTAACAGGCAAAGTGCTAACCATAGGGGGAGTACCGCTAAACCAGAAAGATGAATCCAGAGATAGGGATCTAATCGGAAATTCGACATTTTTACGGGCGGTCGGGGGCTAGCTTGATCATACTCTAAAAAGATTAAGCGATCGCTGCGTTCTTAAGATTGAAGCGATCGCGTTGGGTGTTTTGCAGGAAGGAGGGTTTTTCTTCTTCCTCTATCTTAACTGACCTAGACAGAAAGAGTCCGTCGCTTGGTAGCCATGCGGTAGGCTTCGATGATGTCTCCTTCTTCCCAGTCATGGAAGGTATCGAGACCCATGCCACATTCATAGCCGGCGTTGACCTCTTTGGCATCTTCTCGCATCCGTTTGAGGGAAGAGAGTATGCCTTCGTGGATGACATTGCCTTTGCGTAGGACTCTGACTTTGCAGTTCCGAACGGCTTTGCCTGTTTGGATATAGCATCCTGCCACCTTGTTTCGACCCACGGGGAAGACGGCTCGGACTTCGGCTTGACCGAGGGCTTCTTCAACCAATTCGGGTTCAAGCAGACCTTCCATCGCGGCTTGTACATCATCTAAGAGGTTGTAAATGATGTTGTACTCGCGAATATCAACCCCAGCTTGATCGGCTGCTTGTCGGGCGCCGTTTGCCAAGGTGGTATTAAAGCCTATCAAGACCGCATCGCTAGCGGCGGCAAAATCGATGTCCGTTTCAGTGACTTCTCCGGGGGCTGCCAAGAGTAACCGCAGTTGCACTTCTTTTTGAGGAAGTTTCTTGAGGGCGTTGACAATGGCTTCTACAGACCCTTGAACATCTCCTTTGAGGATGATATTCAGTTCTTTGAGTTCTCCTTCTTGAGCGCGAGCTGACAGGGCGCTGAGACTGATGCGGCCTTGGAGGAGACGAGACTTCCGTTGAGCCTGGGCGCGTTCGTCGGCTAGGGCTGCGGCTTCTTTTTCGTTCTCGAAGACCTCAAATTCATCTCCGGCGGCGGGAACGTCTCGGAGTCCGAGGATCTCAACGGCAAAGGAAGGGCTAGCGGCTTCTACCCGTTGGCCTCGGTCATCAACCATGGCTCGGACTTTACCAAGAGCTGATCCGGCTACCACAATATCACCGACGCGCAGAGTTCCATTTTGAACTAACAGGGTGGCAACAGGGCCTCGGGCTTTATCGAGGTGAGCTTCAATGACTGAGCCTCGAGCGGATCGATCAGGATTGGCTTCTAAGTCTTCAACTTGTGAAACGAGGATAATCATTTCGAGAAGCAGATCCAGGTTTTCTTTCTTGATGGCGCTGACCGGAACCATGATGGTATCACCGCCCCATTCTTCCGGAACGAGATTGTGTTCCATCAGTTCTTGCTTGACCCGATCGGGTTGGGCGCTTTCTTTGTCGATTTTGTTAATCGCGACAATAATTGGCACTCCGGCAGCTTTGGCGTGGCTGATGGCTTCGATGGTTTGGGGTTGAACGCCATCATCGGCAGCGACGACTAAGATGGCAATATCTGTTACTCTAGCTCCCCTTGCCCGCATGGCGGTAAAGGCTTCGTGACCGGGGGTATCCAGGAAGACCACCTGCTGCATTTTGCCTTCGTGTTCGACATCGACGTGATAGGCACCAATATGCTGGGTAATGCCTCCGGCTTCCCCTTGAGCGACTTTGGTTGCTCGGATGGAGTCGAGTAGGGTGGTTTTCCCGTGATCGACGTGACCCATGATGGTGACGACTGGAGGACGTCGTTGCAGGTGATCTAAATCGGCTTCATTAAAGATGTTGTCGGGTTTTTCTGCACCGGATTTCTGCTGTTCGGTTTCCAGTGGTACTTCCAACTCTTGACAGACCATCTCAATGATGTTGAAATCAAGAGTTTCAGTAATGTTAACGGCAATTCCTCGAGCAAACAGCCTGCGAATAATATCCGTTTCAGGTATAAACAGGGCATTGGCTAGCTCTTGTACGGTTAGGGAGCCAGAAATTACCAGTTTTTCAGGACGCGGAGGTTGTTTGGACTCGGCACTGTTGTTGCCGCGAGAAGAACTGCTGGAGTCTTCCGATGAACCGCCCCGGTTGCGGGTCGGCTTTTTGGCTTTTGAAGGCCCCGCACTGGCTGCCGTTGGTTTTGTTGGGGATGATGCGCTCTTTTGTTTGGGGGGACGAGCCAGTGATAGACTCACGGCTGCATCTAAGTCAGACTGACCGTTGAGGGAGCCGTCCAAGTCCTCATCCTCTTCATCTTCAATGGGAGGTTTAACGCGAGGACGCTTGGCTTTGAGTTTGGCGGCTTTGGCGGCCTTGTCTTCTTCTTCCTCATCCCATCCTGCACGTTTGGTTGTTGTGCTGCGAGTGGACTGGGGCTTTTTGAGTGCGGTGAGGGTTTTCTTCGGTCGCTTGATCTCCAGATCGAGGTCGTCTGTCGGGGTGATGATTTCGTCATCGGTTTCGCTGTCGCTTGCCTCGGGTTCGGGTTCACTGCCTCTACGAGCGGGTGGCGGCTGAAGTTCCGGAAGCGGCTTGGGTTTGAGGGCTGTAATTTCTTTGCGAGGCTTGCGAACAACCTCTTTTTCCCTCGGCTCTTTGATGTCGGAGGTTTTGGGTTCAGAACTGCTCGGACGCTGATTTTTGGTCGGTTTGCTGGGGCCAGGCTTGTCCGGCGTTTTAGCCACTGTTGGCTGTACCTCTGGCTCCGCCGACTTAGGCGTTGGTTTATTGGATTTTAAAATCGGTTTGTTCTTCACAACGGCAGGGTCGGAGGAACTCGCCGAGGGCCGCACTGGAGGAGAGACCAATTGGGGAGCTTCCGCTAGCTGGGATGCTTGAGCGGAGTCCGGGTGATTGGACTCGTCGGAAGAGGTGACTGTTGATCGCTCCGGAGGATTTTTCGCGGAACTGTCAACTGCCGGTTGATTTACGGATTCTGATGGAGATTGAGGGGCAGAATTGGGCTTCGATAGCACAGGCCGATCTAGTAGTGGTGGTTTCTCAGAAGGCTGGGAGGGAACTGAGGGTTGGGGTTGAGTGGCTGTTGGCACGGATACTGAGTTGTTCTGTTGAGTGGGAAATCGGTTCGAGTTGGAGTTGACCTGAAGTTTGGGTTTACGAACTTCTAGGATTTGTTGTTTTTTCTTGTGATCGGCTTGAGAATCGGACAGTTTTGATGGATGGCTTGCCCGCTCGGAGTTGGAATCATGATGACTCTCGATGGGGTGGGTTGCCACATATTTCTCAATCCGTTGAGCATCTGATTCAGTAATTGTACTACTATGGCTTTTGACTGCAATGTTGAGCCGTTCACATACGGCTAAGATATCTTTGTTGTCCAAATTCAGTTCCTTTGACAACTCGTAAATTCTGACTTTGGTGTTGTTCATCCACTTTGCCCTCTTCGTACCAACCCGTTATCTACATTAGTTTATCTTGACATTTTTCTTCCCAAATTAACAATTGTAACCTGTTGTCGAGCTGACAACAGTAGCTAAACTCGCGAAGATAGCCTTGGCTCTCAAGATGAGTCTATTCTGAGGTGGCACGCTGCCAGAGGATTTGATAAATTTCTTCCGGTATGGCAGCTTTGAGCGATCGCCCCAGACGATTCTTCTTTTGAGCGGCTTTGAGACATTCGGCATTCCGACAGAGATAGGCGGAACGACCCATGCCTTGATCTAATTGTACCTGATGGGACGAGTAGACTCGAACCACTCGCCAAAATGTCTCTTTGGGAGCGGCTTGGCGACAGGCGACACAACGACGACAGTTGGGTGGCATGATCAATCAGCATCTTGAAGGACATGGGGGGTCTATCTGACTCGGGTTTTTGGGTGTGAGCGGGATCAGGGCTTCACAGCCCAATCTCTCTTTTATTTTTATTTTAGAGACTGTTCCCCGATTTATGAATAACCATGACCTGATGTTCGCCTGATTATTCGGTTTCTAAGTCCTCCTCATCTTCAGAGTAATATGCTTCTTGATCCTGCAACTGTTCTGCTATTTTTTGATCTTCTGCAACTGCATCATATTTTGCAGTATCTTTGATGTCAATTTTCCATCCGGTCAGCCGAGCCGCTAAACGCACATTCTGACCTTCTTTACCAATCGCTAAACTGAGTTGATCTTCTGGGACTAGGATGTGAGCGCGACGTTCTTCGGGGTTCATCAGACGCACTTCATCAACTCGGGCTGGACTCAAGGCATTGGCAATGTAGGTTGCGGGATCGGGAGACCAACGGATGACGTCGATTTTCTCGCCTCGTAATTCGTTGACGACGACTTGAATGCGTGATCCTCTCGCTCCAATGCAAGCCCCAACGGGATCAACATCGCGATCGAGGGTATCAACGGCGATTTTGGTTCGTGGGCCTACATGAGAGGAGGGCGGATTGGCTTCTCGGGCGACGGCGACAATGCGAACGACTTCATCCTCGATTTCGGGGACTTCGTTGGCAAAGAGGTATACCACTAAACCCGCGTCGGCTCGAGAGACGATCAGTTGTGGTCCTCGTTGCGATCCTTGAGAGACGCGCTTGAGATAGACTCTAAAGGTGGCATTGGCTCTGTAATTGTCGTTAGGGAGTTGCTCTCGTTTGGGAAGTTCGGCTTCGACTTCTTGATGACCGAAGCCACTGGCGACGGACATGATTACAGATTGTCGTTCAAAGCGCAATACTCGGGCTTGTAAAACGGTTCCTTCTAAGTCTTTAAACTCATCTTGAATCATTTTACGCTGCTTGTCTCGCAGCTTTTGAGCCAGGACTTGTTTGGTTTGAATGGCGGCCATCCGACCAAAATCATGTTGATCGGGTGTGACATCAAGGGTGACTGTATCGCCGAGTTGGGCTTCGGGTGCTACTTCCTGCACGTCTTGCAGGGAAATTTGATGATCTTGGTTCGTAACTTCTTCAACAATGGTTAAATTTTTAGCCAGGACGCGAAATCCTTCTTCTTCGACATCGAGTTCGACATCAAAATTGTCGAAATAGTCTTCGCTAAACGGGGTATTAATCTCAATGGTGCGACGGTAGCGTTCGTATCCTTTTAACAAGGCTTCCCGTAAGGCATCTTCAACGGCTTGCTTGGGTAAGTTCCGTTCTTGAGAAATGTTCTGGATCATGTCTTTGAGTCCAGGTAAACTGACCATTGACATAGGCTGATTCTCCTGTGTAAATGAGATATGAATAACGAGAAATCAAGAAGAAAACTAAGAATAAAAAATAAAAAATCATTATTTTCAATTCTCAAGCCGGGTCTGAGTCGTGATCACTTTCCCATTATTCCAAGGGATGCAAATGGCAATCCCCTGGAGCTGATCACGAGTGTAAAAATGCTCAGGTTTCACTCTTCTTCTTGAAGGAGAACTTCGGCAATCAGCGTGCGAGGAATTGCTATTTGTCGTCCTTTCTGATTAAGATAGACGGCTGTTTCATCGCGACGAACTAACTTTCCCACCCGCTCCTTATAGCCTTTATAGGGTTCTGAAGTTCTGATGAGTATGGGAAATCCTTTGAAGGAGATAAAGTCGCGATCGCTCGTGAGTGTTTGAGAAATTCCGGGGCTAGAAATCTCCAACACATAAGCATCGGGAATCAAATCTACGGTATCTAATTGTTCTTCCAACGCTCGACTCATTTGTTCGCAGTCGTCTAAACCCGTGTCTCGGTTGGGGTTGCGGATATCGACGCGCAAAACAGGGGGGGCTTGGTTGGTATAAAAGACTGCTCCCACCACTTCTAATCCCAGTGCTTCAGCAACAGGGGTGGCTAGATCGATGATTTTTGGGACAAGGGGGTGAGCCATACTTCGATAGCAGAAAATTAGACTTAAGACTTCAAACTGACTCCTAGATCGGTAAACAAGATACCGAAGGAGGTGGGACTGCTGGCTGTAGCATTTCCTACAAGCTTACAGGTTGACCTGACCCCTGCCACTAAAAAAAGTGGGCGTCACCCACTTCACAGTGTCTTCCACAAGAAGTCAGACAGACAAATCCCGTTTGGAATTTATCTCGTAACCTTTAGTTTAGCTTAAATCTGTCCCTTTTGTCAGGCAGGGCTGTTTCGTTTTCATGTTTGGCGATCAGGTCGCTTGCCGTGCAAAGCGTATCACCTAACTAAAACTCATGTATAGACTCCTGTCCATCAATATAGTATAGTATCTCAATGTTGGCAATTCGTGATTTTTAAGACTAACTGATTGAACAGACTGTAATCCTATTGAATAGTTGTAAATGAACTTGTTGGTATGTTAAAAAATACTCCTTTGAAGACTTTCGTTACTGCCACAATGAGTAGTGCAGCTTTCTTGTGTGTGGGTGTTCATAACGCTGATGCTATTTCTTTCAACTCCATTTCTCATATTTATGCCTTTGGTGATAGCTATTCAGATAATGGGGCAGCACGTCAAATTACAACAGCAGCAGTCAACTCTGGGGTTCCTGGAGCATTTATATTCCCCCGATTGGATGTCTATGACTCTGATGGTCGATGGACAAATAATCCCGGATTAACATCAGTTGAGGTACTCGCAAAACAAGAAAATTTACAGTTAACAAATTATGCTGTAGGTGGTGCAAAAAGTGGCAATGGCAATTTAAGTACCTGGCTCGATCAATATCAAAATACGGGTTTATTCGGTCAAATCGAACAATATAAAACAGAAGTTAATCGCGTGGCCGATTCTCAAGGATTATACTTTATTTTTATATCTACAAATGACTTGTTAGAAAGGTTTTTTAATAATCAGACTGGTTCGGTCGAAGCACTAGCTGCTGCTGCTATTAATAATATTGTTTCTGGAGTATCAGAACTTGCAGTGGTAGGGGCGCAACAGTTTTTTGTCGTAAATTCTACCGATCTAGCTGCATTACCGCTTTTTGAGGAATACTCTGAAGAGGCAACTAAGTTTAGAGATGTTATCAATAAAAGTCTTCCCGGTCAACTGGATACCCTCAATAAGCAATTAGGTGTTGAAGTTGCACTGTATGACCATGTTGCAATTAGCAACAAAATTCGTTCTAGCCCAGAGGCATACGGTTTGACCAATATAAATGATGCTTGCCAACTTGTATACAGTGCTGATGAGTTGAAGCCTGGTTGTTCGACACCTAATAATTATTATTACTTCGACGAGATTCATCCGAGTCGTCGTGTACATCAAATCATTGGTGAAGATATGGCCAGTTTCTTAGAGACACAAAAAACCACAACTGTTCCTGAACCATCAACTGTTGTGGCTTTGATATCTTGTACGGCAATGATCGGTTTACTACAGCGTAAAGTTCATAGTAAGTAAGGGCATCACCGTACCAGAACGGAAAATTGTATGTGCTTTCCTGAAACGCATACAATATACATACGCATTTCAGCGATACTTGTTTTCCTTTGCCCAAGAGGGAAGTATTTAGAACTTCTTTCCTTTCGTGAGTTGTCGCAGTTGTCTGGCTTCTGCGATCACTTGTTCAAAATTTTCTTCATCGACTCTTTGGACGTAATTAATTTTAAATTCTTCTAGAAAATCGACGAGGAGAGATTCAATTTCATTGAGGCTTTGTTCTTTTTGAATTTCTTGGCCGAGAGCCGTGCCAAAATGACGAACCAGTTCGTTTGATAACCGAGTTCCTACGGGATCTTCCATCGCGGTTTTAACCGTTTCATAGGTGGTTTGTGGCCCTTCAACGGCTAATTTTGATAACTCAGTAACCAGACGTTCGGTCAGTTGTGTCGGTAGATCTTGTAAGCCCGGAATTTGCTTGAATCTTGTGGAAATCGGAGACTGTTGAACAGCACTTTGAATACTATGACGGAGAATGGCTTCGATTTCGGGTTGAACTTGGGGAATGGCTTTGTATACGGTCATCTGAACTAAACGAGTGGCAAGAACTTCTATTTCATTAATATTATTGATATCGATGTAGCGACGGTTTTGAGCTTTAAAAAACTGTTTTAAAAATTCTCCACTTTCGATATCATTTTGCAATTGATTAATCGCTTGAATCACAACAATTTCTGTGAGTTCTTGAGCAAAACTGCTGAGGATTCCCCGAATGGCTTGCAAACGAACTCGTTCGATATCAATCCATCCCACTTGTTCTAAACGAATCATCACCGGAAGAATTCTGAGCGATCGCCAGACGGGAATAAACAAAAAGACATCATACCAACGCCACAGCATCGCATCAAACCAGGTAAACCGCGCAAAACGGCGACCAATTAGATAAGTTCGCAGGATAAATTCGGTGATAAAAATAATGATAAAGGGTAAATCTATTTTCCAAAATTCATCGATAAACCTTCCTCTTTCACCAATTCCGCGATAATAGTTCACTTCCATAAAAGGAATGATTTCTTCATCAAACCATGCTAATTGTTGTTGGAAGCCTTGTTTTGTTAAATAGGTTGGAGTCCAAAAAATACGAAAGGCTTCTTTTGCCGAATCTTGTTCACCTGGAACTTGATCTCGCATTTTGTTTTTGATTTTTTCTAATGAACCGCTTTTGTTGGCAACGGAAAAAGGATCTTCGTTAATCAAGTTAATACTTTTGGTTTGCAAGTCTTCTAGGGTTTGATTCACCTGAGATGAATTGATCCCAAACTCTGAGTATTGCTGTTGAAGTTGTTCTACAGTTTCGATATATCCTTTGGTGGCGCGGTGGGGTTCAATTCCTTTGATTGGATCATACAATTGTATAATTTTAGGGGTGTAGCGGAAATAAAAATCGCGCAGGGGGATATAACTTAGATTAAACAAGACTAAAATAAAATTAATCACGGTTAGCAGTGTCATTAATTGTTCAAACAAAGGAACTTTTTTCTTTTTCTTACGGAATCGGGATTTTGAGGTTTGCATAAATCAGGAAAAATGAAAATTTATAGGGCTACTTTAGTTAGACTCTACTAACTTTCCATCAACACTTCGATAGATTTTTACGGAAATTTAACCATGTCAACTGCTTCTAAATTACCCCGGATCAGTGTTGTTATTCCAGCTTACAACTGTGATCGCTATGTTGCACAGGCGGTTGAGAGTGTTCTTCATCAAACTTATTCTTCTGTTGAAATTATTGTGATTGATGATGGTTCTCAAGACAATACTCGTCAAGTTTTACAGCCTTACAGCGCCCAAATTCGCTATGTTTATCAAGACAACCAAGGGGTATCTGTGGCTCGAAATCATGGCATTCATCTCGCACAGGGGGAGTTTGTGGCGTTTCTAGATGCGGATGATGTATTTCTCCGAGATAAACTGGCGGCGCAGTTAGCAGTCTTTGAGGCGAACCCGAAACTGGGAATTGTGCATAGTGGTTGGCGACGCATTAACCAACAGGGGGAAACGTTAATGGATGTTCAACCTTGGGAGATGGTGCCTGAGTTGAACTTAGAATCTTGGTTGCGCTGGAAACCTTTTGGAACGATGGGAACTTTGATGTTTCGTCGGAATTGGTTAGAGGAAGTTGGAGGTTTTGAACCGGGGTTAACTCATGCTGAGGATGTGGATTTAATATTACGTTTGGCGTTAAAAGGTTGTGAGGCGGAGTGGTTACGTCAATCAACGGTTTGTTATCGACAACATGATCAAAATACGATGCGAGATGGAATTTCCCAAGCGAAATCTATTAATTGGGTGTTAGAACGATTTTTGAGTCGAGAAGATATTCCTTTGGAAATTCGCCTCATTGAAAAATGGGTGCGTTACAGCACGTTGGTTTGGAGTTCTTGGTATTTATATTATACAGGTTTTTCGCCAGAAATGGTACAATATTTGCAGAAATCTTGGCATCATAGTCCCTATTTAGCAGTGGAAACGGTGATGAATTGGATGGAGAGTTTTACGCAATATTCGATGAATTTGGGAGATGATTTTGATGCGGATAAACTGAGTGAAATTCCCGAATGGAAAATGTTGATGGAATGGGTTGTTGAAAAAATGTTCCAGCCCCATCAAAATCATTAAGTTTTTACAGTCCGGCTTTCTTAATCATCTGTTCAAGTTGATTAAGATTGACGCAAATATTACGAGTGACTGGGCTAATTTTGGGATTGTCATCATCGGGTAATCTCTCCCCGAATAAGTAATAATGTTCTAAGCGACAAATATTACTGAGAAACCAATAGAGTGGGGTAATATAGCCGGGTGAAAAAATCTCAATTACTTTCGTTCCGGGGTTACAAAATGTCAGGTTAGTTAATCCCGCACCATGAGGCGCAACAACGACTTCAGCCGCATTCAGATAATGAGCTTGTTCAACGATAGACAAAGATTCTAAGTAAACTCGTTGAAAGCCATATTTTTCTAAAAGTTGAACTACGGCTTCATTATTGATTGTTTTACGATAACCGGCTTTGTTTCTATCAATATAAATTCGTTTGTAGTTAGGAATTTCGGGGCGAAGTTTCGGGTTGAGAAATGCTCGTCTGAGATATTGACATTTCCATTCTGAAATGCCAAATTCTTGGGTAATATTAGGAACGATCACTTGTTTGGCTTTCAGATGGGGATAATCAAAGCTTTCTATAATTTGATCAGCAGGAATTCCCACCGCTTCTAAAGAGTCTATTTGATATTGATTCGGACAGTGAGTGAAGACAAATTTATCAACTTTAATCTTCTCAATCTCGGATACTTTTTGAACAAGATCGAGACGAGCCACGACATCAAACATCCAATGAAAATATCCACCATTTCCCCAACGAACCGATAGAAAAGCCAGAGTTTCATCGATTTCGTGAACAGAAGAATGATGATTAGATGAGATTAAAAACTCGGGATGTCCGCTACAAAGTTCGGGAATTAATTGATTTTTTGCGTTTAAAACAGCACTGGTTAAAATCGGATCGGCTAATACCTGTCCTTGGGGAAGGATACTCGCAAAAGCCGCAGAGGATCGAAAATAATTATGTTGGAAATCTTGATGAAGATTGTCATCTAATATAATGGGTGGTACACATTCAGTTAGACTTTCTGAATAAAGGTTAATTGTAATTACATCAGAAGCTGATTCTAAGCTAACAACTTGCTCTTTTGAATATTGACAAAAGGTTTCAATGACAATCGGTGGTAATAGTTTATAATGGCGACAAACAATGGCTGATCCAGGATAGCCTTGATGTTCAAATATATGGGCGAGTTCATCATAGGCTTGAAAACAATGGGTTTTTAGTTCGATAGCTTTGATAAAAGCATCAATTGCATCATGCCAATTTTTTTGCTGTTGTAACGCAGAACCGAGTTTGAGATAAAGTTCGTATACATCTGGATTGACTTGAACTGATTTTTTATATAAAGCTATGGCTTCTTCCCATTGTTGTTTTTTCTGTAATAAATCACCCAGTTTTTCGTACAAAAATGGAAGATCTGGATCTATTTCTAACGCTGTTTTGTAGTGGGCAATTGCTTCATCTTCTTTGTTGTTTTGCTGTAAGGCATCTGCTAATTTATAGTAGGATGTTGAAAGGTTAGGATTGATTTTTTGTGCGTCACGATAGATCGCGATCGCTTCTTCTATGTTATCTTGTTCAATTAAAGCATCTCCGATTTTAATATAAGGCCAATAGTTTTCAGGGTTGAGTTGGAGTCCTTGACGGTAGGTTTTGATAGCTTTTTCCCATTCTTGGCATTCCATCCAAGCATCTGCTAATTTAAAATAAGACCAAGATAAATTCGGGTTAATCTGGATACTTTGTAAATAACAATTAATTGCTTCTTCCCACTGTTGTAATTGGGTGAATACATCTCCTAAGCTGTTATAATAATGGCTAGCACTAGGATTGAGTTCAATTGCTTGTTGGTAGTTGAATATTGCTTCTTGCCATTGTTCTTGTTGACTCAACGCTTTACCCAACAGATAATAAAGTTTCGCTTCTTTTGGATAAAGTTCTTTCGCCTGGGAATATAAATTAACGACTTGTTCAAGCTGATTCTGTATTGATAACGTTTTACCTAAGCTGAAATAATCTTCAATTTGGAGTTTATCTGGTTCTAATAGAGACGCTTTATATTGACAGTTGGCTGCTTTTTCCGGTTGATTATTTTTTTGCCAAATTCGGGCTAAGTTTCGGTAAACTCCGGCTAAATTGGGTTGAATTGCCAGGGCTTTTTCATAGGAAGTTATTGCTTGTTCCCACTTGTGTTGAGACGCATATAAACTTCCTAAATTGGCATGAACTTCAGCAAAGTCTGGTTGATATTCTAAGGCTTGATGATACCAGTATTTAGCCTCATCTAGTTGTCCTTGTCGTTGCATCACAACACCCAGGATTTTGTAAGCAGGTGCAAAATTAGGTTGGATTTTCAAAGCTTGATGACACAAGGTAACAGCTTGTTTCCATTGTTGTTGAGCGATGTACAAATTTGCTTGTTGACAAAGCTGACTCGCTGCTGTTTCTGAGTTAGCCGCCAGGTTCATATTCAACGACTTTATAGGGGACTGTTTATTTATATCATTGAATTGCAGGCTTTTCTGCGGTATCAACTTAAAATTTGACGACTGTGGCTATCTTAATAGTAAGCTGTCTCTTGAGACTGGATGAGGTATTTTTCACGGATTTAACTCTCTCAAACCTGCCGCTTTGTGGCAGTAGACACAAAAAGCCCATAATATCAATGTGACTTTATTTTACTCAAAATGGGTTTTTATGTCAACCCCCTGATTAATTCCAATTAAATTCTCTCCGTAAAAACGCCTCTAATCTTTGATTTTGGGGATTAAAAAAATCCCCTAATTGTGTGCGAACATTCTCAGGTATTGGTTGATAGTATCCTTGATTGTAAGGTTTAAATTCACTCAACGAATGATGCGGTAAATTCAAAAACTCAAAAACCTTTTTAAGTGTGATTTGGGGTTTTTCATACAAGTCTTCACTTTTTAAAATCAGAAAATTTTCAGCCGGAAAGTGCATCATCCAGTTTTGTATAAATTCCACATACATTCCCCGCCAAATATATTTATAAGTTTTTTCCCAGTAGTTGGGATTAATAGAAGTTTCGGGATAATTTCCCAAGAGTTCTAATTCTAAGGAAATCGCTGCTTCGAGAGATTGTTGTTCTAATCCTAACCTAACCCAGTGATAATATTGAGAAACCGTTCTTTCAATGGGATTTCTGAGTAAAATAATTAACTTCATC
The DNA here is from genome assembly GCF_000972705.2 of Limnoraphis robusta CS-951. The sequence goes on along the minus strand of NZ_LATL02000069.1, from coordinate 25,752 downwards.
TGTGGAAATGTTTTAGCAATGCGGCGAGCAACTTGTTCATCTTCTAGATAGCTAGGTGTTGATTCTCCGGTTACAAAGTTTGCAGATGACTTGAGACTCGGAAAATGAGAAAAATACCAATCAAATCCTCGTTTATAATGATGATTCCAAAAATAAATCTCTTTCTTGATTGCAGGTAAAATTTGAGGGTGTTCTTCCAAATAACGATAGAGCGAAGTCGTTCCGCCCTTCTGAGTTCCAAGAATAATAAAACTGGGACTGAGTGTTTTTTCGTTATCCCAATACTGTTCAACAATCTCAGGATGAGAACGTTTAGTTTTTTTATAAATTGCTCTTTTATAAGCAGCAATAGCAGGTTTTATTTTTCCAGATCTCGTTAAAACTTCCCCGAAGTTTAATTCAACTAAAGGAGCATCTGGATAACGTTGAACAGCATCTTGATAAAGCGTTAAAGCATCATTCAGTTTATGGTGTTCGGCTAAAATATTCCACAAGTTCCAGTAAGACCATTGATAAAAAGGTTGAAGTTCTATCGCTTTTAGATAAGCTTGGAGAGCGGGTTCATATTGTTTGTGCTGAAAAAGAAGTTGAGCTATTTTTTGATGGGCTTGAAAGGACTTCGGATCGATTTCTATCGCTTTTTTATAATTTATAATTGCTTCATCCTCAGATTTGACTTTAACAAAAGCATCTGCCAATCTTTGATAAGTAATTGCTGAATTTGGGTTGATTTTTAAGGCTTTTTGGTAGGTATCAATGGCTTCTAGCCAGCGTTCAAGTTGGCTGAATGCTTCACCTAAGTTATGAGCCGCTTCAAAAGAATCCGGTTTAACTTTAATTATTCTTTGATAACATTCGATTGCTTGTAAGGGTTTCTCCTGCTTAAGCAGCATATTTCCTAATGTTAGATATTCCTCTGGGGTTGCCCAGTTTGGTTCTAATTGCAAAGCTTCATACCAATATTGTACTGCTTCTTCTTGTCGGTTAAGTTGAGTTAAGATTTGAGCGATATTTCGATAAGCAATTGCTAATTTTGGTTGAATTTCAAGAGCTTTTTGGTAAGCCTCTATCGCTTTATCCCACTGCTGCTGTTTCGTGTAAATATTCCCAAGATTTGCATAAACTTCTGCCAAGTCGGGTTGAATTTCAAGAGCTTTGAGATAGTATTTTTGAGCTTCTTCTTCCTGACCTTGAACTTGTAGAGCTACTCCTATTGTTTTATAAGCGAGTGCAAATTCAGGCTGATATTTTAAAGCTTGCTGACAAGAAATAATAGCTTCCTGAAATTGCTGCTGACGCAAGTAAACCAGGGCTTGTTGATACAAGTTCATTGCCGTTGTCGTAGATTGCTCCGAATCATTCATAATGAAGATAGCTGTAATAGGTCAGGACTTTTTATTATACTCGATTCTTCAACCTGATTCAGTTGCCGAAATTGAAATCACTTTAGAATAGCTGTCAATTTCTTCATCTTTTAATCCAGTCGCTGTTTTTATAATCATCAATTGGTAGCCTTTGTGAATAACTGTAATGGCATCAGACACCCAGTTCAAAAAACAATCAATACCCACTTTTGCCTGTTGATCTGGATTATCGGATTCATTCACTTCATAGTCATCAAAAATAATAATTCCTCCAATTTTAGTTAAACGCCAGGATTGTAAAGTATCCTGCAATGCAGGCATCGCTTGATGGCATCCATCAATGTAAACAATATCATAAAAATTAGGTTGTAGTGAACTGAGAATATCTTGAGAATAGCCAATCATTTTAATCACTTTCTCCGGGAAACCAGTTTGATTAATATTTTGCTCAAACTCAGGCTTAAAATACGGATCGATACAGGTTATTTTCGCGGTAGGATGAGTTAAAATATAATCTAGAAACCAACAAGTAGACATTCCTTGATAGCTGCCAATTTCTAAAATATTTAATTCCGGTGTATTGCTTAAAAACTTTAAATGTTCTTGCCAGGTGCGAATATTGTTGCTAAACCAGTCTTGAGTAAATTGATAGTTTCTCTGTTGACAGAGATCCCATCCTTTTAAAACAAGAGCTTTTTGGTGATATAAAATCGCTTCTTTTGCTTGACCTTGTTGAGTTAAAAGATTACCGAGTGTTGTGTAGGCATCAGGAGAATTAGGATTTTTCTGGATACTCTGATAGCATTCAGTAATAACTTGCTGAAATTTTTGTTGTTGATGCAAAACTTGTTTAATTTTTATGAAAACTTCTGGATGATTCGGTTGAATTTTATCAGCAAGCTTATGAAAAATGATCGCAGCTTCAAACTGCTGGCATTGAACTAATGCTTCCCCAAGCTGTAAATAAGGTTCAGCATGATTCGGGGTGAAGCCAAGTTCAGCAATATTGATAGAATAATTAATTGAAAGCTTTTCAGAATTCATTTGAAAAACTTGATAATACCCGTCGAACACCTTCTCAAAACTTGACTGGTTAATTTGCTGACGAATGGCATATCCCAATCGTTCATAAATGGTATTTATAAAACTTGCGTTAAAAGGATTTTCTCGAATTTTAATGGCATAAAGATAAGCAATAACAGCATCATGCCACTGTTTTTTCTCCGAAAAAGCATCTCCTAAGTTATTATATGACCAAGCCGCTTTAGGATTGATTTTGATTGCTTGATGACAAGCTGCTATTGCGTTATCCCACTGCTGTTTTTGAATATATATTTTTCCTAAGTGAAGGTATGACCATAAGGAATTTTGATTCAGTTCAAGGACACGACGAAAAGCAAAAATTGCATCATCCCATCGTTTGAGTTGAAATAAAGCATCTCCTAATTTTTGATAAACTATTGCTATATTGGGATTAAGATTAATCAGTTGATGGTAACAGGCTATAGCTTCTTCAAGTTGACCCAATTTTGCTAAAACATTTCCTAAGTTTAAATAATTATTCTCATCTTTTGGATCTAAACGAAGTGCGACTTGATAGCTAATCATTGCATCTTGCCACTGTTTTTTTTGAGCGTATATGCTAGCAATGTTGTGATAAACTTCTGCGTCATCTGGCTTAATTTCTAACGCTTTTACATAACACTGTAAGCTAGTTTCTAGTTGACCTTGACTCTGAAAAGCCAATCCTAAAGTTTTATAACTCTTAAGATTTGGCTGAATTTTTAAGGCTTGTTGACAAACAGCGATCGCTTCCGAGTATTTTTTCTTCCTTAAGTAATCTTCTGCTTGTTTGTCAAGTTGTTGAACAGAAGATTCTAAACTCACGATAGGTTCCATAATTTGCTTTAAGTTTTATCTAAATTATCAATCAATTATTCCAGTTAAATTTCATCTCTAATAAATCTTCTAACTCTTGATTGTAAGTCTGGAAGTAACTGCTTAATAGATTTCTCATAGATTCATCCAAGTCAGGATAAGAACGAGCATTATATTTTTTATACTCAGTTAAAGGATAATTAGACAAGCCCAAAAAGTCAAACATTTGCTGTAAAATACAACTCGGATTAGAATAAAATCTCTCACTCGAAATAATAAACATTTGCTTTCGAGGGAAAATCTCTAACCATTTTTTAAAAAATTCTACATAAACGCCTCTAGCAATATAACTATTGGGTTGATTCCAGTGACTCATATTGGGAGTATTTAATCGTTCAATTTCAGAGATCATCGCCTCTTCTAAGGAACGAAATTCCCAATTCATGCTAACCCATTGATAATAGTGAGAAACCGCTCGATAAATTGGATTTCTCAAGACAACAATTAGTTTTGTTTTGGGAAAAGTCTTAAAAAGACGTTCTGGAGTTTCTGAGTGATCAAGATAACTGGGTGTTGCTTCTCCTGTTAATATATTTTGATTCGCCATAACTGGAGGAAAATGTGCTAAGTACCAGTCAATTCCCCGATGATATTTGGTTGACCAAAAATCGATTTCTTTAATTAAAGACGGCATAATCTGAGGATGTTTAGCCAAATAATAGTATAAAGACGTGGTTCCGCCTTTCTGAGTTCCAATAATGATAAAATCGGGCTGGTTAACTGGCTCTAATTTTTCAAAATTTTGCATCCAGTCGGGATGAAATTGTTGAATTTTTTGATAACAAGCGGCTTGATAACACAATAACGCTTCATCTAATTCTCCTTTTTGGGTTAAAATTTCTCCTAAATTCACATAAGACCAAATTGAGCAAGGATTTTTTTCAATAGCTTGTCGGTATAAATGTTCAGCCATTTCTAATTTTCCTTTTTTAGCCAATATTTCCCACAATCCTTGATAGACCCAAGTTGGCATTTCCGGCTTCAATTCAATCGCTTTTAGATAGGCTAAAATAGCCTCATCCCACTCTTGCTGTTGAGATAAAGCAACTCCTAAATTATAGTAACCTTGATAGGTTGCAGGGTTAGTTTTGATTGCATAATGATAAGATTTTAGCCGTTCTTTAAGCTTTATTTGTGTTTTTTGAATCTTTTCTAACTCGATTGTGGCTGTTAAGTCTTCGGGCTGAATTTCTAAGACTATTTCATAGAATAATGCTGCTAATTTAAGGTTTTTGCTTTGATGAAAAATATCAGCCAGCTTCAGACAAGTTTCAACCTCATTTTGGGTTAACTCAAGAAGCCGACAATAATTTTGTTTTTCTCCAGAGTAATGCTGAATCGCTTCTTCTAATTTTACATAGACTTCTGACAAACTAAGTTGTCTATGAATCGCTTGAAAATAAGCATAAATCGCTTCCCCCCAGCGACTTTCTTGACTGAGAGCTACTCCTAATTTATAGTAAGACCAAGCAAAGTCGGAATCTAGAACAATAGCCTGTGAATAAGCAGAAATCGCCTCTTGAAATTGATTCATTTCTGAAAGCGCATTTCCCAAATTATAGTAAGACCAAGAAAACTTAGGATTCAGTTGAATTGCATGATGATAAGCCGAAATCGCTTCTTCCCATTTTTCTAACTGAAAGAAAGCTTCGCCTAACTGATGATAAGACCAAGAAAACTTAGAGTTCAGTTCGATTGAACGTTTATAAAGAGAAATTGCAGCCTCAATGTTTCCTTGAGAAAAAAGCAGTTCAGCTTGTTGGTAAAATTGAAATGCTTCCGGGGGGATAAATTCAGACATTCAGTTTTACAAATCTTTCGTGAGAATGTGCATTAAGTATGAAATCGAAAATGCCACAAGTGGGATACCAATTAAAAATCCTAATAAAACCTTTGAAATTGAACTAGCAATCATCAAAAGTGCAATGTAGGGAACTCCAAGAATAAGAGTCGCCATCACAATTTTAAAGGGAGTCCACTTAATCTCCCGTTTTAAGTGTTGAAAAGATTGACCTTCTAGGTTACGGAGAGTCGGAGGTTTTCCAGACATTGCCCACTCCTTGAGAAGAAAAATATCAGAAAATTACAACAACATATCAGAAGTTTTACACTTCTAACTCTTTGTGGTACATGATATATAGGATAGCAAAAAGTTGAGCAAAAGCGAATAGATGTCAACGGTGATGGAAACTCCTCTAGTTAGCGTAATCATTCCAGTATATAACGGTAGCCGCTACCTTAGCCAAGCCGTCGAGAGTGTTTTGAGTCAAACGGATTGTCATTTTGAAGTCATTGTTGTTGATGATGGTTCCACAGATAATACTTCTGAGATTTTACAACATTATAGCGATCGCATCCGTTATTTTTTTCAAAAAAATCAAGGGGTGGCGGCGGCGAGAAATCGGGGAATTCAGGAAGCAAAAGCGGAGTTCATTGCCTTACTCGATCAAGATGACATTTTTATTCCCCACAAACTCGCAGAACAAATCGCTTGTTTTGAAACATTTTCAGAAGTTGGATTTGTTAACAGTGGTTGGCGTTTAATTGATCGAGAAGGAAACCCCATTTCTGATATTGAACCTTGGCATAATTTACCTAATTTAGACTTACAAACACTGATTATACACTCTCCAATTTTACCCAGTTCCATGATGTTTCGGCGAACTTGGTGGGAGAAAGTTGGCGGGTTTGATTCTCGGTTTAACGGAGTAGATGATGCTGAATTTGTTTGGCGGTTAGCAGTAGCCGGATGTCAGGCGATTTGGTTGCAAAAAGTAACCGTTGGATATCGCCAACATGAGCAAACTGTTTCTAATCAAAAAGCCGTTGAACGTGCAGAAACTTTGATAGCTGCTCAAAATTACTTTTTTAGTCAAAGTCATCTATCTGATGCCGTTCGTCAACTTGAAAAGCCGGCTCGTTATCAAGAATTAACTTGGTTAGCTTGGCATCTTTATTCTACAAAAAATTATCAAAATATGGCTGAATATCTCCATAAATCTTTAGCCTATACTCCTGACAACATCCCAATTACAATTTCTGATTGGATTAAACGGTTTACCGGACATTGTAACGCCTACGGTGAACAATTTAATCTAGAATCTTTTAGAAAATTACCTCAATGGCAACAACTGATTTCTAGTCTTCTTCCTTCTCCACCCCCAAAAGTGAGTGTAATTATTCCCGCTTACAACTGTGAACAATATATTGAACAAGCGGTTAAAAGTGTATTAGAACAAACTTATACTGATTATGAATTGATTGTGATTGATGACGGTTCTACGGATAATACAAAACAGATTTTAAGTGCTTATTTAGATGTAATTCGATATATTTATCAACCGAATCAGGGTGCTGCAAAAGCGAGAAATCATGGCTGTAAACTCGCTAAAGGTCAATTCTTAGCCTTTCTCGATGGAGATGATTTTTTTACTCCCAATAAATTAGCGGAACAGGTTAATTTTTTTGAACAAGATTCGACAATTGATTTAGTTCAAAGTGGTTGGATGATGGTTAATAAAACAGGTAAAAATCTAGCTGATATTACACCTTGGAAAGATGCACCAAAACTCAACTTAGAAACGTGGGTATTACATAAATGTGTTCGTCCCAGCGCTTTAATAATGAGAAAAATTTGCTGGGAAAAAGTCGGAGGATTTGATCATCGTTATCCCCCCACAGAAGACTTAGATTTTGTTCTCCGTTTGGCTTTAATGGGATGTAAAGCCGTTTGGTTGAAAGCAATTCATGCAGGTTATCGTCAGCATGACAGTAATTTAATGTCAGGGGGAGAACGAGTAATTAAAAATACCGAACTTTTGATGAATCAGTTTTTTAATAGGCGAGAGATTCCCGAAAATATTCAACAGTTAAAACAGAAAGAACATTATCAACGTTGGGTATGGTTAGCATGGCGAATGTATCGAGATGGTTATTCTACATTAATGACTGATTGCTTCAAAAAATCTTTGAACTACACCTCGGATTTTAAAGCTAATATTCTTACACACTGGATAAAAGCTTTTAGCAATATTTCGGCAGAATATGGTGAACCTTTTGATGCTCACAAATTAATGCAATCTCCAGAATGGCAACAAGCTGTTACTTACTTAATGAGTAAAACTTCTTTTGAGAACAGTCAGAATTTATCTCGTAAACAACATATTCTTTTAATGAATACAGATGATCCGGGAATTGGGGGTTTAGCTCAATATGATCATCTCATCATGTGTCAGTTGGCTAAACTGGGATATCGTGTAACCGCTATTCGTCCCCAACATTCTAGTCCCTTAGTTGAACAAGAACAACAATTAGGCATTCAACAATACTGGCTAGAATATAGTACCAGTCAAGATTTATCGAGAATTTTAAGAAACACAAAAGATGCGGAAGAAATTTATGCTAAATTCCAACCCGATTTTATCATTTTTAGCGATGGTTGGCCGTTTTCCCATTTTGCAGCAAAACAAGTCGCCATTCAACAAAATATTCCCTATATGATTGCATTGGGTTTAGCGACTCCCGAACACAAAGATTTTACAATGGGTGATAATATTCCCTACGTTGAAGGCGTCTTATATCAATATGGTTTAGCTAAAGCAGTTAATGTCGCCGCCAAAGAACATTTAAACATTCTCCACGAACAGTTTAAACTCCATAAAAACAAAGGAAACGTCATTTATTATGGACGTTCTGAGAAATATTTTTCGCCGCCTAATCCCTCAACTCGTCAACGTTTACGTCAAGAAATTGGCATTCCTGATGATGGAATAATGTGTTTTACTTCTGCGAGACTTGCTCCCATAAAAGGACATCGTTATCAACTCGAAGCCATTGCCCAATTAAAACAAACTTCCATCTGGAATAAATTATACTTTGTTTGGGCAGGAACAGGTCAAGGAAGTGATCATAATCTTGAACCTGAACTCCAAGAAAAAGTTCAACAACTTGGTGTTAGTAATCAGGTAAAATTCTTAGGACAACGTTGGGATATTCCCGACTGGTTAGAAGCTTGTGATATTTTCATTTTAACCTCTCTAGCCGAAGCTGCACCGTCTTTTGCGGTTATGGAAGCAATGGCTAAAGGTGTACCAATTATTGCTTCTGCTGCGGGGGGAATTCCTGAAGGTTTAGGAGATACTGGTAAACTTTTACCTGATCCTAATTTTTATCCAGAAGACACTGTAAAAGTATTAGTTGAAACCCTAAAAGAATGGGCAATTAATCCTGAAATAAGACAAAAAAAAGCAATTGCTGCTAAACAAAGAGCCGAACAACTGTTTAAAGAAGAACGAATGCTCAAAGAAACTCTAGAAGTGATTGAACAGGCATTATCTGATGATTCTAATAATGATTTTGCAGATTTACCTTATGTCAAAAAAGGAGTTAAAAACCTCAACCAACGCCTAGAGTATGCGGGTCAAGTTTGGAATGCTTGGAATGCTTACCGTCAAGGAAACGAAGAACAAATGAAACGCTATCTTCAACAAGCCTTAAAATGTTCGCCCTTTTCGTTTTCAACCGAAATACTCTTAGATTGGATTGATGATTTTTCTCGGCTGTTTCAACAGAAAGGAGAACAATTCGATATCGAAGACTTAAGTCAATGCTACGCTTGGAAGAATATAGTCGAAAATGACTTGAGAATCCCCCGATAAAGTGTTAAAATGAAAGCAGATAAAAACGGGACTTGATCTGATGTCAGAACCTCAAATTATTGAAGAAAAACCTCCGGTCATTGCTTTACCTCCCACTCAAGATGATCTCCCTTGTGATGATGGAATTCCGATGGAAACTGAACGCCATAAACATCAATCCGATTTATTAATAAATGCCCTGTGGGAACGATTAAAACAGCAAAATGCCTATGTGGGAGGCAATATGTTTGTTTATTTTAGTCTGGAGCAAGTTCGCAACCAAGACTTTCGCGGGCCAGATGTATTTGTAGTTTTAGATGTTCCGCGCCAAGAACGCAAAAGTTGGGTGATTTGGGAAGAAGGAAAAGGGCCTGATATTGTGATTGAATTATTGTCTGAGAGTACCCTTTCCCGTGATAAAACTGAAAAAAAACGGATTTATCAATCTCAAATGCGAGTGCCGGAATATTTTTGGTATGATCCTTTTAACCCCGAAGATTTTCAAGGATTTCGCTTACAAGGGAGTGTTTATCAACCTCTAGAACCTGACGAACAAGGACGTTTAATGAGTCAAGAATTAGAGTTAGCCTTAGTTAAATGGTCAGGCAGTTATCGAGAGATTGATACGGTTTGGTTAAGGTGGGCAACTTTAGAGGGAGAACTACTTCCAACAACAGAAGAAATTGCCGAACAACAACGCCAACGCGCAGAACTTGCCGAACAACAACTCGAACAATTGAAACAACAGTTGAGAGAAAGGGGAATTGATATGCCAGAATTAGACTAGGAATCAAGAGATAATTAAGAGGAGTGCATCTCAACAGGTAGACATTGAGGAAATCTAATGAAAACCGCTTTAATTTGTGGAATATCAGGACAAGATGGAGCCTATCTCGCTGACTTATTATTAAAAAATGGCTATTCTGTTTGTGGCACCTCACGGGATGCTCAAATGTCATCGTTTCAAAACTTGTCTCGCTTGGGGATTTTAGAACAAGTTAAACTAGAGTCCATGAGCTTAACAGACTTTCGGAGTGTGTTGCAAGTTCTCACCAAAATTAAACCCGATGAAGTCTATAATTTAGCCGCCCAAAGTTCAGTGGGTTTATCCTTTAACCAACCAGTAGAAACCCTTGAAAGCATTGCAACAGGAACCCTAAACCTCTTAGAAGCGATTCGGTTTACAGGCGCCAAAACCAAACTTTATAACGCAGGTTCAAGTGAATGTTTTGGAAATACAGGGGAACTTGCCGCCGATGAAAATACGCCTTTTCGTCCTCGCAGTCCCTACGCCGTCGCCAAGTCCGCCGCTTTTTGGGAAGTCGCAAACTATCGAGAAGCCTATGGTTTATTCGCCTGTTCTGGTATTTTATTTAACCATGAATCCCCCCTACGACCCGAACGATTTGTCACCCAAAAAATCATTACAACCGCCTGTAAAATTGCTGAAGGAAGTGCAGAAAAACTTTATTTAGGGGATATTTCCGTACAACGAGATTGGGGTTGGGCGCCGGAATACGTGGAAGCCATGCACAAAATGTTACAACATGATGAACCCGATGATTATGTGATTGCCACAGGAGAAACTTCATCATTACAAGATTTTGTCGCCGAAGCCTTTACTTGTTTGGGTCTGAACTGGCAAGATTATGTAGAAACCGATCAAAGTTTGTATAGACCGACTGATATTGCGGTAGGTCGGGCGAACCCAGCTAAAGCCAAAGAAAAATTAGGATGGCAAGCGCAATACAAACTCCCCGATGTTGTCCGCATGATGATTGAAGCTCGACAAAAGGGATTTTAGTCTAAAGTGAAGTAGTAGAATAATAGACGATAGGCAATCTGCGGGTTAGGAGGGTATGAATCTTGGATGAACTCAGAGGAGCATTGGAACTCGCAACCGAAGAGGAGTTGCAACAACTAACCGAATTGCTGTTTAGCCGTCGGTTTAATCCCTTAGACTATTTCAACACCCCTCAACCCATTGATGTTCAAAGTCGTGACCATGAAGCTTGGCTGGATGCACTCGAGCAACGATTTCGCTATTTAGCCGCAGATGGACTCACCGTGTTGAGAGGACGCACTCACCAAGTTAGCTATCGTCAAGCTTTAATACAAGTTTGTCGTTATCTGAAAATATCCTATTCTAAAAATCTCTCAACGACTGATTTAGAAGCTGAAATCTTTTTATTTTTGTTAGGACGGGCTTGGAAACGTTTACCCGCTTGCGAACAACAAGCCCTGACTCTACGCATTAGCCACGCTCTGGCTGAGTCGAACTCCGCTCAACCCTTGCCGTTGTCTGCTCAAAAAGACCCTTTAGGGTTCTTATTTAAAGCTGGAAGTGCGATCGCAGTCAGTACCATTGTACAACCAATCGTGTTGCAACAACTCGCCCGTCAATTTGCCCTGCATTTTGCCAAATACCAAATGGCAAAACAGACTATTGTCCAAGGAGGAGCAACCGCCGCCACCCAGTTCCAAAGTTATGTTACTGTTCAGATGGCAAAACGAGGAATGGCCGTTAGTGCAGCCCGTTATGGTGCTACTCGCAGTGTGTTTGCGCTTCTTGGCCCAGTGTTGTGGACTTGGTTTGTGGCTGATGTTGGCTGGAAAACCATCTCAACCAACTACGCCCGTATTATTCCCACAATTTTTACTTTGGCACAAATTCGCCTGACTCGTTCAGATTGGGCTTGGGAACCTGTTGGATAAACAGCGATGTAGGGGCGGGTTCCGAATTAATCTATGTTTTTCCACAGATAACCTGTATAAACCCGCCCTTCTTACTATTTTTTTTCCTGTTCCCTGAAAAAGTGGGGCGGGTTTATGTAAGTTATTTGTAGGAAAACATAAATCTGAGTGGAACCCGCCCCTACAAAACTGGTCACTGATAACTGATAACTGTAAAAGCTGTGTCTGTACTTACACGACATCCTGAACCCAAACTGCAAGGGCTTTGGAATTTATTTCAAGTTGGATTATTCCTGCTTCTACTCCTGCCAACCTGGGGCGGAATTCTAATCGTTTTGGCTGCAATTGTCACCTGGACGAAAAAATTTAAACATATTATTAGTCAACCCGTTCATCAGGCTTTAATCGTTTTAAGTCTGTTACTGATTTTAACCGCAAATTTTGCAGAAAATCCTTCCGAAGCGTTTATTGGATTATCAAATTTTTTACCCTATTTTTTTGTCTTCGCAGGTTTCAACACTTTAATTCAAACCCCTACTCAACTCCGCCAACTGTCTAGAATTTTAATTCTTCCTGCTATTCCCGTTGTTATTTTAGGTCTAGGTCAACAATTTCTCGGATGGTCAGGAATTGAACAACTGCAAGGATTTTTCGGTTGGGTTATCGTTCTCAATGGTAATCCACCTGAGCGAATGTCTTCTATATTTATGTATGCCAATATATTAGCCATTTATCTTTTAATTGTATTAATTCTAGGAGTCGGACTCTTAATTGAACGGCTGCCGTTTTGGAAGTTTAAACCAGAAAAAATCTATCCTAAACCCCTTCCCCTTGCGGTTTTGATTCTTGCATTATTAGGCGTAACAATTGCCTTGATTTTTACCAACTCCCGCAATGCTTGGGCGCTAATGGTATTTTCGACTGTTGCTTATTCAGTTTATTTAGGGTGGCTGATTGTGTTAGGATTAGTCATTGCTGGAGTCACCGCAATTTTTGGGGCGGCGTTTGCACCTGAGCCTATTCAAAAGGGATTAAGAGTGATTGTTCCGGCTTATTTTTGGGAACGTTTGACCGACCAAAACTTTGAACGTCCTGTAGAAACGCTTCGTATTACTCAATGGAAATTCGCCTGGAACCTCACCCAAGAAAAACCGTTAACAGGTTGGGGACTGCGAAATTTTACCGCCCTTTACGAAAGCCAAATGAACGTTTGGATGGGTCATCCTCATAACTTATTTTTAATGATGACCGCAGAAGTGGGAATTCCGGCAACGTTACTCTTTTTTAGCATCATTGCTTGGATTTTAGCTGAAGCTGTTAAACTGGGAATTCAACAAAAAATCCCTAGCGAAGACCGATTAATTTTCTTCAGCTACGGACTTGCATTTGCGGTTTGTGTGTTGTTTAATTTATTAGATGTAACGTTGTATGATTTCCGAGTGAATACCTTGGGATGGATATTATTAGCCGCAATTTATGGCAACACTCAACAGTTTACTCTAACAAATCCGGTTGTTGATGAACAATCTTGTCATACAACGACTGAAAACTAAACCAACCCATAAAATGACTGCCAATCTGACTATAAGTTAAACTGGCAATATCGGGTTTAATTAATATGGGTTTTCCTGCGGCTTCTGCCATTAATTGCGCCTGGCAAGACCGTTCCATTGTAATAAACCACCACGCCGCTTCATCGACAGAATGACCGAGCGTTAATAAACCATGATTACGCAGAATAATCGCTTTGCGTTCACCAAGCGTTTCAGCGATGCGTTTCCCTTCTGATAAATCAAGCACCACTCCGGTATAATCATCAAACAAAGCATGATCTTGATAAAAAGAACAGGCATCTTGAGTTAAGGGGTCAAGCAGTCGCCCCAAACAAGACCAAGCCTTCCCGTACACCGAATGAGCGTGGGCTGCGGCTATAACATCGGGTCTAGCTTGATGAACTTGGGAATGTATGGCAAAGGCTGCGGCGTTAACGGGTTTATTCCCGTGAACCACTTCCCCTTTTTGATTCACCAATAATAAATCAGAAACCCGAATCTGGCCAAAATACATCCCAAAGGGGTTCACCCAAAATAAATCCGGCCATTCGGGGTCACGGGCGGTAATATGTCCGGCGACGCCTTCATCAAAGCCATAATGGGCAAATAAACGTAAAGCTGCGGCTAACCGTTGTTTGCGGTGTTGACGTTCCGCTTCAACCGTCTCAAACGTCGGGGGTTGGGGCAAATCGAACTTTTCAAACATCACTCTCCTCCGTCGATAAACAGCCCCCTCAAAAAAATTTTGAAAAAGGGGTTGACAAGTTTAGAAAAAGCCACTATATTAGTTAATTGTGCGAGGGAAACAAACACAACCCAAGCGCAAACGACCTAAGAAAGTATTTTAAAGCTTTCCTGGTGTCTATGGCTCAATGGAACCACACCGATCCATCCCGAACTCGGATGTGAAACGTTGACACGGCGAAGATACTTGGTGGGTAGCTGCCTGGGAAAATAGCTCGATGCCAGGATAATAAAGTAGGGGCGGGTTCCGCAGAGATTTAGGGTTGTGAGAAACAACCTCAATAAACCCGCCCCCAACACAAAAAAACATCCATCAAACAGCCTTCTTCCAGTGATAAATCGGAAGGAGGCTTTTGAATTTTGATTAGGATTTCTTAACAAGCCGCTCCGTTTTTTTGTATCTATAAATACATTTTACGGAGAGAAAATCCTCTAGGATACATCAGCACATGGGCAAGCTTGTGAGAGCAATAGAACGTTTTTCAATCGCCTCAAATTTCCGATTCGCGTAGAACCTAGAGAAACATCTCCTGAGAAATTTGAGAATACCGAAGTCATTACAGAAATTGCGATCGCAAAAAATCCCCAATTATTAACTTTTATTGTTGGTTTGAATTGTAAGCTTAGAGAGAAGAACATGAGCAAAGGTATCAGACGGCGGAAATTCCTGCTTTACGGATCAGCAGCTTTCGGAACCAGCTTCATGCTGAAAGCGTGTAGCAGTCCCCAAAGTGATAACACAACTCCCGTAAGTGGAAGCGGTGGTGGCGATACCATTAAAGTCGGTATTCTTCACTCATTGAGTGGGACAATGGCAATTAGTGAAACCACTGTTGTTGAAGCCGAAAAACTTGCGATTAAAGAAATTAACGCAGCAGGTGGGGTACTCGGTAAACAAATAGAAGCAGTTGTAGAAGATGGCGCCTCTGACTGGCCAACTTTTGCAGAAAAAGCGGAAAAATTGATTGATCAAGACGGTGTAGTTGCTGTATTTGGATGTTGGACTTCAGCCAGTCGTAAAGCGGTTAAAGACGTTTTTGAGTCCAAAAATCATCTGCTTTGGTATCCCGTTCAATATGAAGGACAAGAATGCTCTAAAAATATATTCTACACCGGAGCTGCCCCCAACCAACAAATCGAACCTGCGGTGAAATGGCTACTCGAAAATAAAGGAAAAGATTTCTTTTTGGTGGGTTCCGACTATGTATTTCCTCGCACTGCCAATACTGTTATTAAAGAACAACTAGCAGCAGAAGGCGGAAACACCGTCGGCGAAGATTATCTGCCGTTGGGAAATACCGAAGTTACTCCAATTATTACCAAAATTCGTCAAGCGTTACCCAATGGTGGCGTGATATTTAATACTCTTAATGGTGATAGTAACGTCGCATTTTTTAAACAAATGCAAGGCGCTGGACTCACCCCCGATAAATACCCCGTGATGTCGGTGAGTGTCGCTGAAGAAGAAGTGCGACAAATTGGGCCGGAATTCCTCGTTGGACATTACGCCGCTTGGAACTATTTTCAAACTGTTGAAACCCCCGAAAATCAAAAATGGGTGAACGCTTTTAAAGCCGAATATGGGGCAAATCGCGTGACAAATGATCCGATGGAAGCGGCTTATATTATGGTATATTTGTGGAAACAAGCCGTTGAAAAAGCCGGAACTGCTGACGATTTAGAAAAGGTTCGTCAAGCGGCTATTGGTCAAACCTTCCAAGCACCAGAAGGGTTAGTAACTGTTAACCCCAATCACCATCTTTCCAAAATTGTTCGCATCGGTCAAGTGCGTCAAGATGGTTTATTTGATATTGTTTGGTCTACGAATGATCCCGTAAAACCGGAAGCCTGGAACCAATATGTTCCAACAACAAAAGGCTATTCTTGCGACTGGACAGACCCCAACAAAGGCGAGAAATTCAAATTAGAAGGAGTTTAAAACAGTCACCCGCCCCAACAAAACTGTCCCCTGTAACCTATGATTTATGACTGAACTTGCTGTTGGAATTTTTAACGGTATTAGCATCGGTTCTGTACTCTTGATCGCTGCTTTGGGGTTGGCGATTGTTTTTGGACTGATGGGGGTGATTAATCTCGCTCATGGTGAGTTGATGATGTTGGGTGCTTATTCTACTTTTGTCGTCCAAAATATCTTTCAAAACTTTGGTGATGGACTGTTTGCACTCTATATCTTTTTTGCAATTCCGGTTGCTTTTATAGTATCGGCTTTAACCGGGTTACTTCTCGAACGAGGGGTGATTCGTTTTCTGTATGGACGACCTTTAGAAACGTTACTCGCAACTTGGGGCGTTAGTTTAATTTTGCGTCAATTTGTACGCAGTGCAAACTGGCTTTTGGCGATCGCAATTTTACTCTTTTGTGCGCTATTTTTTGGCGGACTCTGGGTGGTGCGTCGTCGCCCTGACTGGGAACAAATAAAAAACTTAGCGATCGCAATTTTACTCCCGTTATCCTTCGCCATTTCTGGCATTGCAGGATATTTAATGTCTGGCGTTAGTGCTTTAAGTAAACCCTGGTTTAGCGCTCGAAATGTTGATGTTACCGCTCCGGCTTGGTTGCGAGGCGGGATAGAATTAGGGATTTATCAACTTCCCTATTCTCGCATTTTTATTATTATTTTAACCATTCTTTGTTTAGTTGGAATTTATGGATTTTTGAACCGTTCCGACTGGGGTTTAAGAATACGGGCTGTGACTCAAAATCGTCAAATGAGCGCTTGTTTAGGCATTCCCACCGATACCGTAGATGCCCTAACTTTTGCATTAGGATCGGGGTTAGCAGGAATTGCGGGATGTGCGATTACTTTGTTAGGATCGGTTGGCCCGAACATCGGACAAAACTATATTGTTGATACGTTTATGGTGGTGGTTGTTGGGGGAGTTGGCAACTTATTCGGGACAGTATTAGCAGCATTAGTGATTGGAGTTGTCAGTTATTTAATCGGTTCAGGAACGTTTGCGCTGTTATTTAGCAAAACGGATAGCCTGCAATTTCTCACTGACTTTTTCACCTTTTTTGCTTCTACGAGTATGGCTAAAGTGATGGTATTTGCCCTCATTATTGCTTTCTTGCAGGTGAAACCATCCGGCATTTTTCCGCAGAAAGGACGAACTGTAGAACTATGAAAACTGAAAAAGCAAACCAACCCAAACAATTCTTTCGTCTGTTAAAACAGAGGCGAGAAATAGTGATTGCTGTTGCTATTGCTGTAGTCTTTGCGCTGATTATGCCTGCAATTTTACCTGTTTTTCGCCTAAAATTAATCGGGCGGTTTGTGGCGTTAGCAATTGCAGCTTTGGGAATTGATTTAATCTGGGGTTATACAGGCTTACTCAGTCTCGGACATGGGATTTTCTTTGCGTTGGGAGGTTACGCTTTTGCAATGCACCTCAACCTGCAACTTCCAGACGAACAAATCCCCGACTTTTTTAGCCTTTATGGTGTGAGTGATTTACCGGGATTTTGGCAACCCTTTTACTCGTTTCCGTTTACAATTATCGCCATTTTTGTTATTCCAGCCATTGTAGCCGGACTATTAGGTTATCTCGTCTTCCGCAACCGCATTAAAGGCGTTTATTTCTCGATTTTAACTCAAGCGGCGCTATTGGTGTTTTTTAACTTTTTTAACGGACAACAAAAACTGATTAATGGCACCAACGGACTGAAAACAGATACTTCCACAATTTTCGGGGTATTAGCAGGTTCTCAAGGCGCACAACTCGTCTTTTTTCAATTGTCGGTGTTGTTTCTACTATTAACTTATTTCCTCTGTCGTTGGCTAACTCGTGGGCGGTTTGGGCGGTTACTCATTGCAATTCGAGACTCGGAAATGCGGGTGCGTTTTTCAGGATACAACCCCACAGGGTTTAAAGTCTTAGTGTTTGCAATTTCGGGGGCTATTACGGGAATTGCAGGAGCGCTTTACACCGTCCAAACGGGCATTATTACGCCGAGTTTTATGGAAGTTGCTTTTTCAATTGAAATGGTGATTTGGGTGGCTGTAGGCGGCCGAGGAACGTTGGTCGGAGCGATTATTGGTACACTATTAGTCCGATTAGCCCAAACGTTTTTAAGTGAACAATTCCCGGAAGTCTGGCTATTTTTTCAGGGGGCGTTATTCTTAATTGTAGTGACGATTCTCCCCAATGGAATTTATGGCTGGGCGAGAGATTGGGCTTTACCTGAATTGCGATCGCGTTTAGGATTACAAGAACAGTTGATGACTTATCCTGATATTGATCTTAACCCGGATGTGCAACGAGAACAAGAAGAAATTGAAGGTGTTAAGCATTGAAAATCAACGGTTTTATATTCGCTTATCTTTACTGAAATTAGCCCTAACTACTGATGAATGAAAATATTTTAGAAATTGAAAACCTGACGGTTAGTTTTGATGGGTTTAAAGCACTGAATCACCTCAATTTTAGCTTAGAAACAGGGGAATTGCGGGTGGTAATAGGGCCGAATGGGGCGGGAAAAACCACCTTTTTAGATACCATTACGGGGAAAGTTCAACCCACAGAAGGAACGGTTTATTTTAAAGGAAAAAATTTGCGAAATCTCACAGAAGATAAAATCTCTCGTTTAGGAATTGGGCGCAAGTTTCAAACGCCCAGTGTTTATTTAAACCTAACAGTGGGGGAAAATTTGGATTTAGCGTGTAACCGTCAAAAAGATGTGTTTTCAACGCTATTTAAAAAACCAACACAGGGCGATCGCTTAACCGTTGCGGGACTGTTAGAAACCATTGGTTTAACACCAAAAGTTAACTTAAAAGCGGCTTTATTGTCTCACGGTGAGAAACAACGTTTAGAAATTGGGATGTTAGTGGCGCAGTCTCCAGATTTATTATTAGTCGATGAACCTGTAGCGGGGTTAACCGATGAAGAAACGGAAAATGTCGGGAATTTGTTGTTAGCGTTGGCGGAGAGTCATTCGATTATTGTGATTGAACATGATATGGAATTTGTGCGTCAAATTGCCCAAAAAGTTAGCGTTTTACATCAAGGTTCGCTATTGTGTGAAGGAACAATGGATGAGGTTCAAAATGATCCGCGTGTGATTGAAGTATATTTAGGACAGCAACAGGAGGAAGCAGCATGACAGTGGAAATTAAACCCCCAATGACTACATCGGAGTTGATGCTAAAAGCGTCAGGGCTGAATGTTTATTATGGAGAAAGTCATATTCTGCGGGATGTGGATCTCAGTGTCCCTGTTGGACAAATGGTGTGTTTAATTGGGCGAAATGGGGTCGGGAAAACAACGCTATTAAAAACCATTATGGGGGTGTTATCGCCGCGATCTGGATCGGTAATATTGGGCGAACATTTAATTACTAAATTATCCCCTGATCGTCGTGCAAGATTGGGAATTGGTTATGTTCCTCAAGGGCGAGAAATTATTCCTCGGCTAACCGTTAAAGAGAATTTACTGTTAGGATTAGAAGCACGTCCAGGGAAATCTAAGAAAGTCATTCCTAATGAGATTTTTGAGTTATTTCCCGTATTAGAAACCATGTTAGGACGAATGGGAGGGGATTTAAGCGGGGGACAACAACAACAATTAGCGATCGCTAGGGCGTTGATGGGAAAGCCGAAGTTATTGTTACTTGATGAACCCACAGAGGGAATTCAACCGTCAATTATTTTAGAAATAGAAGCCGCAGTGCGACGGATTATTGAACAAACGGGAATTTCGGTATTATTGGTTGAACAGCATTTACATTTTGTTCGTCAAGCGGATCGTTATTATGCCATGCAAAAAGGGGGAATTGTGGCGTCTGGAGAAACGCGAGATCTTTCTCAAGAGGTGATTCAACAATTTCTAGCCGTTTAAATTACAGCGTCAAATCTTCGATATGTGAGAAATTTTAAGGCTTTAACAACCCGTTTGGGTGTATCTTTTAAGCCTTCTTGATCTGGGTTTTCTCCGAGTCCGAGAGCGCCAAGTCCGCACCGCTTGACGCATTTCTTCTTCGGAAATAGGCGATTGAGATTGAGTGGTAAAGCTCGGTAATTTACCGTTTTGATTGTCTGTCGGCGTGGAATTTGCTAAGGTCATAAAATTATAGTTTTGTTCCTAAAATAAACAGCAGTTTTTTACAAATTACTCTCGAAAAAGCTAGAGGTTAAAACGATTTAACACCTATTGCTTGTGCGAGTTGAGTGGGTTGTAAGATTAAACAGTTTTGCAACTGTTGACGGATTTTATGAGCCTCTAAGTGACGACCAATAAACACAATCTGGTTCTCCGGTGAATTTATCCATTCCTCAACTTGGATATCGTATCGAGGGCCGCTGAGTTGGAAAATGTGGCGCATTTCGCTATTATCAAACCAGAGAATTC
This sequence comes from Limnoraphis robusta CS-951, assembly GCF_000972705.2. Next base: position 5,455 of record NZ_LATL02000069.1, on the reverse strand, counting down.
CTTTGGCACGAAAGACTTCTATCGGCATTTCTTCCGTTAAAAATTTCTCAAATTTTTCAATATCAAAGGGAGAATGACTTTGGAAAGAAACCGAGATAAAACCATCATTATCTAAGTGAGGGGAATGGTGATGGTGATGTTCGTGATGGTGATGTTCTTCGTCGGCTTGATACAGTTCAACTGGGGTTAAACCAACATCTAAAACAAGCGGTAAAGGAACTTTTGCCTGTTGGGTTCTTAAAATTCTCGCACCGGGTTTAACGGTTTGAATATAAGCTTCTACTTCTTCAACTTGTTCTGGGGCGGCTAGGTCAGTTTTATTTAAAAGAACCACATCCCCATAGACAATTTGTTTGAGGGCGGCTTCACTGTCAAAATGTTCGGGAGTAAACGCTTCTGCATCGACTAGGGTAATAATTGAATCTAGGCGGGTAAATTCCCGAAGTTCCGTCCCTAAAAAGGTTAAAATAATCGGCAACGGGTCAGCAACACCTGTGGTTTCAATCACCATATAGTCTACCCGTTCTTCTCGTTCTAAAACGCGATAAACCGCATCAACTAAACCATCATTAATCGTGCAGCAAATACAACCATTACTCAATTCTACCATATCTTCTTCGGTAGAAATGAGGAGTTGAGCATCAATATTAATATCGCCAAATTCATTCACCAAAACAGCAACTTTTAAGTCCTGTTTGTTGCTCAAAATTTCATTCAGCAGTGTGGTTTTTCCGCTTCCTAAAAAGCCTGTGATAATTGTAACGGGCATTCCCCGCTTGGGAATATCCAGCGTCGTGGAGGAGGGGATAGTTTCCATAAAACTTGTTCTGCGACTCAATAATGAAAATGATAACAGTTATCAAAAACAAACGCAAGTTTCTAGCGTTGACAGACATGGGTGGGGTCATCTGCAGAGGAGTCAGGAGTCAGGAGTCAGGAGTCAGGAGGAAATCAAGAAGAAGAAAGAGGAGGAGCGGTGCGACCCCCTTCGGGTTCAGCAGTCACTTCAAGTCGGGGAACCCTTTCGGCAGTTGCTTCTGGGGGGAACCCCCAAGACCCTCCGGGTTCGCAAGAGAGGGAATGCCGACCAAGAGAGGGAACGCGCACCAAGAGAGGAGGAGAAAGTTTTTTATCACTAATTATCCGGACATGATATCACTTGTTTTAACGGATATTTTCATAAGTTGATTTCCTCAGTTTCTAATGAAGTTTGAATTTGTTGTTGATAATAGCTAATTTTAGATTCTGGGAGAAAACAATCTTTGAGGGTTTGTGAAAGTTCTGCTTTGTTTAAATCAAATCCCACAATTTCTAAACCGCTAAACCGTTGAGGTCTTCCGGCTAACCACAGAGGAACGTCTAAAGCGACAAATTCTTGATTCATTGTTCCCGCTACAAAATCCCCATAAATCGATTCTCCACTGACAATATCAAAAATTCCCTTCGCCCGAATCACTTCCCCATAGGCACCTTTAATCAGTTCAAACCAAAACACCGCTAAACTCGACCAGTCGAGAATTTCTCCACTTAATAAACTGCGATGAATTTGGACTTGAGAGGTGTGAATTTTAGTTAGACTTTCAGCAATGTTTTCATTCCCGAGAACTACTGACTTGGCGTTTAATTGTTCGAGTAAAGGTTGAACCGAAGACAGGTCTAAATGCCAGGGAAGTTCGATATAAGTGGTGAGTTTAGGTTCAGGATTAAATAATTCAAATTCCTGACCCTCCGTTAAAATTTCGACCTCGGGAAAGTCACTGGCGATACAAGTCCCATCAATGACAACAGAACCCTCGCCCGGGTTGAAATAGCGGACCTGCTGCTGCGTTTGGCTGATTTGTTCTCGTATCCAGTGGGTTTTACCCGCGCCCGGCGGGCCAGTAACGGCAATAATCATCGGCTCTTCCCCTCAAAAACAATAATCATTATTATAGAAATAGCAGAAAATGATAACTATTATCAAATTATGCCCTACTTCAGTCCCATTGCGATTATCGGTGCTGGCCCCCATGCCCTCACCCTAGCGACTCACTTCCTGCAAAAACAGCCTAAACCCAATAAAATCAGGGCTTTTGACCCGAGTGGAGTTTGGTTGAGTCAGTGGTGTCAGCAGTTTGCTGCCCAGAATATCCCTCATTTGCGATCGCCTGCGGTTCATCACCCCGACCCGAACCCCTTTGCTCTGCGGAAATTTTCTGAAAATCGTTCTCACGAGTTGTTTCCGCCCTACGACTTACCGGGAACTAAACTGTTTGAAGATTTTTGTGCAGATGTCATCCAACGTTGGAAACTCGGAGATCGGGTTGATCCAGCCGAAGTTGTGGGAATTTTGCCTTTAAACAGTCGGGGACGATCAAAGTTTCAGTTGGCTTTAGGCGATGGACAAACTGTAGAAGCGAGACGGGTGGTTCTGGCAATAGGAGGCGGTCAGCTTCACTTTCCCGACTGGGTACACCAGATTTCCTCTTTTCCCCCTGAACGCTTGTCTCACAGTCAACATCCCCTTCTCTTCACAACAACTGAACCCGTTATTTTAAGGGGGTTTTGACAGACAGAGTTCTAAAATCTGGTGAACCTTGCGGTGAACTATTTACCTTCTGAGCTGTTCTTCTAACTCAGCTATTCGGTCTTTGAGAAACTGGTTTTCAAGCCGTAACCGGGTTAACTCGTTCATCTCCTGTTTGTCGCTGAGAAGTTTTCTGTAAATCTTGTCACTGGTAGAAGCGTCCATGTATTTCTGATATGTCTTGACGTGCATTTCCACTGAATGACCCATCCAACGGGCCGCGTCATCTATAGGGATGTCTAGCTCATGCGCTCTGATGGCGTAGCGATGCCTGAGACTGTAAGCTTCATTCTTGAACCCATAGGCAATCAGTATTTTTCCTAACCTAGTGACCTTGCTCTCATGGTTTTTGGCATTACTGGGGAACCGCTTAGGATTCAACAGGTCAAACCGTTCAACCCAGTGAGGATATAGAGGATAAACCAGTCGTTCTCCAGTCTTGTTGTCCTCCTCTACTCTGAACTTGTGAAGATCATTGTCAGGACTGGTGAAAAATTTAAGGTGCTTCTCAATCCCGTTGAAAACTTCTTGAGTTCTCAGACCGTAAGTGGCAATCATCCCGAATGACCAGGCGATATCATCAGGCAACAGGTCAAACGTCATCTCTATTTCTGTGTCAGATGGCAAAATTCTAGGAGTGGTTACAGGCTTACAGTTGTATGGCTTTACCTCAATCCCTTCTTGCTTGGCCAATGCTTTAATAATTCTGATTAGACTAGCTCTGGTACGACTGTTAGGCGGTGTTGAGCATATCCAAGCCTCAATATTTTTGTCTGTAAAGCAGTCTAAGTCAGGTATTTTCTTGAAAGAGGCATCATAAGAAGTTCTGAATGTACTTAGCTTCTTACGAGTTTGAGGCCGATCGCGCCAGTAGTTCTCCTCAAAGTCAGCCTTAATCTCACCCATTGTTCTGTGCTGAGGCTTGGTTTTAGGCTTAACTCCGTACATCTCCCAATCAAATGTGTTTAGCTTTAACTGAGTCGTGATTTCTAATGCTTTAGTCTCTGCAATTCTCACCCCTTCTAAGTCAGCAGGTGCAGTAGAAATCTCATAACGCTTTGTCCCTTCTGGTGTTGTTTCTCCCGGTTTACAGGGTAACGTTCCCCTTAGATACAGTCGGTTTTTTCTACGTTGAATTGTTAGCTTACTTCCGAGTGCTTTAAGACGCTCGTTTGACTGCAAAATAGCACTGTTAATCTGGCTGTCAACCTCTCGGAGAGACTGACAGGCTTTGTTATTCAATTTACGCTGAGTCATTCTTCTAGATATTTAGTGATGCGGTTGTTCTCTTGCCGACGCTTGACATCATCAATCTGTGATTCCCACCTGTCAGCTATCTCTGCTAACTGCTCATCAGTCAGCTCTTGAAATTCTGATTGCTGATATTTCTCCAGAATTAAAGAGAAGTTGAAATCATCAGGAGTTAGCTTAATTTTCAGTTGTTTGGCTAACCGCTTAACTCGCTGTGTAGGTGTCTCTGGTTTGGTAGACTGATTAACATCAAGGCTCAGAGCAATCTGATTCCCTTCCGGTGGGTCAGATACAGGTTGAATATCTCCACAAGATGCCTTGAAAACCTCAATATTCTCAGGCTTAACGTTTAAGTATCTATCCCCATAGGTGACTCTCCAGGGATTGCCATCAATCTCATACCGTCCATCAAGAATCGCTTCACCTGTGTAGATGGGATGGTTAACCCAAACAGTCGGCTTGTTGTCTTTATTCTTCTTGAGCCACTTCTTCTTCTGGTCGAGGGTGTATTTTGCAAGCGGGAGTTTAGGCTCAGAGGTGATCTCTTTTTCCGGTTGTTTTGATAATTCTGGTGAGTCCTCACGGTTAATAGTAGGAGTGTGTAGGGTTAAGTCTTCACACTCTACACAGTCGCTCACAGAGGGAGTTTCAGCTATCAGACTTTGCTTTACAGACTGCTCATCTGGAGTCCTCACACTCTCAACCAATGACTGCTCATAGGTCAAAATGTGATCGTCTTTCCCTTCAACTCTCAACCGAATCCCCTTAATCTGAGTAGCGCTTCGGGTTCTGAATCTTGACACTTCCCATTCCAGATAGGACTGACAAATTTCTAGAAAGTCTGGAGAGAACCGGGTCACTGATTTTGCGATTAGACCCGAGCGCTTGCAGAAATCGGCGTAGTCACCAAATAAAGTTTCTGGAGTTCTCTTATCAGCCTCATTCCTATCTCCACCAACAGCACAACTGGCTGACGGATCATAAATCACACGTTCGTTAATCCAAGCGGTAATAGAATCCTCTCCTAACCGGGACTGCCAGGACTGAAGTTTACAAACTGGAATATCCCCAACACCTCTTATGGTCTGAGTCGCAAAATTATCATCCAAGCTCAGAAGGTAATTTGTGAATGCTGCTAACTCCGGCTTAAATTCTGCTCTGAGGTCGCGTCTATCCTTATCTGCAACTTTTAAGTTCATTGCTACCGGGATAACCCGGCGCTTCCAACCGTTACCTTTAATTCCCTGAGCGATCGGGTGTTCACTTACCAGCATTGCCATCCCTGTGAACCTGAATTGAAAGGCTGGTTTACCTTTCTGCTCTCCACTGAGGTTGTTTCCGCCTATCAGCTTCATAATGTTGCCGATGTTTTTGCGAAGCTCTTGCTCATCTGAGAACAAAACCAACCGTTTCTGATAAGCTCTTACAGGTGCGAATCGGTTTGTACAAAACTCCTCAGCCCCTATATCAAGAACGTTGTTTTCTCCAATTAAATCGGTAATTAGGTTGCTGTAAGTCGTCTTTCCGCTTCCCCCTAAACCTATCAGGTGCATCATTTTCTGCAAGTCTGACTTTCCGGTTAAAACGGCTTGGGCAAAGCAAATTAACAGGTTTTTCACAACTGGATTACCCTGTGAA
>NZ_LATL02000068.1 GCF_000972705.2 Limnoraphis robusta CS-951 | reverse complement strand
GTAAGGGTTGTCAATGAATCAGTAATCCAAAGCCGTGAGGCTTGGAGAATCCCCTTTCTTTAGAAATGGGGAGTATGTCAATAAGCTAATATATAAGCTGAAACTCCATTTAGGATTTTGGAGTCAATTATTCCCCCCTTAGCTGCCAGGTAAATTTCAACTCAAAAACGGCTGATCGTGTTGAAAAGTACCTGAAAAATCCTCAGCCTTTAGACAGGTTATTAGAGGAACTTTCTCCTAATTTGGCTCCCTCTACTTTAGTTAAATTAATATGGGTTGTCGGGTGGGTGACAACGGATAACTTAATTGTTGAAATCGGCAATTTTTTGATGTTATCCACCCCACTTGAGGCGTCCCTTTAACCTAGAGACGACAGGTTTATGAATCAAAAATCCCCCTTCGTTTATGGAGGGAACTGTCAACCCAATACCCTTGTAGAAGCTTTCTTGTTCTGTATATTGACAAATCTTAATAAATATGATATCTAATAGCTTCTTGAATAATCTGGGGATCTGAGGGGATGCAAGAAGATTTGATTCACATTTTTGTCTATGGTACGCTCAAACCGGGTGAACGCAATTATCAGCGATATTGCGCCAGTCGAGTGATTCAGGAACAGGCGGCGATCGCACAGGGTCAACTGTTTGACTTATCATTAGGCTATCCGGCGATGAGAGAAGGGGAAGGCTACGTCTGCGGAGTCATCCTTTCGTTTACAGATGCCTCAATTTTTGCTGATTTAGATCCCTTAGAAGATTATCAACCTCATCGCCCGCCTGAACAAAATGAATATCAACGCCAAAAAATCCAAACCTTCTGCCCCGACGGAGAACCCTTAAAGGTTGCCTGGATTTATCTGATGAATACTGCTAAAATTCAGCAATATAATGGCGTTTACCTCCCTGATGGCAACTGGAGTTCAGAAGTTCACGCCGAACAGAAAAGACACAGAATTGAGAATTAAGGGTTAGAAATCGGGGGTTTAGGAATGGGAATAATCGGTTGATTGACTGTAATACTTGCCGCATCAGATCGAATCATCGGAACAATCGGCTCATTCAGGGCAATTTTGAGGGGTTCAGGAGCAGTATTCGGTTGAGAAGCAAACTGCGGAATTCGAGAAAAACTGCCAAAAGTTACACCCGATACAGCAGCTATAAATAGAGCAGCAATTGCCGTTCCACTCCAACCCACCAGGCGGTGAGTTCGACGAGTATTGACCTCCTCAAAGACCTGTTGAGCGAGTAGATCGGGGGTAGATTGTTGAGAACTTGGCACGGGCATACTCTGCCACTGAGAACTAAGCTGTAGCAGTTGGTTATAGCAGCTTTTCACCTGGGGATCAGTCGCTAACCACTGTTCGACTTGGCGACGTTCTTCTGCGTTCGCCTCACCATCAATGTAGGCACTGAGCAGTTCATAGTGATAGTCGCTCAGTTCGCCATCAGACGGATGTTGCATTTGTCCTTCCCTGTTTAACGCTGGGTTGTTGTTTTTTTCCTGATGGTTATAGGACTCAAAGTTCGGCTTCATGGTAACACCTCCCCGGAAATTTAGGTGAATGAAATTAAAATCATTGAACAAATCTATTATTGTTGAAATTTGGGGAGAAAAGCGCTTGAGTGATACATTTTGATCTCTTAACGATTTTACTAAATAGCCTATCAATCTCCGATTAAGGAAATCTGCCTTTACAGATTTTTCTAGCTATTTAGATAAGGTTGTAACTGACTTTGTAAGCGTTGACGCGCTCGGGCAATTCTCGATTTAACCGTTCCGAGAGAAACCCCTGTAATTTCAGCGATTTCTTCGTAGGCTAAACCCTCAATTTCCCGCAAAACAATTGTCGTGCGAAACACTTCGGGCAAATCAGCGATCGCCTCATGTAGACAATCATAAAATTCTCGGGTACTCAGATCATCATCTGGCCCTGGGCGTTCAGCCGGAATCTCCCACTCAACCTCACCATCTTCAATACAACGGGGTGCATCGAGGGATAGAGGCGGTTTGACCCGTTTGCGCTTGCGGAGTTCGTCATAAAACAGGTTGGTGGCAATTCGACTCAACCAGCCGCGAAACTTAGCGGGTTCTTGGAGACGTTTGATATTGCGATAAACGCGAATCCAGATTTCTTGAGCCAAATCGGAACGATCTTGCCAGTCTGGAGCCAAATGGTACAATACCTTATCGACATGAACTTGATACCGACGCAGGAGTTCAGTAAAAGCTGCTCGATCGGGTTGTACTCCTTCCTGACATCGCAAGATCAGGTCATAGTTAGAGAGCTTTTCTGGGGGCAATAACACTTGTTGAGGAACGGTCGCCTCAGCCGCAGACCAGGATATAGATATGGTTTCACTCATGGATGGAACTTGGCTCATCAAACATTCCCTTTCAACTGACGTCAGCCAAGTTCCGTATGTTCCCCAATTCTAGCTCAGGGTTGATAGTCCGTCTGAGAACCCCCCAATATTCATGTTGAATTCAAAAAATTAAGGAGAGGTGTTTGTTACCTCTCCCATGATCATGGTTATTCAATTCGTTTCCCCAAGGAGTCATAAGGAGTGAGTTAGGTTGAGCGCAAGCAAAACCCAACACAATCAATCGAGTTGTAAAATTCAAAATGTGGGTCAGAAGCGCAACTTAATAGAAACCTCGTAGGAGCGGTTATTCACGGTAGCCAGTAGTCGTACCCGTGCGAGTTACATTAGGCTCACGGTAGCGCACATCATCATTATCGCGCTTCTTGCCAGCTAGACCTGCCAGACCCGCCAGACCGAGTAGACCCAGCCAACCCCAGTCAAAATCATCGTCAGACTCAACATAATTAGTAGTCGGGATTCTGTCATCGGTTGTACCCGTTTGAGCAGAAGCTGGGTTAACCATAGGCAGAATGCTGAGGCTCAAGGACAGTGCGCTAACGCCGACTAGCTTAGTTAGATTAGAAAATTTCACGATTTGTTATCTCCTTTCGGATTAGTGTTTGCTGTAAAGTATTTGCTGATAGCTCTTGGTTTAAAGAGTTAACCAGCTTTGATCTGTGATCACACTATTTAACAATAACGAATCGCTAGGGATTCTCAATCAACCCTCCGCTAGAACTTGTTGACTCCTTAACTCTTACTGAAGAGATAGATCAAGCCAGAAATCAGCTCAATAAAAAACAGTCTATCCGGCATTTACTCTGATTTAAAAGGCTTTTATTTCAAGAAAATGATCTGAATTTTTATGCTGATCAAAAATCTTTAACGACTGATCACTACTCTAAAGCCATTCGGTTTGACGCTTTAAATGAGCGATCGCCATTTCAGTTTCAACTTGAGAAAATTCTTGGTAAAATCGACTAACGCTGAAAAAAAGACGGGGTGATTTTAAAACTATCAGGCGATCACAGCACCGTTGTAGCGTTTCTAGCAAATCTTGGGGAGCAACGGGTACACCGATCCAAATTTCGCTGGGGTTTTTGTATTTCAGAGATTTAACCGCTACGGCGATCGTTAAGCCTGTGGCAATCCCATCATCTACAATAATAGTTAAAGCCTTCTCAGGGCTAATTTCAGGACAATAGGGCGAAAATTGTGCCAACTGATCTAAGGCTTTACCATGAGCTTGATGTAACAGGGTTTGCCGGAGATCCAAGTTCGGGGGGCGGCGTTTGGGAGACCATAGCACATAGCCTTCTGCGGTAACGGCACCCAAGGCGAGTTCGGGGTTATCGGGATGAGTGATTTTTTTAGCAACAATGACATCTAGGGGACAGTTTAGACGACGAGCCACAGGTTCAGCAACGGGTAAACCGCCTCGGGGAAGGGCGTAGACGATCAGGCGATCGCTTTGTTTGGGGGGATAGAGGGTTATTTGTTGCTCAATGGCTTCGGCGAGTTCCTGGCCTGCCTGTGTGCGATCGTCAAAAGGGGGGGTTGAGAACATGATCGGCGAACAGTATCTTTCTTAATCTTAATATTGATCGCCGAACTTGAGAGTTGCAACTGAATCGGTCTAGACTTAACAATGTTTCTATATACTGTGACTTCAGCTTTTAAATTTATGTCGGATGATCAACAACTCAGTTTATTTGATTTTGCCGAGTCGGGTGCTACTCCTACTCCAACAAATGTTAATCGGGATAAAATTCCAACAGATGCTGAGGTTGCTATTCCTCCAGGAACTTACCAAAATTTAGATGAAATTGCTGCTGATTGTAATCAATGTCATCGTTGTGTACTGGGAAATAATCGCACAAATGCTGTGATCGGACGAGGAAATCTTCAAGCTGCAATTATGATTGTTGGGGAAGCACCGGGTCAAAATGAAGATGAACAAGGTTTACCGTTTGTTGGAAAATCCGGTCAACTGTTAGATAAAATTTTAGAATCTGTGGGTTTGAGTACCGAACGAGAGGTTTATATTTCTAATGCCATTCGTTGTCGTCCGCCGGAAAATCGCACCCCAACGACTCAAGAAATAGAGGCTTGTAAACCTTATTTATTAGAACAAATTCGCTTAGTTAATCCGCAGATTATTTTGTTAACGGGAGCGACAGCAGTTAAGTCGTTATTAGCAGAAAAACAAGGGATTACTAAAATTAGGGGTCAGTGGAGAGAATTGGAAGGACGCTTATGTATGCCGATTTTTCATCCGGCTTATTTGCTCAGAAATCCTTCAAAGGAACCGGGAAAGCCCAAATGGTTGATGTGGGAAGATATTCGAGAAGTTCGCCGAAAGTATGATGAACTGATGGCGTAAAAAATGATTAATATCATGTCCGGATAATTAGTGATAAAAAACTTTCTCCTTCTCCTCCTCTTTCTTCTTCTTGATTTCCTCCTGACTCCTGACTCCTGACTCCTGACTCCTCTGTTGTTTATTTATAACTGTTCAACCGGACATGATATAAGATTGAGCAGTTTTTATCTGACTATTCGATAGGGGATTGACATCTGATTGATTTTATTCAGAACAGATGGGAAGTTCGATGATAAACTCTGCTCCTTTTCCGGGTGAAGAAACACAGTTGAGTTTCCCCTGATGTTTTTCGACAACAATTTGACGAGAAATTGATAAACCCAAGCCTGTTCCTTTTCCAATAGGTTTAGTGGTAAATAAATAACTAAAGATTTGGTCTTGGAGAGTTTCAGACATTCCTAAGCCATTATCTTTAATGGAGATGATTACTTGCTGATTTTGTTGATCTTCCCAAGTTGTAAGGGTTATTTTCGGGGGATTCATCGAATGATTTAAGGCAGCGTTTTCGACGAGACTATTGTCATCTAAAGCGTCAATAGCATTAGCGATTAAATTCATAAAAACTTGATTCATTTGTCCCGGATAACATTCAACTAAGGGTAAATTTGCATAGTCTTTGATAATCTGGATTTCAGAACGATTTTTATTGGCTTTTAAGCGATGTTTTAAGATAGTTAGAGTGCTTTCAATGCCTTGATGTAGGTCAAAATGAACTTTCTTAGAAGTATCGGAGTGGGAGAAAAGATAGAGACTTTTACTAATATCGTGAATGCGTTGTGTTGCTTCTTCGAGAGAGACAATAACTTTGGGAAGATCATCTTTTATATATTCTAACTCGATTTCTTCAGCATGAGTAGTAATAGTGTCTCCAGGACTCTTAAACTGCTGTTGATAGAGGTGTAAATGTTCAAGTAAATCTTGAATATATTCGGTGGCGTGTTTTAGGTTTCCTGTCAAACAACTCAGAGGATTATTAATTTCGTGGGCTACTCCCGCCACCAGTTGACCTAAAGCTGACATTTTTTCACTTTGAACTAACTTAATTTGAGACTGTTGTAAGTCAGCTAATGCTTGGGAAAGTTCAGCCGTGCGTTCGATAACTTTTTGCTGTAAATTTTGATTCTGTTCCTCCAATTTTTGATATAAAGCTTGAATTTGCAAATGAGTGGTTACTCTTGCTAAGACTTCTTCATGCTGAATGGGTTTTGTAATGTAGTCAACGCCACCAACTTCAAAGCCTTTAACTTGATCTTCAGCACTCGCTAAAGCTGTCATAAAGATCACCGGAATATCTTCAGTTTCGGGGTTAGCTTTTAGACGACGACAGGTTTCAAACCCATCAATTCCCGGCATTAATACATCTAATAAGATGAGATGAGGATGAGCAAATTGAGTCCGTTTTAAGGCACTTTCGCCATCTTGAGAGACGAGAACGGTTAAACCGCAAGTTTCTAAATAATCAACGGCAATTTTTAAATTGGTTGGATGATCATCAACAATCAAGATTGTATAATCTTGTAAGTTAATTTTCTTAGAAGGTGGAGCGGTGTTTTTTTTCATTGTTCCTCTCCCAAGTCTAAATATTTTTCAATTAAATTGATGATGGCTTTTTCTTGAAATCCTTGTGCTAATTCAGTAATTTTCTGAGCAAAAGGAATATATTTTTCATCAAGTTTTTCTAAATGACTAGCTTGCTGTCGAATTTTGGTCATGCTACCCAGCATTGCTAAATCGTAGAGAACCTTCATTTCTTCAATATCGGGAACAACAAACTCGCAGTTAGATGGCGTTTCACTGCTGATTTCTGGTGTAAAAGTTTCTCCTGAAGTCGTATCATAAATCCATTCTAGCTGCAAATGTTCGGCAATCATTGACAGGAGTTGTTTTTCATCTACAGGTTTGGGAATAAAGCCATCACATCCGGCTATTACACTGCGTTTAAAATCGGGTTGCATGACACTTGCAGAAACGGCAATAATTTTAGTATCTTTAATTTCGGGATTTTCTCGAATCTCTTTAACCGCTTCAAAACCACTTTTAACGGGCATGACTAAATCTGTTAGAATTAAGTCGGGTTTAAACTGTTCTGTTTGGTCTATGGCTTGCTGACCATCTTCTGCTAAAATAATCTCAAATCCTAACGGTTCAAGCATATCCTGCAAGACAGCCATATTGGCTTTTTTATCATCAACAATTAAAACCTGACGGCGTTTTCCTTTATATCCAGTAATGTTATCAACTGTTTCTAAAGGAGAAGAATATAAAACTTGAACGACTGGAAAATTAAGGTCAAACCAGAAGGTTGAACCCTGATTGAGTTGACTTTTAACCTGTAGTTTACCCCCCATCATTTCCACTAATTGACGTGAAATGGCTAACCCTAAACCTGTTCCTTCTGATCGACGTTTAACGTCTCCCACTTGTTCAAAAGCTTGAAAGATTTTATCGAGTTGATCTAAACTCATCCCAACTCCAGTATCTATTACTTCAAAACGTAATCGGACTGTAGAGGATGAAGAAGGTATTGATTTTTCAAGTACACTGAGTTTTAAGGTTACGCTGCCGTTATCCGTAAATTTTACTGCATTTCCCAGCAGATTAAGCAAAATTTGTCTGAGGCGTTTTTCGTCGGCGATAATACCTTGAGGTAAATGAGGATCGGCTTGATAATGAAAGATAATATCTTTTTCTACAGCACGCATCTGGATAATCGCAACCACACTATCAATTGTACTCGCCAGATTAATATTGCTGGTATAGAGTTCTAATTTTCGGGCTTCAATTTTTGAGAAATCTAGAATATCATTAATTAAAGTCAAAAGGTGATTGCCACTTTTTAGAATAACATTTACGCCTTCAAGTTGACGGGAAGTGATTGTGCGATCGCGTTGTAAAATTTGAGCATAACCTAAAATTCCATTCAGGGGTGTTCGCAGTTCATGGCTCATATTTGAGAGGAATTCACTTTTAGCAAGGTTTGCGACTTCGGCTTTTTCTTTAGCTTGGGCTAACTCTCCTGTTCGTTCTTCAACTCTGATTTCTAATTCTTGATTGCTTTGAGCTAATGCTTGAAAAGACTCTTGTAATTGTTGCGCCATTTGGTTAAAGGCTTGTGCTAAAATTCCGAGTTCATTGCTGAGGTTAATATTCACCCTTTCCTGAAGATTTCCCTGACGAATATTAGCCGCCGCTTGAGTGAGAATCTTCAGAGGATAAACTAACCGTTGTGAGAGAAAAATGCTTACCCAAACTGCACTCAAAATCGACAGAACTAACAATCCAATCATGCTAAGAATTAAGCGACGCACAGGTGCATAGGCTTCCTTGATGGGCAGTTCAACAATAACATTCCAGTAAGTATTCTTAACGGGTGAGATCGCCCCTAAAACTTCTTGTCCGCTTAAACCTTGATAGGTGATTAAAGAATTGTCTTGATTTTCATTTAATTTTTCAAGAAAATTTCGCTCTGAAATACTGTCTAATCTATTGATTTGGGTAATACGATGATTTTTAGCAATCAAAACATCCCGATGATCCAGGATATAAGCATAGCCTGTTTTTCCCACTTCAGTTTGGGAGACAACAAAATCTAAAAACTTGAGATTAATTTTAGCCAGCAATACACCATCAACTTGATCTAATGAGTTGCGGATGGGAACCGCTAAAGTCGTGATCAGGGCTTGTGTTTCTGGATAAATTTTCACTAAATCTACATAGTTTTCTTGCTGTTTAAATGAGTTGATAAATAGGGGAGTCTCTTGAAAATTCCCAAGCTTCACTTCTGTATAAGGAGAATAAACAGCAACCGGATCGCCTTTTGAGTTGAGAATTGCCATCATTTCATAGGCATCATTATAACGACTTAAGCCTTCAAGCAATTTTTTTTGAGAAGCGGGAGAAAGTTCTGTAAAACCTCGTACACGGGAAAGAAAAAGCAGTTTTCCCTGTAAATCATTGATGTAACTTTCAATCCTATTTGCAGCTATTTTTGATCGCTCTTGTTGCAAAATTTGAGATTGTTTAAGCTGAGTTTGTGAACTGGAGTAAATCAGAATACTCCCTGTCGTTAATAGGCTAGAAACTATCAAAAAGATAATGCTAAAACGGAGTTGCTGGGCAATAGAAGATTGCTCGGATCGTTTGACTTTCAGGTATCTTGGGAGGTCAAGTTTGTTCATAAGTCATCGTTTCGGGTCACTTAGGGGTCAGCCAGGGAACTCGAAAATAGCCCCAAGCGAGCGTCTTTTGATTAATATTTCTAGCTTATCCTAAGTTTTTAAGGTGTGATATCAATCTCACCATTGACGACTTGTTCTCGAATTTGGCTAAAGGTCTGTTTTTGTTGTTCTGTAAGCAAGTCTCGGAAGGGTGCAAACTCGTAAATTCCCTCTTTGAGTCCAAATTTGTAGAGTGTTCCTTGCCAACGTCCTTCCTGCACTAAACCACTGGCTTTCAGTAATAGAGCGGGAAAATCATGCAGAACACTGGTAATCATCCGATCAGGAGCAAGTTCATACATATCTTTTATCCAACCAATCATATAAACTTCTGGATTTTGTTTGAGAACTTCTATCGCGGCAACTCCAGCTTCATCTGCATTAATCGTAAAAACATCAACCCCTTTTTTGACTAAATTTTGAGTGACATTTATTGCTTTTTCTCCATCTGTCCAAGTTTGCAAATATTCGATATAAACTTCAATATTTGGATTGATTGCTTGAGCGCCTCGCTGATAAAGTGTGGCAGCTTCTACAGGCATTTGATAGTCTGCACCTGCCACATAAGCGATTTTATTCGTTTGGGTTTTCATCGCCGCAATTACACCTGATAAATAACCCACTTCTCCGGCTCTAAAAGAGATCGCACCTAAGTTTTTATTATTCCCTGGGTAGGTAGCAATTACAGCAAATTTAGCGCGAGGAAATTCTACAGCTACGGTTTCAATAGCGCTGAGATATCCACCTCCAGCCGCGATGAGAAAATTATAACCCTCTTTAGTATATTGTCGCAGGACTTCTTCACCTTGATCAGCAGTAACATATTCTGAATAGGCGATTTTAGCGTTATATTTTTGTTCGATTTTTAGGAGTCCTTCATAGCATCCTTGATTCCAGTTTCCATCCGTTTTAGAACCCGATAATAAAATAGCAACTTTAAAAGCAGAAGGATTATCCGCTTCCGGTTGAGACGGAGAATCTAGACTTGTATTAAAACAGCTTACTAAGACAAATGTGACTACAGCCAGAAGGAAATAGCGAAGTATTGGCAAAGGTTTCAACATGGAAGTAAGAAGGGTTAAGTTGATTGAATTTTGAAGGAAAACTCATGTTATTATTTAAACTGATAAATGTTCCAATCGCAAACAGGTTGATAGCCAATGGTTTTATAAATATGATTGGATGTGGGATTTGCTAAATCCGTATAAAGGTAGCAAGCCTGATAACCTTGATTGAGTAATTGTTGACTGAGAGTGGCAACACAAGCGCTCGCATAGCCTTTTTTTCGGTATTCTGGAGGGGTATAAACTGGCCCTATTCGGCTTGAATTTTGAGTGGCTTCAGTTGCGGAAGCCATCGAAACCGGAACTTCATTTTGCCAAAGATAAATGTGATTTTGAGATAAATGATAATCAACAGTTTTTTCAATACTCGTGGGTTCAGAGGGTGCCGCTTCTTGAATAAATTGCTCATACCAATTGAAGAGTAAAGCGCGATCATTTTCTGTTGCTAAACGCAAAAAACCATTCACTTTCGAGATAGCTTCAACCTGTTTGAGTTGATGAATTCTCAAGTGCATTTCTATTTCATAAGCCTGATGCGTTAAGCTGTGCCATTTTTGAGCGAAAGTTTCAGTTTCAGCCGTTAAACCGCTCACTCCAGGTAATGATATTTGCTTTTCATATAAATCTTGGGCGATCACTTCAATAGCGGCAAAATTTTCAATTTTTGAAAGGAGAAAATTATAAGGAGGAGTTCTCATCGCAACCGCTAGAATTTTACCTTCTTCTTCTACTGTAGCTAAATAGGGTTCACTTCCATATCTTTCCGGTGAATGAATTAAGGTTTGACTAATTCCTAAGAGTAAGTTATGTTCTGCTTCATACCGCAGTAAATAGTTTTTAGCTTGTTGATAAAATAACTGAGGATTATCAAAATGATTAATTTTCATCGTTAACCTTTAACTCCTTAATATAAGACTTAATTCTGTAACTTTTTAACGCCTAAAATATAAGGCATTAATTTCACAATATTACGAGTATCATCAATTCCTCTATGATGAGTTCCTTCTAGGGTAATTCCTGCCATTTTTAAAGCTTCAGCCATACCATAATGTCCTTTTAAATTTTGACTCTTGCTAAACATTTTTTTGAGATTAATATGAGGATAATCTATCGGAAAAAACAAGTGATGAAACTGACTATCTTGTTCAAATTGTTGGCGATCATATTCTCCCCAAGACCCCCAAATAAAACGAAAATCTGAATATTCAGACAACCAAGTTTTAAAATTTTTAACCGCTTCAGAATAGCTGGGAGCCTGATCAACTTGGGCTTGAGTAATAGAGGTTAATTGATGGCAAAAATCTGTTAAAATTGGATGACGAACGGGTTTAACAAAGGTCTGAAATTCCCGAACGGAAGTGAGGTTTTGGGTCTCAACTATTACCGCCCCTATTTCGATAATTTCCATCTGATTACGAGGAATCGTTTGGCGATCGCAACAGGTGGCTTCCAAGTCAATCACTAAACAATAATCATAGTTGTTAATATTCATTTTTTTGAGTCTAAATTAAGGCGAGTTAAGTATTCCGGCGGAACCTGTTCAACTAACCACACTCCATTATCAGAACAATAAAATGTGTAACCATCCTGATACATTTTAACCGTATTCACTTGAAAAATAACGGGATGACCCTTTCGCATTCCGACTGCTTTTGCTGTGGCGATATCGGTTGATAAATGAACGTGATAAAGTTTAAAATAAAGTCTATATTAAGATTAATCCAAAACTGAGTGCAAACGTCTCGCTTGCTAGATAGCTTTTTATCCTGTCAGTTTCAAGATTTGAGTTCTGTTTAGAAAGATAGAATATTGGGAGGACAATAGCCGAGGTGGAAATCCCTAGAAGTCAGTTTATGTGATGAATTGGAATTCAGGGAATCCCAGAGGACAATCAAGGGTTATTGTTTTTGAATTCAGGGGAAAACCACCTCGTTGAGTTGATTGATTAATCTTCGGATTCAAAGACGGTTTGACTGGGATTAATCAAGGATTCTAATTGAGCTTTTGATAGCGATTGAATTGGATAAGCAACTGCAACAATCTCAGAAATTTTAATCAACCAAACTGTGCGTTCGTATGGCTCATCTTCCCAACCTTCTTCCTCAGTGGGAATATACAGATTAACGAGTTCCAAAAATTCATCATCCAGAGCAGATGGAATTCCAAAAAATCTGCCACAGGATGACACGACCTGCACTTCATTCCCCTGTTGGAGAGCCTCCTCTAGTCGTTGATAGAGAAGATTAGGTTTCGGGTTGACTTTCTGTGAGAAATTGCTCACTGTTTAACTTGCCTCAGTTCAGCATAGAACGACTATCTTCATTATATTACATTGATAATACATTTTCAACGAAAAGTCAAGGTTAATTCTACCTTCTCAGCAATATTTTTTAATGCTTCATAATCAGCTTCATAATGGACTCTAAAATAGAGACGACCCAATGGGTTGTCTGGGGTTGGTTAGACTGTATACAGTTTGAATGAATTGACCGCAATGGGCGATCGCACCGAGCAATTTCCGCTAATTTTTAGTCTTCGTCAAGAGCCGGAAAAGCTTCTTCCAACAACCACAATTCATCTTTATTTTCAATAAACCAACTCCGAGTTTCTGGGATGAGTTGTTCCCAAACTTCTTCTATGGGTAAATGAGGAGAAGCATAACGATATTTCTCTCCTAAAATTTTAAGATTTTCCTCAACTTCAACAGGAATACCGAATTCTTGCCAATCTGCATTCACCACCCGACCCGTAATTCCGCCACTGGGATCAAAAATGATTTGTGCGGCTCGGATCAAGTCGGCAAAGTGCTTCTGTTTGAGTCCGGTTCGTTCCTGAATGGTTAGCGCTTCTGGATGGCTTTGGGTCATTTTTCGGTCTCGTGTGTGGCCTGGTCTTCACTCTTCATTTTACAATACGATCGCCCTCGATCCTGACTTTTTCTTAACATAAATTTTAGAAAGCAACTGTTCAGGTCTATTGCTCATTATAAATCTTATTATAATCACCATATTTTGAGTTAAAGAGCGGCTCGAGCCGCTGCCAATCCGTTAATTTTCTACAGATTAAAACTCGGATTCATTTCAAATACCTTCACCAAAAATCCAAACTCATCGGCTAATTCTTCGATAATTTTTGCCGTCGGTTTACCCGCCCCATGTCCGGCTTTCGTTTCTATCCGAATTAACACCGGATTTTCCCCCACATGAGCCGCTTGTAATGCCGCAGCAAACTTAAAACTATGAGCCGGAACCACTCGATCATCGTGATCAGCAGTAGAAATTAAAGTCGCAGGATAAGCCGTTTCCGGTTTCAAATTATGCAAGGGAGAATAGGCGTAAATCGCGTTAAAATCTTCAAAATTATCCGGTGAACCATATTCAGAACACCAAGCCCAACCGATTGTAAACTTATGAAAACGCAACATATCCATCACCCCGACTGCGGGTAACGCCGCCCCAAACAAATCAGGGCGTTGAGTCATACAAGCCCCCACCAATAAACCGCCATTACTTCCACCCGAAATCGCTAATTTTTGCGAACAAGTGTATTTGTTGTTAATCAGCCATTCCGCCGCCCCAATGAAATCATCAAAGACATTTTGCTTCTTGTTTTTTGTACCTGCTTGATGCCATTCTTCCCCATATTCACCCCCACCTCGTAAATTGGGAATCGCATAAACCCCACCCATTTCTAACCAAGCCATTCGACTAATCGAAAAATTCGGTGTTAAGGAAGCACTAAACCCACCATATCCATACAAAATAGTCGGATTATTTCCATCAAGCGATAAACCTTTTTTGTGAGTAATAAACATCGGAACTTGAGTTCCGTCTTTACTCTGATAAAAAATCTGTTGGGTTTCGTAATTTTCCGGGTTAAAATCAACTTCTGGCTGACGATACAGACGGCTTTCTCCTGTTACCATATCATAGCGGTAAATGGTCGTCGGAGTCGTAAAACTGGTATAAGCATAAAAGGTTTCTGTCTCGTGACGTTTGCCGCCAAATCCGCCCGCAGAACCAATACCCGGTAACTCCACCTCTCGCACAAAAGATCCATCAAGATTTAAGATTTTAATTTGAGTGTGAGCATCTTTGAGATAAAAGGCGATAAACTGATGATTGAGAACATTAATTCCTTGCAGCGTATCCTCGATTTCGGGGATAATTTCAGTTTGAGTTTTGCTGTTAATATCAAAGGAAATCACTTTCCCTTTGGGTGCGTCTAGATCCGTTTGTAACCAAAACTGATGATCTTGATAATCAATAAAACCATATTCCGCTTCAAATTCGCTAATCAGTTCAACAACGGGCGCATCCGGTTGAGTTAAATCTTTGTAGAAAATCAGATTTTTGGGTTCAGATCCTCGCCAAACGGAAATGATCAAATATTTGCCATCTTCTGTCACCGAACCACTAAAGCCCCATTCTTTTTGATCGGGACGTTCGTAAATTAAAATATCCTCGGATTGCGGCGTACCCAAACGATGATAAAATAATTTTTGATAATAGTTAGCATCTTCGAGTTTCGTGTTTTCGTTAGGTGAGTTGTAGCGACTATAAAAAAAGCCTTTGTGGTCGTGAGTCCAAGACGCTCCTGAGAACTTAATCCACTTTAAATGATCATCAAGATCTTGTTTGGTATTAATATCTCGAACTTTCCAGTCTTGCCAGTCGGAACCCGAGGTAGAAAGCCCATAAGCCATTAAATTTCCATCTTCACTCAGAGCAATTCCTGACAAGGCAACGGTACCATCTTCAGACAAAGTATTGGGATCGATCAGAACCTCCGGCTGATCGTCTAAATTATCCAAAACATACAAAACACTTTGATTTTGCAAACCGTCATTTTTGAAGTAAAAATAGCGATTACCCTGCTTAAAAGGCGTGCTATATTTGGCGAAATCCCAAAGTTGAGTCAAGCGTTGTTTCAGTTGTTCTCGGGCTGGAATGTCTTGCAGATAGCCAAATGTCACCTGATTTTGGGCTTGAACCCAGGCTTTGGTTTCTTCCGAGTTCGGATCTTCTAACCAACGATAAGGATCAGCCACTTTGATCCCGTGATAATCATCAATTTGATCGGCTTGGCGAGTGGTCGGATAAGGTCGAGAAAGTTGGGAGTCTAACATAATTTAGCCTGTCGGTAACGGTTGATCTCAAGTGTTCGTCGGTAAAAACTAGCGTCTATCTGACTTTTCAGCCCCTTCAGGCAAAGCCGGAGGTTTGTAAGGCATGGGAATGTATTGTACAGTCGGACGGTTGCCTCGCGGCTGAGGATACAAATCCATCAGATAATAAATTGATTTTGGCAATCCTGGAGTTACAGGTAATCCCAGTTTTTCCGCATCTTCTACCATAATCGGACAATCGTGAGTAATCCGACCTGTGGTTAGGGCATCAATCACCCCATCAATGCGGCTGGGGTCAATTTTTTGTTCAGGGATGTTATCTTCGAGCAGAGTTCTAACAAACTTTTGCACTTGGCGAATTGCTTTGCGAGAAATATCAGCCATAATCAGCGTTTGATCATCAATTTCGCTAATCGGTTTATCTTCAAGAACTTTTAAGATACTAGCCGCCGGAAAATTTCCCAACTGCGGATCAACCGGGCCTAAAACTGCGTTCTCATCCATGACAATTTCATCAGAGGCCAAAGCCAACATCGTTCCCCCACTCATGGCATAGTGAGGCACAAACACCGTTACTTTAGCTTGATGGCGAATTAAAGCGTGAGCAATCTGTTCAGTGGCTAAAACCAAACCGCCTGGAGTATGCAGAATCAAATCAATCGGAACATCAGGGGGAGTGAGGCGAATAGCCCGGAGAACTTGTTCAGAGTCCTCGATACTAATATAGCGCGATAGCGGAATCCCAAACAAACTGATAGACTCTTGGCGATGAATCAGCAAAATCACGCGACTTTTACGCTTCTGTTCTAATTCTCGAATCGCTTTGATCCGACGCGACTCAATCGAACGTTTCTGAATCACGGGTTGCAAAGAGCTAATCACTAGAAAAACCCAGAACAAATCAAAAAGGCTAAAATCCATAGCAAGCATGATCTGATGTCAGAACCTTCATCGAAAATTTTGGGTCTGAAACCCCGTCCTTGTAGGACGGCTTTATATCTTATAATAGTAGTGGTAACATACCCACCCAGACGATGGAGACATAAAGCCTAACACCAAAGCTTGCTTGAATGAGCAACGGCGAAGAAAAATCGGCAGACTGGGATAAGAGGATAGGGCAATGGGTAGTCCACCCCTAGAATCAAATCTAAACTAGGAATTCTCTTTGAGAGACTTCTACGCATAAGAACCGCAGGACTTGCGGGGATAGTCTGGGTCGCGAACGTAAGACCATAAAACTCCGAATCGGGTAGAGGCTGTTGCTACGAAACAGAAACCGCGCATCGTGAGGTTTAGGAATCACCGTCCGTTCACGGCGGTGAGGATGTCAATTTGCCACCCGTTGAGTCTGAGAGATTATAACATCTGCGATTCGCAATTGTGACAATTTTATGACCTGCACAACAGTCAAGAGAAAAGCCTAGAGGGTTTGTTATCTTAAGAGTCGTAACACCCATAACACCCCCTATGTACCGCTCTCACTTCAGGAGCGGTGTTTTTTTGCCCAAATTTCAGTCTTGACCACTGCAATCTAGAAATATTGTGACAATTTCTCAACTAGCACAAGCTGGAGTCTCAGACCGGGTTTAGCTCTGCTACTCTGGTAGCCGTAACACCCATAACACCCCCTATGCACCGCTCTCGCTTCAGGAGCGGTGTTTTTTTTCAGAAAATTTGTGGCATTTTTAGAAATGGATGCGGTCTCAAAAACTAACGAATGAGGCGTGCATGACCGATTACTCCTCTATCGATGCCTAGAAATTAGCTTAGTCTTTACCTATACAAACTATATAACAGATAATTCTGTCCAATCAAGTCTATGGGAGCAAGAATTGCAGGAAAAAGCCGAAAAAAGTCTTAAACTCATGTTTTTCCTGTTTTTCCCCTACAGTTCAAGTTGAATAAGGACTGTAACTTAAGAGAACAGGTTAGTGGTAAAACTCTGGCTGTGTTGCTCTTTATTTTTCAAATCGCTAAAGTCTAGTCAGGAGGAGAACAAGATGTGGGAAGCTCAAACCAAGAGAGTGATTATTCAAGTTGACAAAATTTGCTATTCTTGCCGTCGGTATCGTAGCCTTTTGAGCTATACAGGCTTACTCCTGAGTTTATCGGTATTGACGGTAGCCTGTACTCCGCAAACAACGGAAAATCCAAATATTTCCACCCCTCGCGAACCCCCCTCCAAAGGAACCGTGACGATTTTAGGGGCGATGACTGGGGCGCAGCAGGAAAAGCTAGAAGCCGCACTCACCCCTTTTGTCAAAGAAACCGGAATCGAGGTGATTTATCAAGGAACCGAAGCTTTCAGTACCCTGCTTCCCGTGCGGGTTGACGCGGGAAATCCACCCGATATTGCGATGTTTCCCCAACCCGGTTTGATGGCAGAATTTGCTCGAAAAGGTTTGCTGGTTCCCCTTGAAACGGTGATCGATAGAGAAACTCTCACTCAAGCCTTTTCTCCGGACTGGTTGGCTTTAGGAACCGTCAATGGCAAAATCTACGGAATTTGGTATAGGGCCTCGGTTAAAAGTTTGGTGTGGTACAATCCCAAAGCCTTTCAATCAGCCGGATACCAAATTCCCAAAACCTGGGACGAATTAGAAGATCTTTCCGATCAAATTGTCGCTGATGGCGGCGTTCCTTGGTGTTTGGGAATGGAAAGCGGCGATGCGACCGGATGGGTGGGTACGGATTGGATTGAAGATATTCTCTTGCGAACCTCTGGGCCTGAAGTTTATGATCAGTGGGTTCAAAACAAAATCCCCTTTAATTCTCCCCCCATTAAAGAAGCCTTTGAAAAATTTGGTCAAATCGCCCTCAATCCTAAATATGTTGTTGGCGGTACTGTTGGTGTTGTTACCATTCCCTTTGGTTTATCTCCCAATGGCTTATTTACTGATCCGCCAGAATGTTATATGCACCGTCAAGCCAGTTTTATCAGCAGTTTTTTCCCTGAAGGTGTCGTACTCGGTGAAAATGTCGCTATTTTTCCCTTACCGCCGATTAACGAAGAATTTGGCTTGCCGATCTTAGTCGGTGGCGATGTCGTCGCTATGTTCAATGATACGCCCGCAGCTCGTCAGTTAATGCAATATTTAGCATCGGTAAAACCTCACGAAATTTCAGCGCAAATGGGGGGTTATATTTCCCCGCACAAAGGGGTGAGTTTAGACCTTTATCCCGATCCCGTCAGTCGCCAACAAGCTGAGATTTTATTAAATGCTGATTTAATTCGCTTTGATGGTTCGGATCTGATGCCTGCAAATGTTGGCACTGGCACATTTTGGCTGGGCATTATGAAGTATGTTGACGGTCAAAATGTCGATACGGTTTTGATTGATATCAATCAAAGTTTGCAGAAAAAATAAAGCGCAAATCCGATTGAAACGTTGAATGAAAGCGTGAAAATATTCACGCTAAAAACACTTATAAATGAGCTAATATACCATCTTTATATGAAATGATATCATGTCCGGATAATTAGTGATCAAAAACTTTCTCATAATCCGACTCTTTCTTCTTCTTTATTTCCTCCTGACTCCTGACTCCTGACTCCTGACTCCTGACTCCTCATAATTAGTGATCAAAAACTTTCTCATAATCCGACTCTTTCTTCTTCTTTATTTCCTCCTGACTCCTGACTCCTGACTCCTGACTCCTGACTCCTCATAATTAGTGATCAAAAACTTTCTCATAATCCGACTCTTTCTTCTTCTTTATTTCCTCCTGACTCCTGACTCCTGACTCCTGACTCCTGACTCCTCATAATTAGTGATCAAAAACTTTCTCATAATCCGACTCTTTCTTCTTCTTTATTTCCTCCTGACTCCTGACTCCTGACTCCTGACTCCTGACTCCTCATAATTAGTGATCAAAAACTTTCTCATAATCCGACTCTTTCTTCTTCTTTATTTCCTCCTGACTCCTGACTCCTGACTCCTGACTCCTCTATTTGTCCATTTCAAACCTTTTAAATTTTGTCCGATTTTTCAGTTCAAAGTCGCTCAAACCCTCAAAAATATTTTATATTGTTTTCACTTCCAATTTTTCATAAATTGTTACACAATAGAGAGATAGTCCGATATCTTCATCATATAGCAGTCCGTTCTGAGTTGTGTGTCATATCTTCTTGCAATCATGCAATCATGCAATCTTGCAAGAGGCAATCTTGGAAAGTCGTTACAGACTTTTTATCAGCTTTTAGATTTCTCACAAATCATTTCTGATTGCTATACTTACCGCTTGGTCTGAAATTCAGTTGAGCATTTCGAGGAATCGATATTTTGAACGTTTTTTTCACTCTCGACCCTAAACGACGCCACAGCCTGTTGATTCTGTTTATCGCAGGCTTGTGTTTTTGGTCAAGCACCACCAGTCTACTTCCCACCTTACCTCTATACATTCAAGCGCTCGGTGGCACTAACCGACAAGTGGGTTTAGTCATGGGGGCTTTTGCCATCGGACTTTTACCCTCCCGGTTTGGACTCGGCCCCCTTGCCGACACGAAAGGCCGTAAACTTGTTTTACTGATTGGCACAACGGTTGTCATGCTGGCCCCCTTGGGCTATTTGTTTGTCACCTCAATTTCATCAATGGCCGTCATTCGGGCTTTTCACGGGATTGCTATTGCCGCTTTTACCATTGGTTACAGTGCCTTAGTTGCCGATATTGCCCCCATTGACCGCCGAGGCGAGGTGATTGGTTATATGAGTCTCGTCACGCCTGTCGGTATGGCGATAGGCCCCGCGTTTGGCGGTTTTGTACAGGCTTGGGCTGGGGACAACTTCCTGTTTTTATCGAGTGCAACCTTTGGACTCCTCGCCGGACTCGGTATTTCTCAAGTTTGGGAACCCATTCGCCCTCAAGCCTCTCCACACCCCCTCAAACCCACATCCTTAACGCCCAGGGTTCGCTTGAATCAATTCTTTCGCTACTTACAATTATTAGGCAGTCCAGCCCTGAGAACTCCCGCTTTGGTGATGGGAACAGTCGGTTTGATTTTTGGCAGTTTAGTGACTTTTTTACCGCTCTACATTGCCGAATCTAACTTAGAATTAAATGCCGGATTATTTTATTCTACCGCAGCGATCGCCAGTTTCAGCGCTCGTTTATTTGCGGGTCGAGCCTCAGATCGATACGGCCGAGGTATCTTTATTACCATTGCTTTGATGTTTTATTTCGTTTCTATGTTGATTTTAGGAACGGCGAATAACAACCCCGAAATTCTCCTTGCTGCCGCTTTAGAAGGGGCGGGCGCCGGAATTCTCATTCCGACTATTATCACCTTAGTGACAGACCGTTGTTCCCCCGATGAACGCGGTCAATTCTTTTCTCTTTGTATTGGGGGATTTGATATCGGAATTGCGATCGCCGGGCCTTTATTTGGTTGGATTGCAGAACAAGTTGGCTACTCGAATATGTATCTTTTTGATGCCGGGTTAGCACTCATCGGCTTCATCATCTTTATCACCCAGTCTAGCCGCAATATTCCCGACTCGATTAAATTTGCACTGGGACAAGTCGAAGATATTTATGTGTTCAAAAATGAATCCTGAAGTGGGGTTTTCCCGACCTTTTTTTCGGAAAACCCTACAGGCTGTAAAATCCGAAATGGATTGTTCGGTTGTTCTCACTAACTTCTCGCTTTCCTTTTCCTACACTAGCAAATAGATAGAAAGTTTAGAGAAAGTCATAGAGGAGAACAAGATGAACCCAGCAGATAACAATAGAAACAATCAGTCCAACTCAACAACCAGTTGGTTAAACGATGAGTCTAGCCGTCAAAATGTCCTGTATGAGTATATTCAATCTCTTGACCCCGAATCAATCACTCAACTCTCTAAACCGAATCCCGAAGTTCGTCAATTAATGGAGTCTCATCTCAACGGCGTATTAGGTCACTTACCCCCCCAACATTTTGATGTCTCTATTACCACCAGTCGTGAAAGTTTAGGGCAATTGTTAGCCGCCGCAATGTTAAATGGTTATTTTCTACATAGCGCTCACCAACGGATGAGTTTAGAACGAGCTTTACCGGGTTCATTTAGTCATCAAGAACAGTCTTCAGAAGCAGAAGAACATTACTAATTTTAAACCTGTTTCAAACATTTTGGGTTTTGAAAGGTTTGTTAAAATCAACCGTCTAGGGTGCAAAATGCGCCCTAGATTTTTTTGTTGTGGAATAGGCCCCTACTGGGAAACAAAGAGCTAATACTTCCTGTGCTATTATATAGTTAATAAAAATTTTAGATTTGCCTTAACAAATCTTGACAAAGTGCCAGACAGAATGTAAATTATTTTGTGAACCTGCCATCGGGCGGGTGAGATAGCTTGGTCTGTTAGTAATATTTCTGGCTGAATCACCTGATTTTGCTTAGGCTTCTCTGTATCTGAAGATCAAGAATGGTGTTTGAATATTTATCCTTAAAAAGGTCAGAATGAAAAAACGACTTTCAGCTAGTATTGTTGGGCTTGCGACTCTCGGAAATTTTTTGATTTTATCGAGTGTAGAAGCGACTTCTAAAAATAATTTGACTGTCGAACTGAATGGTTTAAAAAATCAAACAGGTCAAGTTTGTCTGAGTTTATTTTCCAGTGATCAAGGCTTTCCTGATAGTAAAGAGAATGCTTTGCAAAGCGAATGTGTTCAGCTTGAAAAAGATAGCCCGAAAATTACCTTTGAAAATTTGATTCCGGGAAATTATGCTGTTGCTGTTTTTCACGATGCCAATAGTGATCGTACCCTGAACGTGAACAGTTTGGGTATTCCCACCGAAGGCTTTGGCTTTTCTCGCAACCCCACCATTCTCGCAGGCCCCCCTAAGTTTGGGGATACTTTCGTTGTGGTTGCCACACCGCAAAATAATATTCAGATTAAGTTACAATATTTTTGGAATCTTAAGTAAAAATCAAAGAGCTAGGGGTGTATTGTCTGACCTCTAGCTGAATTAATTGTATTAACTTTTTACGGATGTTGAACGGGCTAGGAGGGATTCGAACCCCCGACACCGTGGTCCGTAGCCACGTGCTCTAGTCCACTGAGCTACAAGCCCTTACCAGCTTTGAGTTTGCAGGTGAAACTTCACCTCAACTCGTTGCCTGAGTTATCATCATAACACATTTTTAGAAAATGACAAACAAAAATGACTTTTTCTTCGCCGCAAGAGCCACAACGCTTAACCCATCTCAATGACACCGGAGAAGCCAATATGGTCGATGTCTCTGCCAAGCTTCCCACTCGTCGAGAAGCAGTTGCAGCCGCTCAGGTGCGAATGTCTCGCTCTACCTTTGAGACGATTGTAGCGGGCAATGCCCCCAAGGGAGATGTGATCACAACTGCCAAACTCGCTGGAATTATGGCTGCCAAACAAACCGCCCAGTTAATCCCCTTGTGTCATCCCTTACCGTTGAGTAAAATTGAAGTTCAACTGACCCCTGATCCTGAACTGCCAGGGTATCAAATTCGCGCTCAAGTGATCACAAAGGCAGAAACCGGGGTAGAAATGGAAGCCTTAACTGCCGTCTCAGTGGCGGCGTTAACCCTCTATGACATGGCAAAAGCCCTGGAAAAATCAATACAAATTGAATTCATTCGACTGTTAAGTAAAACCGGGGGGAAGTCCGGAGACTATGAGCGATCACTAGAAGAAAAACAACAAAAATAGTTCTCAGCTAACATTTGCTGGGAATTCTTTGTGAATAAATAAATAATGTAGTAAATGTTCTGCCCGAACTTCTCGCTCTAGAATAGACATAGAACTGCTAAGGAGCCAAAGAAATGCCACCGCGTTGGCCTCGAGAACCTGACCGTAAAGATCCCGCCTATCGCCGCTTGGATGACCGGATGAATTTTGCCGTTCATGTCGCCACTTTTGCGGCGTGTAATTCCGGTATATGGTTTTTTCAGAAAATACAAGCAGCAACTTGGCCTTGGGCTGTTTGGGTAACGGGAGCTTGGGTGTTGATCCTGGGGGTTCATGGGATTTACATTTTTGCGATCGCCGATTATTCTTCGACCACACCTCAACGACCCGGTTAGAGATGGATTGTCTAGAATAAAAGGATTAACAATAGATTGCTCTGAAAATTTCACGCTTATTGTGTCAGTCACCCTAAAAATTAGAGTTATGCCTACTACACAAGACATCGAAAAATTAGCCTCTGCAATTGGTGAAAGCGTTTATATTGATGTTGCCAAATGGCATCTTTACTTATCAGATGCTCATCTGCATACCCAAGTCGCAGAACAGCTATATCCTCTACTCGAAGAGGGGAATATAGAAGCGGATAAAATTGCTCAAGTTTTGCAAGACATTTCTGTAAAATTAGGGGGAGGGAAATTGACCGCTTCACTGGCGGATTTAATCCCGACTCCAGTGCAGAACGATCTAGTAAGACTGTTAGAAGAATATCAGCGTCAGATGTAAGCTTAGAGTTTATCCATCAAACAATATCAGTATTAACAGCAAAAAATATGGCAAACGACAGACAGGCTTGGCAGAATCCAATCAAAGGAAGCTTAGGACTTATCAGTTTGATGGCGATCGCTAGTGTCCTGAGTATGATTTCACCGACAACGGCTCAATATCGTCCTGATCGCCCGACCTTTTTCAGCGATGGCGATCGAAAACTCGATCAAGAAATTCAGCGTCTTGATCACCCCTCAAAACAGCAGCAGGAACCGATTCTCCGGTTTGAACAAGCCCAGAACCCCGGACAACCCCTCACCCAACTGCCCGGAAATGTGATCGTGGCAATGCCCGGTGCTTCCCCCAGTGAGAGAAGGGAAATTCTTGATACTTTGGGCGGAAAGCTAGAATTTACCGTATTGGCAACTCGTCAAAGTAATTCTCAGTTTACAGTCGCTTATTCGCTACCTTTGACCTCCACTCGTTTAGGTGAACCTCAAACTTTATTTAACCAAATTCGAGACAGTTATATAAAAGGTAGACCTGTACAGTTAGTCGGAGAACGAAATATATCTCTGCAACGTTATCCAGGTCGAGAAGTGAATTTATCAAGCAGTCGTGGAACCCATCAATTTAGACTCTATCTCGTGCAGCAACGAGTCTACATTTTAGGAGTCAGTAAAGCCAAAGATGGAGGAGCAGCGACCCCGGATATTAGTCAATTCTTTAACTCCTTTCAATTGCGCTCTTAACGAAGGTCAACAAAACGGAACTAAATTAAGGTAAGCTAGACTCGGTTAAAATCTAGCTCGGTCTGAATCGGACACCAATGAGAAGAAAACTGACTCAAATTTCACTGAGTTTAGCCTTATCTATTTTATTTCCTTTACCTAGTTTAGCGGCAACGGTCTTAGAAGACATCAAGACAACAGGAGTTCTCAAAGCCGGAGTCAGGCAAGATGCAGCGCCTTTAGGGCATCTATCTTCCAAAGGAGAATGGGAAGGATATTGCATTGAATTAATGGAGTTACTGGCAACCCGGCTGCAAAAACAATTGAATTTGAGTCAACCCATTAAAATAGAATATATTCAGTCTACCCTGGAAAATCGCGAACAAATTGTTAGAGATAAAACCGTACATCTCGAATGCGGCCCCAACACGGTAACTCGCACACCGCAAGCGGGAATTGTTTACTCAGATCGATTTTTAGCGACTGGGGTGTATCTATTAGTCCGACCGGATAATAAAGCTTATATTAACCCATCAGGTGCGTTAGAAAATATCTCCATCGGTGTGCTTCCGGCTTCTCTAACTGAAAGGTTTATTACCAGTCGATATTCCCTCGCTCAACCCGTTGAATATTCGGGAAACTCAGGCCGAGAAACCGCCGTTCAAGATGTTCTCAGTGGCAAAATCAACGCCTTCGCCAGTGACGGACTTTTATTAGTCGGAGAAGTGTTGAGACAACCGGAAGTGAGCAAAACAGATTATGCTTTAGTTCCCGATGAACCACTTACCTGTGAATTTTATGGAATGATTTTACCAGAAGGAGATATCGCTTGGCTGAATACGATTAACTCCCTAATTCTCGTTCAGGAAAGTGTCGAGATTCTCCGCCAATTGTATGGAAGTGATTCGGCCTATGTTCAAACGACAGAAGCCGCCGTAAATAAGTGTATGCCCTAGACACTGAACAGTCGAGAAACTGAAAACTGGTAGGGGGAATTCATCAATTCCCCCTGCAACTGTTCACTGTAAAGACTTCCTCCTGAATTGAGGATAGGGAAGATGTAGAGGCAATTTAGGGAATAAATTAGATAAATTCGCTAATCTGGATATGGGAGCCAATCCTGTCTTCTGTCTTTTGTCAGAACTTTTAACTTAACCCAGTGTGGCATCGAAATATGGCTTCCCCTCCCTCAGCCTAAACACAAATAGCGGATTGGACATGATGACTCAGGAGTTCCATATCTCTGTTACCCCCGTTGGGAACGATGAATACCTCGTGCGAACTGAAGAAGTCGCATCCGGTGTACCATTAGCAGAAGAACAGGTGAGCTGGCCAGTGGAAGCATGGCTCGGCTACGCTCGTCAATTGATGCAAGACCCCTTGTTGGGGGTTCTAGAAGGGCAAACTCTATCTCGATATCGCAGTCGAGGCGTTAACACCGCTTCCAAGTCGGCGGTATCCCCAGAATCAAGCCTAATTAGTCTAGTCGAACTCGGACGCCAACTGTATAACGGTCTGTTTCAAGGGACAATGCGCGAAAGTTGGACTTGCGCCCAAGCTATTGCTCAAAATAGACGCGAGTTTCTACATTTGCGCTTAGGAGTCAAGGGAAAACGTTTAACCAGTTTACCTTGGGAAGTGCTGTATGCAGGCGATCGCCCGATTGGAACCGGGCCTGATGTCGGATTTTCTCGTTACCAACCAGGAGGGAGTTCTCATTTCCACTCTCGCCTCTTAACCTCGAATCAACCTCTAAAAATTTTAGTTGCGATTTCCGCGCCCAACGATCAAGAAAGCCTACAACTGAAGCGAGAAGTTCTACATCTGCAAGAAGAACTGCAACGCGATACCCAACGCAGTTCAGAGCGCATCGGATCACGCCCAGAAATTCAACTGACAATTCTCGAACAACCCGATGGTGAACAACTCACCCAAGCCCTCGAACAAGGTCAATATCAAGTCTTTCACTACGCCGGACACAGTAATTTGGGCGTATCGGGGGGTGAACTTTATCTGGTGAGCAGTCGTACCGGATTAACTGAAACCCTCAGTGGTGACGATTTAGCGGGGTTACTCGTTAATAATGGGGTTCAAATGGCGGTGTTGAACTCCTGTCGGGGGGCTTACGCTCAGGGTTTGCATTCTGACGAAGACACCGCCCAACTCAACCTCGCCGAAAGCCTCGTTAGACGCGGAATTCCGGGTGTATTGGCGATGGCTGAACGCATCCCGGATGAAGTCGCACTGACGCTGACTCGCTTACTGTACCGCAATCTTAATCAAGGTCATCCGGTTGATATTAGTTTGAGTCGGGCGCGACAGGGGTTGATTTCAGCTTATGGGTCTCACCAACTTTACTGGGGTTTACCCATTCTTTATCTACATCGCAAGTTTGACGGGTATTTGACGGCTGATTCTTCGGAAAGTCAAACTGACTTGTTTGCTCCGATTTCGACTCAAAATTGTGGAGAATCTAGTCTTCCTCCGGTGGAGAAAGAAACTGAAAAACAGGAACAAGTTCCTGTCGAAGAAGAAATAGACTTGTTTCTTGATGAGATTGAGTATGGGGATGATTTAGCCGAAGATGGCGAGGATTTGGAATTTATTGGTGATGCTTTGCGTCAACTCAAAAGTTCTCCATCTTCTAGCGAAACGATCAATAATATTTTTGTTGAGAAACCCGAGCATATTTATCCTGTAAAAACGTCTACAGTTTCTCCAACTACAGCCGTTAAAACTTCAAATTTTCCGACTCGAAAGCAACCTAACTTTAATACTTTAAAATCTTGGCTACCTTTAGCGTTGCTGTTAATTCCGATGAGTTTAGGGATGGGATTATTTTACAGTAGTATTCTTCAGTTCGGGAAATCTCAGCCGGAAATTTCCCTTTCTAAACCGACAAAACCTCACTCTACAGAAGCGAACTCGACGAACGAACAACCGCTTGACTTGAATACTGCTAAGAGCGATTATGTATTAGGAATTGCGGTTGAACAGTTTCATAAAGGCAATCTTTTAGCAGGTGTACAAGCCACGACAGAACTGCTGAATCGTGGTGCAATTACCGAAGCAAAATCCGCTTTAGCTGCTGTACCTGTTGAAGATAGTGATCAACCCGAAATTAACTTTCTTTGGGGTCGGTTGATGTGGCAAGCGATTAATCAAGGCAGTGCTGATTATATGATGGATGATGTCCGACGCTATTGGGAAAGAGCAGTACAGCAACGTCCTGATGCTTTAGAATATCGCAATGCTTTGGGATTTGCTTATTATTCAGAGGGAAGTTTTGATAAAGCTTATCAAACTTGGTTGCAAGTTTTAGATTTAGAAGAACCCGCGTTTAATGAAAAAGCCGTCCAACAACAGCTTTCTAAAGTTCAAGGTGAAAATAAACCGCAAATTTTAACGGCTTATGCAGGGTTAGGATTAGTTTTGATGAAATCTACCGCTCAGTTACCTCCCGCAGAACAAGCTGTGCGTTTGAGTAAAGCGGTGAAATTTTGTGATAAAGTCTTGAGTGAAGCACCGGAAGAATTTAAACCTCATTTATTGAGTCAAAATTGGCTCTGGACAAATGCAATTATTCGAGATTGGCGTCTGTTGATGCGACAACAAAACTAATACTCGGAGTATTCCTGAGTCATGCTTTAAGACTCTTGGAGAGCAACTAACGAGGCCAGGACTGAATCTTTTTAAAATTTAATATTAGATGAATATTAGAAAATGAATTGTCAAATCGCATCTTCCGAGCGACAGAGTTTATCTTTGAATAAGAGTGAAAATCTTTTCGCAACGAGCAGCAAAAATTTAAAATCTACCTCGGGGAGTATAAAAGAAATTAAACTGAGATGATATTGTAAAGCGTAAGCCAGAGGAATCAAAGGATGTCGGCATGAATAAAACTGACTTAAAAACCTTACTACATACCCTACAGCAGTTACGCCAGTCTATCGAACAAGAAGGTCAAGAACTCTATGAAAAGTGGCGACCTAATATTAATCGACGAGTGTTTACAATCAGTGGCTTAAATCTCGCTCATTATCTGATTTTAAGACACCATGACTTACGACCCCTTCAACGCGCATTAATGCCTTTAGGACTGTCTTCATTGGGACGTTGTGAAAGTCGAGTGATGGAAAATATAGATGCAACAATTGCTGCTTTGGGAGCGATTTGTCAAGCTGACCCTGGGAGTTTACCTCAACGTCCTTCTAAGCGTGCATTTTTTCGCGGAGAACGCTTGCTTGAGCGTCAAACTCAAGAACTTTTAGGAGAGTCATCATCGGAACGTCGGGTGCGAATTATGGTGACTTTACCAACAGAAGCCGCAGAAAATTATGAATTTTTTGTCAAACTTTTACAACGGGGAGTTAATTGTGTACGAATTAACTGCGCCCATGATAGCCCCAAAGAATGGGAAGCAATGATTGATAACTTGCGTTGGGCTGAGTCAGAAACCGGAAAGTCTTGCAAATTATTAATGGATTTGGGCGGAATTCAACCTCGAACGGTGGATGTGATTACTCCAGAAAATGAAAAAAGTTTATATTTAGGTGATCGGTTATTTCTGAGTAAAAATAAACCTCAGCCCAATGCAGAATTTCCCTTTCAAACCTGCTGCACAATTCCTGAAATTCTCGATCAAGTTCAAGAAGGAGATACTGTTTGGATCGATGATGGTAAACTGGGAACTCGGGTTGAGTCTGTTCAGGAAGACGGTATAATATTAGAGGTCATTCA
Organism: Limnoraphis robusta CS-951; assembly: GCF_000972705.2. The sequence continues at coordinate 49,048 of NZ_LATL02000068.1, read as the reverse complement.
AGCTCGACCGGAAAAGGGAGAAAAGCTCAAAAATGATAAAGGAATGAATTTTCCAAATACGGAAGTTCATTTTGATGCTTTGACTGAAAAAGATTTAGAAGATCTCGATTTTATTGCGGCTCATACGGATATTATTGGATATTCGTTTGTACAAGAAGCCTCAGATATTAAGCGATTACAGGAGGAACTCGAAGCGAGAAATCCCAGTCACCAAATAGGTTTAATTGCTAAAATTGAAACTCAAGCTGCGATTAAAAATTTACCCGAATTGATTGTTCAAGCCGCAGGTCGTCAACCGTTTGGGGTAATGATTGCTCGGGGGGATTTAGCGGTTCAAATTGGCTATCAACGTTTAGCTGAAATACAAGAAGAAATTATGTGGATGTGTGAAGCGGCGCATATTCCAGTAATTTGGGCGACTCAGGTTTTAGAGAATTTGGCGAAAACAGGAATTCCTTCACGCTCAGAAGTTACAGATGCGGCGATGGCGCAACGTTCTGAATGTGTGATGTTGAATAAAGGGCCGTTTATTGAAGAAGCGGTGACGATTTTAGATGATGTTTTGCTGCGAATGCAAGCCCATCAGATGAAAAAGACTCCCCAGTTGCGAGCTTTACATTCTTGGGAATAATGAATAGCTTTAGACGATAAATTCAGTGAAATGGAGAGTATCCTCATCGATTGCTCATTGATAGAACTTAAGATAGATGACAGAGTTCGGGGAATCGTAGATACTCTCTAGAGTAGTAGAGTCGAAGTTGATCAAGCTATGATTTTTTTAGAAAATAAACAAACCGGAAACTTAGTAAAAGTTCAGGATGTAACAGCATTAGCTGACCCAAATAAGAGTCAGATTTCAGGGAGAGTTCAAGCCGGAGAAGAAGAACAACCCCCCGAGTTTATGGAAAAAGAAGAACTTATTTTTCCTTCTGGTGAAAGTTTACCTCGTTGCTGGGTAGATGCCGATTATCGTCATTCTAATTAGAGCTTTTCAAACCCACAGAAAAACGCCTTAAATCGGGTAGAGAATAAATTGAATTGGAGGTTGTAGTTCGATTCCCTGGTCGTCTACTTCCTCCAGGTGTTTAAAGAGAATTTTCCGCTTCTTCTATGGCTTCATAAAGTTGCGACTTATCCATTTTACTGCGTCCTTCTATCTCCAATTCTTGCGCTTTTTGGTAAAGTTCTCGCTTGGTGAGTTCAGATTCATCAGACTGTTGAATTTCGCGCATCACTCGCTTGACTGCGGTCGTCCATTCTGCATATTGTTCTCCTTGTTGAGAAGCCGACTGCTTTTTTTCCTCAACTTCTTGCTTTTCTTCCTCACTCAAACGTTCCCAAACTTCTTGGGGTAAATACCGTTTGGTTTTATTGTTTTTACGAGCGTTTTCATCCCCTTCTTGAGTTTGCCAATTTTGCTCTGTCCAGTCTTCTAAAGAACGTGCAGCCTCATCTTTTTCGCCTTGATAACCTCCTCCTCGTTTTTCATATTCCTGTACGAGTAACTGACTTTTTCGCGCTGACCATTGCCCCGGTTTTCCCCCTTTGTCAGACTCCATTATTTCTTGTTTGATTTGACGCCGTAACTCCGGCTTAGTATATTTTTCTGCGTAATTTTTATGACTCATCTCTGTAAATAGATTGCGGTTCTGAAATCTAGCATGAAGCAAAAATGCGATGGAAAAATCTGACTGCGGATAGATTGATTTACAATGCAAACCATCTCTGAGGAATGATTGCTTTGAGTATTTGTCCAATGACTAACGGAATTAAACTTCCTGCTAAAATGAATCCCCATCCTTGCCAGCCAGGATTAACTAATTGTAACACATTTGCTAAGGGTGAAATGTAAACCGCCATCGACAGTAAACCTGTACAAACTAATAACGCTAACCACACATAACGGTTCTGGGTGACTTCATTTCTCAACAATCCCGAGTTGGAATCTCGCATATTAAAAACGTGCCACAATCGACCAAAAGCTAAGGTTAAAAATGAAATAGTAACTGCTTGTTCTTCCTCCATTCCCAAACGAGTTAAACAGAGCCAAAATACCCCCAAAACGGTGAGCGAAATAATCACGCCATACAGCACAATTGCCATCCAATGACGGCGGGGTAAAATCGGTTCACTGCGATCGCGGGGCTTTTGTTTCATCAGGTTAGGACTTCCTTCTCCCACGCCCAAAGCTAACGCAGGAAAGACATCATTAATAGCGTTTAGAAATAAAATTTGTAAGGGTAATAAGGGTAAGGGTGCTTGGACTAACGAAGCCCCAGCCACCGCAATAATTTCACCCATATTTCCCGAGAGCAAATACAGGGTAAACTTGCGAATATTCCCAAAGATTGCCCGCCCCTGTTCAACCGCAGCAACAATGCTCGAAAAGGCATCATCTTGTAATACCATATCTGCCGCTTCTTGCGCCACTTGAGTTCCTCGCTTTCCCATTGCAATACCAATATCTGCTTTCTTTAATGCGGGTGCATCGTTAACACCATCGCCTGTCATGGCAACAATAGCATTATGCTCTTGATGTAGGGTGACTAAATTCAGTTTTTGTTCAGGACTAACGCGAGCAAAAATAGAAACTTGTTGTAATTCTTGCTTTTGTTGTTTAGATAAATTATCGAGAGATTGCAGTTCATTGCCTTGTCTTGCTTCGGCTTCTTGTTCAGTGATTAAGCCTACAGCCAAGGCAATATTACGAGCGGTAACGGGTTGATCTCCTGTCACCATGATCACTCGAATTCCTGCATCATGGCAAGCTTTTAGGGAAGATTTCACTTGTTCTCGGGGGGGATCGAGTAATCCAACTACGCCTAAAAGGGTAAGATTTTCGTAGGGTTCTGCTTCTGAATTGTCTGTATTTTTAGAGGCAAAGGCAAGAATTCTTAATCCTTCTTTGGCGAGTTTATTACAGCGTTCTTGCCAAGCATTGCGTTCATCTTCGCTTAAATCTTGAACACCTTCTGCGGTTAATTGTTGAGTACAAACGTCGATAACTGACTCCGGTGCGCCTTTAACAGCAAAACGATAACCTTGTTCGTCTTCGTGAATAGTTGTCATCATTTTAGTGTCGGAATCAAACGCAATTTCTTTAACTTCTGGATAGGTTTCTAATAGGTTTTTGCGGCGAATATCTCCTTTGGCTCCGGCAACTAATAAGGCGACTTCCATCGGATCACCAAGGGGTTTATCTTTTTCTTTGTTAAGTTCGGGTAAGGTGGCTTTATTACACAAAACTCCCACTTCTAAGAGGGAGCGCAAACACTCGTTTTGTTGGGGATCTATTTTTTCTTCATCTTGGGTGAATTCTCCCTCAATTTTTAACGCTTCTCCACTCACTTTTAATATTCCAGAATATAAGGCAATTTGCGCCACACTCATTCGATTTTCGGTTAAGGTTCCGGTTTTATCGGTACAGATAATATTGGTGGCTCCCAGAGTTTCTACCGCCGACAAACGGTTGATTAAAGCATTACGTTTTGCCATGCGCCACATTCCTCGCGCTAAGGCGACAGTCGCCACAATTGGAAGTCCTTCGGGAACCGCAGCCACAGCTAACGCGATGGCGGTTTGAATCATCAAAAATAATTCTTCCCCCCCAATTATTCCCGCCCCGGCTACTAAGGCTACAATTACTAATGTTACCCAAATTAAATTTTGACCGAGTTTATCAAGTCGTTGTTCTAAGGGGGTAGATTCTTGTTTAGCTTGCGCCGTCATTGAGGAAATATGACCGAGTTCGGTATTCATTCCAGTTGCAATTACAACTCCTTCGCCCGAACCTCGTGTAATTGCTGTTCCTTTAAACAGCATATTTGTACGTTCAGCAAGGGAAAGATCGCCTTCTAAAGCTTCTGTTGTTTTACTCACAGGAAGGGATTCTCCGGTTAAAGCAGATTCATCAGCTTGCAGCTTAGATGCTTCCAAAACTCGCACATCTGCCGGAACTAAATCACCACTTTCTAGGATAACAATATCACCCGGAACAAGTTCTTCAGCCGAAATTTCTTTAACTTTTCCCTCTCGTCTAACTTTTGCTTTTGTGTGGCTGAGTTCTTGTAGAGACTCCATCGAATTGACGGCTTTTAGTTCAGTAAAAAAGCCAATCACTGCATTTAAAAGAATTGCAATAATAATAGCAACCCCTTCGACCCAATCTTGAAAAGAAAAGGAAAGAACTGCCGCAATTGCTAATAGTCCAATGATTGGACTTTTGAACTGATCGATAAAGATTTGCCAGTTACTACGACGCTTGATTTCTTGTAAACTGTTAGGGCCGTACTTTTCTTGTCTTTTTTTGACGGTAGAAGCGGAGAGTCCCTGGTTGGTTTCAACGGAAAGTTTATTCAGGTTTTCTTCTGCTGAATGGGAGCTTGTCCAGCGAAGATCGAACTGTTCTTGCTGTTCTTTAGTTTGGGTCATAGGAGGTTAACCTAAAAGGGATAAAATGTGAAACTTTTAACTTTTATGAGGCTAACTTTTTAGTGGGATAGGAACGGTTGTTTTTTGGGGAGTGATGGAATTTAGACTGACTTTGGCGATCGCAGCTAAACCTAAAGACTGATAGTTGTATCGTCCTACTAAAAAGTCTGATAAGGTTTGCCGACAGTCCGAGCAAAACCAACAGATTTTGTGCTGACAAACATGACGAGTTAATTCTCCTGAACAGAGAGGACAGATAATCATTTTTTAAAATGGTTTAATGAAAGGGTTTCAGATTGAAGCTGATGGGAGATTAAAAATCACTCCCTTTTCGAGAATCTATTAATGGGGTTAATTTTGTCTTCTACATCCCGGTTTTTTAACAAAATTTCATTTTTTTAAAACAACTTTTAATATAAACTTATTCAAATAAAAATTCCTCTATCTTCAGACAGAGGTTCAACCAACACTTAAGAGAGATATTTATGTTGAGAAAAGTTAAGATTAATAGTGAGAAAGTATAATCTCGTTGTCAAGTTTACATCTTTCAAGAGGAAGAGTTTATCAAAACAGAGGGTCATTTGAGCAGTCGGGAGATAAATCCATCTTCTGACAGAAGAAGTTACTGGTTTTCGATGTTAAATTTATAAATAATAGATTTTTCACTTTTTTAATAGGTCGATATAGTAAGGTAACACAGGAAAAACAGAGCGAATGACATTATGAGTTACAGTAAAGTATTAGCTGCATTAGATCGATCTTCCCAAGGAGAAGATGTATTTGAACAAGCGTTTGATATCGCTCACACTCAAAAAGCTGAACTCTTGCTGATTTTTTGCTTACCCAGGTTGGAACAAATGCCAACTGTAGCACCAGCAGAAACAACAACCGGAAGGGGTTTACATCCTTTGATGAGAATGTATCCTTCTATGACGGAAAAAGAGGTATTACAAGCTACCGAACAAGAGATTAAAACAGCGAGAGAACAAGCAGAGACGTGGCTGCATAACTATCAAAAAAAGGCTGAGGATAAAGGAGTTAGGACTCAATATAAATGTGTTCTGGCTGGGGGAAATCCCGGTCAACAAATTTGTAAAACAGCGCAGGAATGGAATGCAGATTTAGCTGTTGTGGGTCGTACAGGTCGCACAGGTTTAAAAGAAGCTTTGATCGGAAGTGTGAGTAACCATGTGGTTCACCATGCGCCTTGTTCAGTGTTAGTGGTGCAGAACAAAAACTGACTGGAGTATTGCTTTCTGAAAAGTTAAAAGTTTGTTGAAAATGAGACGAGATTGGAGAAATTAATGATGACAACGAATCAAATCGCTAAAATTCGCCAGTATGATCAAAGCATTTGGATGGATTATCTAAATCGCAGTTTGATTGAATCAGGAGAACTCGAAGATTTAATCAAAAATCTAAACATCCGAGGAGTCACTTCAAATCCGGCTATTTTTAAGGCTTCTATCATTGGAAATAAAAGCTATGATGCTGATATCAAAGCGGGAATTGAGAAAAAGCAGTCGGTAGAAGATATTTGCGCTAACTTAATTTTTGATGATATTCGCAAAGCCTGTGATATCTTTCGTCCAATTTACGAGGAATCACAGAAATTAGATGGTTATGTCAGCATCGAAATTCCACCCTCTCTGGCGCGAGATACTCAAAAAACAATTTCTGAAACTCAACGTTTCTTTAAGGAAATTAATCGTCCGAATGTGATGATTAAAATCCCAGGAACTCCTGATGGAATGGCGGCTATTGAACAGGCGATTTCTGAAGGAATTAACGTTAATATTACCCTGTTATTTTCAGTTGACAGTTATCTAGCCGCCGCTCAAGCTTATATTCGCGGACTAGAAACGCGAGTCCAGAATAATCAACCCATTGATTCAATAGCTTCGGTTGCTAGCTTCTTTATCAGTCGGATTGATGTAAAAGTTGATGAATTGATTGATCAAAGAATGAAAAAAATCGGCACTGAAAACTTGAATGAAGAGGCGCGTTTGAGTCAAATAAAAGGGAAAGTCGCCATTGCTAATGCTAAAATCGCCTATCAAAAATATAAGGAAATTTTCGGGAGCGAGCGCTGGAAAGCATTAGAGGAAAAAGGCGCAAATGTTCAACGGTTACTCTGGGCGAGTACGAGTACCAAAAATCCTGAATACAGCGATGTTATGTATGTCGATGAATTAATCGGGAAAAATACAGTGAATACCTTACCACTAAAAACTCTTGAAGTTTGCGCCGATCACTGTCATCCTTCAGCCGATAAAATAGAAACAAATGTGGATCATGCTTATCAATTGATGGAAAGTCTGCAAGCTCCTGATATTCAGATTGATTTAGATCAGGTGATGGCTGAATTGTTGGAAGAAGGAATTGATCAGTTTACTCAGCCTTATGATGAATTGATGCAGTCTCTCACAGATAAAGCGCAACAACTCACCACCGTCTAGAAACAAATTTCGTTTAACTGAAATATCTTAAATCGGGGAGGTTATCAACAACCTCTTTGTTTTTTTGTAAGGTATTTAGATTAGAGCTTCGTCTGTTTGCTGGACTTGTTCATAAAGCTTAATGTTTGAGAAGATCAGGATTTGAGAAAGAATACTGAGTGGTTGAACGGTTCACCGGGGTCGGAGGTTGAAACTCTGATTTGAACATTAGTCTTATAAAAATTATAATAAAATGCACCCACACCATTCAATCACCTTTTTAAAATGCAAGATATTAACTTTATTTATTCCGAACCGATTGATCTGACGAACTGTGATCGCGAACCTATCCATATTCCGGGAAAAATTCAACCTCATGGAGTTCTCCTCACATTCCAAGACATTGATCTGAGCATTTTACAAGCCAGTCAAAATACTGTTCGTTTTTTAGGCATTGAAGCTCAGTCGCTACTCGGAAAAAAATTAAATGAGATTTTTTTAGATGAGGATATTCAGTTTCTAACCCAAGCAGCTTCCAACGTTGATCTCGATTATTTTAACCCCTTTGAAATTAGAACAAAAATTCCCTCTCCTTATTCTAAATTTGAAGGGGTGATTCATCGAACAGATGGTGTTTTATGTTTGGAGTTAGAAATCCAATCCGATTCTCAAAGAAGTTATCCCCTCAGCTTTTATCATTTACTCAAAGCTTCCCTCAAAAGTATTGTCAATGTTTCCAGTTTTCAAGAGTCTACAGATCGGCTAGTTTGGGAAGTTTTTAAACTCACAGGTTATGATCGCGTAATGATTTACCAGTTTGAAGAAGATGGTAGTGGAGTTGTGATTGCGGAAGCAAAAAAAGAGGATATAGAATCTTATTTAGGTTTGCATTATCCGGCTTCTGATATCCCTTTGCAAGCGAGAAAGTTATACTGTAAAAGTTGGTTACGTCTGATTATCGATATCAACTATAAACCTGTAGATATCGTTCCGGTTCTTAATCCCCTCACCAATGAACCTTTAGATTTAAGTGATTCCATGCTCAGGAGTGTTTCTCCGATCCATGTAGAATATCTCCAAAATATGGGTGTTGCAGCTTCTTTATGTATTTCCTTGATTCAAGATGATCAACTGTGGGGAATGATTGTTTGTCATCATTATCAACCTAAATCCGTCAATTATGAAACTCGCAAAGCCTGTGATTTTTTAGGACAGTTTATGTCTATTAAACTCTTTAAAAAGCAGTATAAAGAATCAGAAAAATACCAAAAAACAGTTAGAAATTTACAAAAAGAATTCAAGAAAAACTTATCAACAAAGCCTGCAAATATTATTGCTTTTCTTCATAAAAATGGCAACCGTTTATCGTCTCTCGTGAATGCCAGTGGGATTCTGATTGCTCTCCAAGATGAATTGCTCGTTTTTGGAGATACACCCCCAACTGAAGCGGTAAAAAAGTTGTTAGATTGGTTAAAACTTAATCATCAAGTCGAACTCTTTCATACCAATAATCTCAGTGAGATTTATCCCGAGTTTTCGGCTTATCAAAAGATCGCCAGTGGAATTTTAGTCATCTCTATTTTCTCCCTGAATACTTCCTATCAAATTGTCTGGTTAAGACCTGAAAGAACTCAAACCGTCACTTGGGCTGGAAATCCCAATAAACCCGTTATTTTAGCAGAGGATGGAACGATGCAACTCTCTCCGCGTCGCTCCTTTGAAGCTTGGAAAGAGACGATTAAAGGCTGTTCGCTTCCCTGGAAAAAAATAGAACTTGATGCAGCTTTAGAATTAAGAAATATACTCATGCTCACGGCTTTACAGTCTTCTCAGCTTGCCCTCGAACAAGCGGCTCAACGGGCGGAAATTGCCAATCAAGCCAAAAGCGAATTTTTAGCGAATATGAGCCATGAAATTCGCACTCCCATGAACGCCATTTTAGGCTTTTGTGACTTGCTTCAAGGATTAGTCACTGAACCCCGCCAACGTTCTTATCTAGAGTTAATTGCTGCCAGTGGGCAGTCATTACTTGATCTGATTAATGATATTCTCGATCTCTCTAAAATCGAAGCTGGAAAGTTTAAAGTCCACTACGAACCTTTAAATTTACGACAGTTAATTTCCGAAGTTAAAAAGATTTTCACCCATCGAGCTAAAGAAAAGGGATTGTCTCTGATTAGCCAAATTGATGACACGGTTCCTCAAGGCATTTTTTTTGATGGTATACGTCTGCGTCAAATTCTCTTTAATGTCTTAGGAAATGCAATTAAATTTACGGAGCAGGGTTTTATTCAAATTTCAATTCGCGCTCAAGCTTATACTCAAGAAAATCTCCCGAAAGTCTGGCTAGAAATTGCGATAACAGATACAGGAATTGGTATTGCTAAAGATCAGCAAGACGATATTTTTGAAGCCTTTGTTCAAAGTGAAGGTCAAAGTACGCGCAAATACGGAGGAACGGGTTTAGGATTAGCAATTACTCGCCGCCTCACCACTTTATTAGGGGGAACTCTAATGCTGCAAAGTGAATTAGGTCACGGGAGTAGCTTCATTTTTATCTTTCCTGAAATCGAGGTGAGTCATACACCTTTGGACTCGGAGACTGTCTCATTTGTTGATGAAGACTTAAAGCAATTTAACAGTTCAACAATATTAGCCGTAGATGACGTATACTCAAATTTACAACTGATTCAAGGTTATTTTGAAGGAACTCAACATCGTTTGCTGTTGGTACAGGATGGTCAAAGTGCAATTCAACTTGCTCAAACCGAACAACCTGATGTAATTTTGCTAGATTGGCGAATGCCAAATCTGGATGGACGAGGTGTATTTAATGCCCTCAAACAAAATGATAAAACTCAAAATATTCCTATATTTATTGTCACAGCTTCTGTTCTGCGACAAGACTATCTCGATGTACAATTTCTGTGTCAAGGCGTGCTTCACAAACCGATTAATCGCGCTCAACTGGTTAGTGCCTTAAAAACGGTTCTTCCCTCTACCCAGAGGCAATTAACTACTGCTTCGGAGACTCTAGGATCTCAACCTAATCAAACTGAAGAAATACAACAACTCCCTCAATTGATTGAAAAATTGAATCAAGAAAAAACGGTTTGGGAGCAGTTAATAATTACCCTGAAAAGGCGTGAAGTTAAGGCTTTTTATGAACGCTTACAAGCCTATGGAACGGAGCATAAATGTCAGCTTTTGCTCGATTATGCTCAAGAAATATCAGCCCAACTTGATGCTTTTGAATGGCAGATAATCCCCGACACAATTGAAAAATTTTCTCTAATTTTAGCCGAAATAGAGCGTAAAAATAATGAGTTTTAATCCCGATAAATTTCTCATATTAGTGGTTGATGATATCACTCTAAATCTGCAAGTGCTTGCTGATATGTTAGAGCAAGTGGGCTATGAAGTCACATTTGCGACTAACGGACAACAAGCCCTAGAACGCGCCAAACTTGCTCAACCCGATTTAATTTTACTGGACTTGATGATGCCGATTATGAGCGGTTTAGAAGTTTGTAAACAGTTAAAAGCCGATGCCAAATTCTGTGAAATTCCGATTATTTTTCTGACGGCAAGTGAAGAAAGAGAGCATTTATTAGAAGCTTTTCACCAGGGAGCTGTGGATTACATTACTAAACCCTTTTATCCTCCCGAACTGTTGGCTCGGGTGCGAGTTCATCTGGAATTAAAATATACTCAAGATCAACTCAAAAAAACAGCAGCCGCTTTGGAAAAGCTAGCGATTACCGATCCGCTCACTGGAATTTTCAATCGTCGCCATCTGATCTCGATTGCGGAGACCGAATTTCAGGGCGCGATTGATTATAATCGGCTTTTTTCTATCGTCATGCTTGACATCGATCTTTTTAAAAAGATTAATGATACCTACGGACATATTGTTGGCGATCGAGTTCTGAAAACGATGACTCAGGAGGTACAAAGCTTATTGCGAAAGAGGGATAGTTTTGGACGGTTGGGGGGGGAAGAATTTGCCATTGTTTTACCCGACGCTAATCTGAAAACGGCTCTGAAAATAGCGGAACGTTTGCGGCAAGCGATCGCCGATCTCTCGATTCCGATTTCTAACTCTAATTCTGACTTGAATCTTGAGATTAAAATTACAATTAGTTTGGGAGTAACCACTTATCATGTTGATGATGAAAAACTCGATGATCTGTGGATACGATCCGATAATGCTTTATACAAAGCGAAGGCACAAGGACGCAATCAAGTTTGTAGTATTTCTGGGCCTTTCAAGTCCTAAACCGAGTTTTTTTATTCTCTCGAAGTTAAGGCTTCAAATCCCGATGCAATATCGAGTAATTCTCCGGTAATTGAACGGCGATCGCCAACAATTAATTCTCGTTGACCCCGACTCCTGGGAACCAAAGCATCTATCACTTTTAAACCCGTTTGTAGGGGAATTTTGACGGGAGTGCCTACCGAATTCCCAACTCGACCGAGGAAGGCTTCCCCGACGGGTACATCCATCACTCGGCCCGTTCCATGCACCTTTGAGAATTCGGGGTCATTAGTGTTGCTTAAATACACTACTGAACGCGGGTCAGATCGGCTACAACAACGGCTTTATTTTGATATTCAGCTTCAAGTTCTCGTTGGAGATCTAAGTCCCAGGTTAAATTATAATCGCGCTCTAATTCTGACACCACAAACTGACGAACTTCTCCGGTAACTTGCACAGTTTCACCTTCAACAATCGGTTCGGCTTGATTATTCACTGAAATTACAAGCACTTGATCTTCGTCAAATAAGTCTTCTTCGTCTTGCAATACGAAGGAATTTAGACCGACAACTTCTTCAACTTCTCCGGTAATTGTAACCGTTTGACCGACAAGTTCTTCGGTTTCATCTGCAACTTCATCAACAGAGGTTGCCGTTTCCAATTCTTCAGTTTCGTTGGTTGAAGTGAGATCCTCTTGGGTATTTAGAGCGTTATTTTCAAACTGATCGCCGCAAGCAACTAAAGCACCGGATAACAGGAGCATCGCCACTGCCGACCCGCTCTTTTTCCAGTTTTTCGTAATCCGTTTGATTAAACTTTTTTCGTTGTTTTCCGATTTGAAACTGTTAATATTCATCAGAAGGAAATCCTCCCGTATACATTAGAACTAAATCGTCGGGTTAAATTTAATAACCCGATTGACTTTATATTAGTAAAAGAATGATTCAGTTCCATCTATCTAAATTGGTAAATCTTTACCCGAACTCCCGAAAGAGGGGGCGCGATTCTCTTCCTTGAGAAGCAGAGAGAAGCGTTCATCAAGGTTTTGAAAATCGGGGGTAAGGGCGGCAAAATTTTAACGTTAATTACGCTCCCTCGAACAGAAACAACGGTTCCCTGCTGAGATTGTTCGGAAGTTTAATTCATCACCAATTAATCAGGATGATCGGGGTCAGCCAGGGGAGATTTTTCAATCGCTTCTTCCATGCGTTCTGACATGGATTGTTTACGTTTTTCTTCTTTGAGATGCGCTTCACTAACCAGTTCTCGCGCTCTTTCTTGAGTGATGTCCGCTTGTTCGTCTGCATTCTCAGCTTGGGGTTCAGCCCGTTCAACCATTGACTCTTGACGCTGCTGAGAATAATGACGTTCTTCCGTCAATATTTCTCTTGATTGTTCTTTGGTACTCATAAGTTGAGTCCTCCTTTTCTTCGTTTTTTATTGAGTTTAAACTTGGTCGCGTCCGTACATTTCAGCCGGGGGACTCGTGGCTTCTACTGCGGTAAACGGTTCGATGATTTTATAGGTATGACGGGCGCCTTTCGGAACGACCCAAGAATCGCCCGGTTCCAGAATTATTTTCTGTCCTTCTAGGTACAATTCCGCCCGTCCTTTGATTACAAAACCAACCGTTTCATAGTCCCGTTCAACGATGGGTTTTCCTTCGTGGGGCTGTTCATTTTCCCACAACCGCATCGAGATTGTCCGACCGGAAACTAAATATTTCTGATCCATTTCACCTTGGGGTGAATATTCGGCGCTGACTTTTTTTACGGTTTTATCTACCATGATTTTTAACTGTGTTAATTACTGTCGGCTGGCGGCGACTTCAGCTTGCATGGGTTCGGGCCAAAGCTGTTTAATTTCATCCGGCATCATGTTAATCACTTCTTTTACTTCGCCTGCTGAAACCCGACTTGAGATCATGTTAAAAACAGCCCGAACTAAGTTTTCAATGCTAATATTTGTTGATTCCCATGCGGGTAATTGTTCTTCTACGGACTGCAAAAATTGTCCTTGGGAACGGGTCTTATCGGGGTTGGTTGCGGGTTTCCAATCTTCGTAGTAAAATCCCGTCAGCAATACGGGGAGTTGGGCTCCTAAATGGGCGGCTTCTTCTACGGTTAAGCGATCGCGTAATTTATGTAATGTAACTCGCAGTCCTTGAAATACCTGTTCTTTATTTTCGCACTTTAATATTTGGGCGATATCGTTAACCCAAGTGTGAGTTTGTTCTAATGTTCGATCAAATGTTGCTATGCCAGTCATAATAGGAGAGACGTAAATTCCTTCAATTTCTTTGCTGCTGGCTACTCTGCTTGATTTCACCTTCTTTTTTAGATAATACTCGGCTTTCCCCCTCTGTTTTCATCCCTCCTAAGGAAGATATCGACTTATAATTCCAAAAGGCTGGCATTTGGTGGTTTATTTTTGGCAGTACCGGAATGTTGATTGGGAATGTGGGTAATGCTTTTGTAATGGGGGCTAGAAACCATACAAGAAATCATAGAAGAAGATCGAATTAATTCTCCCGACCCCAAAGAGCTAACCCTCCGCCTCGCCCTCGGGCAGCTATCGCTTTTTCTTGGATATAAAAATAGGCGAAAAATGCTTGTTTGTTTATGCGATCGCTGTAAAACTTTTCTTCGCTTTCCGCGCCGCCACGAATATAGCCATCATACAACTTCACTCCGAATAATATCACATTCATGCGGGTAAAGTCAAACGCTAAAATATTCTTTTTTGCTAAAAATTTTACAGGCCCACTGAGGGTTAATTTCAACCCACCCAACTGAACAGAATTTTCTACCTTTCCCGTTTCAAAAGGTTGTTCTAAATTGGCTTGAGGAGAAACAGAAACGGAATAAGATAAATGAATTTTCACCCAGTTGGGAAGATAACGACCGGCGCCTAAAGCGGTGCCAATTTTACGGCGAGTTTTTTGAGTTCCGGTAATAAAACACAGCCGCCAAGTTCCCACAAATTGACTCAAATTTGCTGGTTGTTTCTGTTTGCTGGCGGTTTTTTCTTGTTCAACAAGTGCCTCTACAACCTGATCAGCCGCAGGCTTTTCCAGCGACTTGGTGAAGACCGCTTTGACTGCTTGAGAGAGAAGGATGGAGCTTTGAGTGAATGACGTCATCGGTTATAATAGAAATCAGAAATTCGGTGAACAAACTAACACCAAGTTTAGTGTTGAAAAGCCTCTATAAACTATAAATATAGCGTATCCTGCCGAGATTCAACCGTTAGCGAACAGCAATTCACCAATCTAGATCGAAACTGTAAAGAATTATAAAATATAGATGAAACCCATGACAAGAGGGGATAAATAGTCTTACAATTACTCTATGATTCCATATAAACTAACGCTCAAAAACTTTCTCAGCTATCGAGAAGCTAGCCTTGATTTTAGTGGACTGCACACCGCCTGTATTTGTGGGCCGAATGGGGCGGGAAAATCTTCGCTACTTGAAGCGATCGCCTGGGCAATTTGGGGCAGTAGTCGCGCCGCTACAGAAGATGATATCATTCACTTGGGAGAAACAGAAGCTCAAGTAGACTTTGCCTTCATTGGCGAGGGAAACCTCTATCGGGTGATTCGCAACCGTCGCCGAGGTCAGTCTGGAACGCTCGATTTTCAAGTGGCAACTCAAGCTTATAATGAAATTCAAAACGGAGCAAAAATTGAGTTTCGCGCCATTGGAGAACGGGGAATGCGAGCGACACAGCAGAAGATATTAGATCAGATTAAATTGGATTACGATACGTTTATTAATTCTGCTTATTTGCGTCAAGGACGAGCGGATGAATTCATGCTCAAACGCCCCAATGAACGAAAAGAAATCTTAGCCAGTTTACTCAAACTCAATGAGTACGATAAATTAGCGGATCGCGCTAAAGATTTATCCCGAGAATATAAAGGGAAAATTGAACTGTTGCAACAAACGATAGATAGCATCAAGCAACAGCTTCAACAGCAAAATGAAATGACTCAAAATATTGCGAACCTCGAAACCAGTCTCAACCAACTGAACAGTCAACAAAACACCGAACGGGAACAATTACAACAGCTACAAGCCAGCCAACACCATCGCCAAACCTGGGAAAAATTGCGTCAAGGCGAACAACAACAATATCAAACGCTCTCTCAAGATTATCAACGACTCCAGCAAGACTTTAGCACTACTCAACAACAACAGCAAGAAGTCGAAGCCGTCTTAAAACAAGCGTCTGAAATTCAAGCCGGATACGCTCGATTTCAAACCCTACAAGCGACTGAAGAAGGCTTTTCAGCAAGATTTAAAAGCTATCAAGAAGCTCAACAAAACCGTCAAGAACTCCTTGAACAACAACGGCAAATTTTGCAGAAAATCCAGCAAAAAATTCTAAATATAACGGTGCAGTTAGAAGGGTTAAGTCAACAAGAAAGTGAACAGCTAGAAGTCTTAAACCAGCGTTCAGAAGTAGAAGCCGCCCTGATCGAATTACAAACCGCTCGGAACCATTTAAATCAACTGGATGAATTACAGGTAAAAGTCACCCCTTTATTACAACAACGCCAACAGTTACAAACGCAATTAGATAGGGCATCGGCGAGTTGTAGTGCGCGTTTGGAGGAGTTATTAAAGTCCATTCGTCAACTCCAACAAAATTTGCAAACTCATCCGGAATTACAACGAACTTTACAACAAATTAATGCCCAAATTCAGGAGTTAGAAAAAAAGCAGGTTTATCAACAAAGAGTCAAAGAAAAAGGGCTAGAAAGACACAATTTTATGGAACGGTTGTGTGCTAGACAACGAGATTATGAAGCAAAATTAGCTGAATTAGATCAGAAAATTAGTTTATTAGGGATGCCGTCAAATGGGGATCAAGAAGCTAATTCGGTTCAGCCTTTATGTCCGTTGTGTGATCGCCCTCTAGATGAACATCACTGGGGTTTAGTGGTGGGAAAACATCGCACTCAGCAGCAAGAAATTCGCGATCAAATGTGGGTAGTTAATGAACAGTTAGCCGTAGCTGAACGGGAAATTAAAGGGTTTCGAGAGGAGTATCGCCAGCTAGATCAGGAGTTATCGCAGTATGAGGAATATCGAGAACAACGAGGACAAATTCAAGCGAAATTAGAAGGGATAGAAGAATCTCAGTTAAGGTTTCAACAACTAAAATTAGAAGCGAGAGAAATTGAGCGATCGCTACAAACGGGAGAATTTGCAGCAGAATTGTATCGAGAACAGCAACACCTCGAGCAACAATTACAACAGCTCAATTATAATGAGCAAAGCCACGTTTTAGCTCGGAATGAAGAAAAGCGTTGGCGTTGGGCAGAAATTAAGCAAAGTCAACTGCAAAGTGCCGAAAGTAAGTTAGCGAAAATTCAAGCTCAAAAACCAGAGTTAGAAGCGAAAAAAGCAGCTTTTGAAGAAAAGTTCACCCAACAACAAACTCACTCAGAATTACAGCAACAAATTGTGACGTTAGATCGTTCTATTGCCGAAATCGGGTATAATTTAGAAGAACATAATCAAGTGCGATCGCAATTGCGTCAAGCCCAACAGTGGTTAACTCGGGTGGAGAAGTTAAATTCAGCCCAAAAACAATATCCGCAAGTTCAGCAACGTTTAGAACAATTACAGCAGTTAAAAGCCAGTAAAGCCCAGGATATCAAAACCGTTGAAGCCCAAATATATCTCCTCGAACAAAAGCTTAAAGAAACCCCAGATCTTAGCGAACAAATTCAGCAGTTAGAACGACAAATTCAGCAGCGTCGTCAACAGATGGATCAAACGTTAGGTCAGTTGGGAAGTCTCAAACAGCAGCAAGCCTATTTAGAGAGTTTAAACACCCAACATCGCGAACAAAAACAACAGTTAGAAACCGCTCGGCGTCAATATCGCGTCTATAGTGAACTGGCGCAAGCCTTTGGAAAAAATGGCATTCAAGCCTTAATGATTGAGAATGTATTACCGCAGTTAGAAGCCGAAACCAATCAAATTTTATCGCGATTATCTGCCAATCAGTTACATATTCAGTTTATCACGCAACGGGCGGGACGCAGTAGCAAATCTTCAAAGAAAACGGCAAAATTAATCGATACTTTAGACATTTTAATTGCAGATGCACGCGGAACCAGACCCTATGAAACCTATTCGGGTGGAGAAGCTTTTAGAATTAATTTTGCGATTCGGTTAGCCTTAGCAAAACTACTCGCTCAACGCGCGGGAACAGCCCTCCAAATGCTGATTATTGATGAAGGGTTTGGTACCCAAGACGCTGAAGGATGTAACCGTTTAATTGCGGCTATTAACGCCATATCCTCAGATTTTGCTTGTATTTTAACCGTTACACATATGCCTCATTTAAAAGAAGCCTTTCAAGCCAGAATAGAAGTTGAAAAATCCCCAACAGGTTCTCAACTGAGATTATTAATGTAGTCCACTTTTTAAATTTCTAAAAAAGCCATGTCATTAATGAGATTATTACAAGAAAAACGCGATGAAATTATCAAAATTTCCGCCCAACATGGCGCCTTTAATGTGCGGGTGTTTGGTTCGGTGGCAAGGGGAGAGGAAAAAGAAACAAGCGATATTGATTTTTTGATTGATTATGATTTGGAAAAAACGACTCCTTGGTTTCCGGGTGGGCTACTGATGGACTTGCAGGATTTGTTGGGCTGTCGGGTGGATATTGTGACGGAACAAGGGTTAAGTCCTTTGATTAAAGAACGAGTATTGAGCGAGGCAAAACCGTTATGAACCCGGAACGCGATCGCGTTTATTTGGTGCATATTTTGGAGTGTATCGATCGCATTCGAGATTATACGGGCAACGATCGAGAAAGTTTTATGAATAATTCTTTGGTGCAGGATGCAGTATTAAGAAGGTTGCAAACAATGGCGGAGTCAACACAACAGCTTTCGGATGATTTAAAAGCAGAAGCGCCGGATGTTGATTGGCGGGCATTATCTGGATTTAGAAATGTTTTAGTCCACGATTATTTGAACGGCATTGATTTAGAGCGAGTTTGGGATGCGATCGCCAATTATTTGCCGGGGTTGGAATCTGCGGTTAAGCGACTCTCTGAATATTTGGAACGGAAGTCAAAAAGGAAAGATTAAAAAACAATTGAAGTGGGGTTGAAGTTCTCAGCGAGTCGAAAGAAACATAGTTTTTGCTTCTCCAACTCATACCCATACAACATCGATAACGATCTATAAAAACAAAAATGGGCCTGACGATTAGACCCATTTTTTGAAAGCTGAGGGGGTGAAAATCAATTATTTTTTCCCACCCATTCGTAAAGTTCAAAGCTTTCAGTTTGACAATGGCTACAACCTCCACATTTTTCGACTTTGTGTTGATAAACTCGACTGACTGGACGCGCCATCTTCAGAATGAATAATGTTCCGCCACTGAGGAGAAGCATCGCCATTAACCACAGGACAGAAAAAACCGGATGTTGATTAAACCGAGCA
Organism: Limnoraphis robusta CS-951; assembly: GCF_000972705.2. Next base: position 30,444 of record NZ_LATL02000068.1, on the reverse strand, counting down.
ATTTGATAGAAACTCGTGGCAACAATATAAGCCATTCCCGTCGTCCAAACTGCTACAAATACCGTCCAATTTAGATTCGTTTCTCGGTACACCGCAGCCGTTGCCGAAACACAAGGAAAATACAATAATACAAACAGTAAATAAGCAAACGCTCCGACTTTTCCATCAAATCGCTTCGCCATCGCCCCAAAGGTTCCAACGGTAATTCCTTGTTCTGCGGCATCTGTCCTTTCAGGAGGGTATGCTTCATGACTAATCCTGTAAAAATTGCCGCCAAAATCCCTAAAAGATAGAGTCCGAAGACAATATTTTGACCGCCAACGGGGAAAAAAGCCGCAGCAAATAACGCATAAACGGGTAATCTCGCCCCACAAGACATGAACGGATTCATCATAATTGTCATTAAGCGATCGCGAGAATTTTCTAAAGTTCTCGTTGCCATGATCGCCGGAACATTGCAGCCAAAACCAACTAACATTGGCACAAAAGATTTCCCCGGAAGTCCAATAAACCGCATCACCCGATCCATGACAAATGCCGCCCTCGCCATGTAGCCAGAGTCTTCTAATAGAGAGAGAAATAGAAACATAAACCCATTGCAGGAGATTTAAAGCCGTCCAACGGGGTTCAACGATGCGAAGATGGCTATGTTGGGTAATGTAGGGGATGAGTTCATTTAACGCATCTTCAATCACTGCCGGATAGGCGACATAATGAGGCGATCGCGTCAAATGGGGTAACATTTTATCAATGGTTTCGACCAGGTTTTTTACCCCTTTGCTTTCGGCGGCAACAATCGGAATAACGGCTAATCCTAGATGTTCAGCGAGTCGTTCAGGATAGATTTGAATGCCTCTTTTTTCGGCAATATCCATCATGTTTAAAGCGATAATCATCGGTAAGCGCATTTCCATTAACTGAGTCGTTAGATAGAGGTTGCGCTCTAGGTTAGAACCATCGACAATATTAATTACCAGTTCGGCTTCTCCTGAGAGGAGATAATCTCGGGCGACTAATTCATCCATCCCGGTGGCGGTGTCTTCCGCATCGAGAGAATAAACGCCCGGTAAGTCAACAACGGTAATAGTCGTGTCTTGATATTTAAACTGTCCTTCTTTGCGATCAACGGTCACTCCAGGCCAGTTTCCCGTGCGTTGATTTGATCCCGTTAGGGCATTAAATAGCGTTGTTTTCCCACAGTTAGGATTGCCAATTAAGGCAATAATCGGTTTCCGAGTTGCCATCTTGAATTCCCTTTAAATGAACGATTGATTTAACAAATATTTCGCCTCTTACCTCTTGCATGATTGCCTTATCTCAAAACTTCCACAACTAAAGCATCAGCTTCTTGCTTCCGCAAACTGAGGTTAAATCCTCGCACGTTAATTTCAATTGGATCACCAAAAGGTGCCACCCGAATCACCGTAAATTCAGTACCGGGCGTGAGTCCCATTGACAGCAATTTGCTTTTGTAGGCTCGATAGGATTTTTCATAGCCGAGTATGCGCCCGACGCTTCCAGAGGGCATTTGCCGCAGGTAAATAGATGTGTCCTGAGTTTCCATTGTTGTTTGTTCCTGTTGACGGTTGAGGGGTTCGTCTGTCACCATGATTTTTTCAGCCATTCCCGCCCCTAAGCCTAAGCGGTTATCTGCAATGGCGACGACGACAGAGCCACTGTGTTGGGTACTTAAAACCTGAAGTTCTCTGCTATGATTGTTTCATCGTTAACACAACTGCCTGTTTTTTGATCGCTATGGATGGGCAAAAGTTGAAAGACTAGCCTATTCCTGTATTTTGCTACTAGCATTTTTGGGTTCCAAATTTCAATCCATATTAAAAATGATTGAAGTTAATTTAAGCTCTTTTTAAATAAGCTTTTAATCTTTGTCATTGATCATTTTTGTCCTCAAAATTAAAATTTAAAATGCAATTAGTTAATTCTTTTTACACATTTATTTCTGTCCTTTGGCAAAATAGCTTCTTTCATGTTTGCACCTTAATATTATTTATAATTGCTGTTTGGGGTGAGCATAGATTTGTGAGGCAATACCAACGCTATCTAAAGGCTAAAAGTCAGATTACTCAAGAAGCTATCACCTATTTATCACTTCAGCTAGAACGTCAACCTGAAGGTCGAATCGAATTAAAATCAACCGAAATTTTTCATTCTAACTGGGGATTACTATTGGACTGGTTTAGCAGCTACCTCATCGGTGAAATTTCCTATCAAGGTAACACCTACGAAACTGAAATTAAAGGTAGAAAATTTATTTTATTTCAATATCCCGCCTTTTTAACCCGATCAATTCCGCGAAGTCAATGGCAATTTGTACCGAGTTTGTTGATTGCAATTGGAGTGCTAGGAACCTTTTATGGTATTCAGAGTGGATTACAAGATATAAGTTTAGGAAACTTAGAAAATACCACAGAATTACTCCCTTCAATCCGACTACTTCTAGAAGGAATGAAAACTGCTTTTTCTAGCTCACTTATGGGTTTAGGTTCTGCAAGTTTAATGACGCTGGTACTGGCTTGGGGAGAGCGAAAACGGCAAAATTTTAGAGATAATTTGCGAGAAAAACTCGATCAAATTTCTCAAATTAAACTCTCAAACTCTGCTAACTCTCAAGGTAATTTGAATATTGCAGAGATTATGAAAGCAGGTTTTTCTCAACTGATAGAAGCTCAAAATCGAGTAGATTCTCACGCCATTGGAACTCAAGTCGGATTAGCAATGACACCGATTTTTCAAGATATTCGGGAGGAATTAACTACCTTAAAACAAATTAAAGCGGATCAAGGTGAAGTGATCTTAAATAACTTACTGCGAGAACTGCGAATACAAGTGATTGAACCTGTTGTGGAACGACTCGATCAAAGCGCACAATTGACTCAAGAAGCGTCTCAAGCAGTGCGAGAATTAAAAAGTGAATTAGGGGGAATTTCGGCGAGTTTAGCCCAATCGATTTTAACGATTCAAACGTTTCAGGAAGATACCTTAACTCAGTTACAAGCTTTTGCAGGTTCATTGCAAAGTATTTTAGGAGAATTTCAAAGCGATACTCAAGGAGTTTTACAGCAAGTTTCTCTGGAAATTCGATCAGGAGTTGCAGAAAGTATTGAGGGAATGAAAGCACAAAGAATTGCGTTTCAAGCTAGTGCTGAAGATGCGGCGAATACGTTTAGAGGAATTAAAGAAAACCTGCAATTCGCTTTGCAAACTCAAGCTGAACAAGAACAACAAATGCTTGAACAAGTGCAGCAACGCATGACGAAAATTTTAACAGCAACTCACAATGCGTTTCAAACTCAATCGAATACGATTAAAGCCGTCGGAGAAGAAGCATCTCAACTGATGAACCAAGCTCAAGAAAATTTAGTCGGGAGTTTGCAAAATGTAGATACAATGCTACAAAATACGCGCTTAACGGTACAGGAAGAATTAGAAAGGTTTCGCATTGGTTATCAGGTTTCTCTGCAACATTTCTTTGAAGAACAAAATAACTTATTAGAGGGAACACTTGGAAAGCAACAAAAAGGTCTAGCTCAAGTTGTCGTTGCATTGCAACGGGTATTTCAAGAGGAGTCAGAAAAGCGACAATTGATGTCGCAACAAGTTGATGAAAGCATGGCAATTGTTTTAAAAACGGCAAAAGAAGTGAGTGAATATGCTAATTCTGTTGGGTTAAATGCGAGCGATCGCATGGCTCAATTACAAGAACTGGCGAAGATCACTGCTGAGGAAGTAAAACGGGTAGAAACTGTTTATGAAAAGTTAGTTGAACAGTTAAATACTGAAGGAAAACGACTCGAAAATACTTATACAAACTTAGTTGAACAATTGCACATTTCTTTGCAAGCTGAACAAGAACAAGTACAGCAAGTTGAGAGTGTTTATCAGAATCTAGTTAGTCAATTTAATCTGGCTTTGGAGTCGGGAAATCAACAATTAATTCACTATTTAGAACAAGCTAGTGCATCCCAAAATAAGTTTTTTACAGATGCCGATAGTTCGATGGCAAAAGTCTGTCAAGGGTTGCAAGCAAGTTCTGATGGGTTGATGCAAGTGGCTCAATATTTAGTCGCCTCTGCTGACAATTTAAGTCTCAAACAAACCAAAAATTAATTTTAAAAATGAACATCAATCGCTTTGATTTTGAAACCAATGAAGATTTAGAAGATAACCAAGATTCTAGTGTTTGGCTATCAATTGGGGATTTAATGTCAGGTTTGCTACTGTTTTTTGCGCTATTGTTTATTACTGTACAAGTTCAACTGAATGATTATGTAAAAAAGCTTGATGAAAAAATGGCTCAGGTCGAAAAACTTTCAAAAGAGTTAGAACAATATCAACAGGCGTTTAAAGCCTTACCGCAGATTATTATTAATGCGCTAGAAGGGAAAGTTGGAACTGAAGATACTTTTACAGTTGATCCAGCGACGGGAGATGTGAGTATTCGCGATCGCATTTTATTTGATGATAATAGTTCGGTACTGAAAGCAGAAGGAAAAGAGTTTTTAAAAGCATTTATCCCAGTTTATAGCGAGGTAGTTTTTTCTAATTCTGAATTTTCTGAACAAATTGCTCGGATTATTATCGAAGGTCATACCAGTTCAGCCGGAACTCCAACTCGCAATATGCAATTGAGTTTAGAGCGTGCTTTAGCTGTTTCTAATTATATCTTATCGAATGAGCTATCTTTTACTCAAAAACCACAATTTCAAAATAAAATTTTAGTTTCAGGTCGGGGGGAAATTGATGCTGATCAAACTCAAGATAATTCAGGCGATCGCAAAGTGACGTTCCGTTTTCAATTCCGTCGTGAGAGTTTAAGTCTGGATTCAAAGTAAAAAGGAAATAAATCGATGACTGTTGAATTTAGCTCCATCAAAATTCCATCAAATCAACCTGATGAAACCCCGAATAAACTGCATTTAGTGAGTAAAATTTCACCTAAATTTTCTCTGAATTTACCTCGTTTTGAAACTTCATTACTTCGTTTTATAGATGAGATTATTGCTGATCTAGAAAGTCAAAATATAGATAAACTCACAAAAATAGAATGGATTTATTATCTCTGGATACAAACTCAATGGGAACATGAGTATCCAGAAAAAAGTAAAAAAATATCACAAATTATTTGGCAAGGGATTAGTGAAGATTTCTTGTTAGCAGATTGGTTAAAACAGCTACTTTTTTGGCGAATTGGACTTTATTACCAAAGCAAAAAAGAGTTAGTAACATCACAAAATATCCCGTTTCCAGTGATTGCTGAAAGTTTAATTACAGCATTTCTAGACTGGAGTTTAACTGCGACGTCTGGAGATGCTTTATCCATACAAATCCTCAAAACCATTTCTCAAGGTGAAATTGATTATGAGATCGCAAACTTAAGCTGGAAATATGGAAAAACACCTCAAGAACTCCTTGAAAAAGCGCAATTACCTGTTTCCCTTCCTGTCATTGAACTCACGCTGAATTGTGTGGGTCAAATTTTTGTTAAAAATAATGTTTCTGATCGTTCGGGTGTGGAATGGATGCTGCGATGTCTCCAACAGATGTCGCCTCAACAAAAACTTGCAACTGTTGAAATATTACTCACACAAATTTCAGATGACGTTTTAAAAAATCACCGTCCCAAGTTGATTGAATGGCTAAAAGATGAATATTCAACTCAACTCGATCAACTGTCTGAACCCGCTCAAAATAGTCTCAACCGTTGGATCGGTGCGCTGAATTATCATTATATTCAGAGATTGATTGACTTAATTTTAAGATTTTTACAACCGACAGAATTTGACAGAAAACAGTTAGAAGAACGACAGAATTTTTGGGGAAATTATAGTGACAGTATTCGGCGAGTTCGTCTACTCTTACCCCAAAGTTCTTTTGATCGCCTGGGTTATCAACGGGGTGATTTATCTTGTGATATTTTCAAAACCTGTCCCAACGAAACTGAAGTGATCATCTTAGATTTCGGGATATTTTGTGATAGAATTTTTGCAGGGAGTTGGCTGTGAAGCTCGGTTAATTCCTAAAAATAAAGAACATGAACGAGTGCTTTTTAACTTAAAACAACCGACGATTCAACACCTGCGAAAACTAGGGGGTGACATTCACGATCATGTTGTTTTTTGGCAAAGTTCCTGTGAAAGGTGGTTAGCCGCAAAGAAAATTTATCCGAATGCAGATGTTCAATGTTTTCAAGGAATGTTGCAATACTATGGGAAATATGACCGGAAAACAGGACTGCGCCCCCCCGAACCCAATAAACAAAAAGAACGAGATTTACAGTTAAAACAGTGGCAAAAAGACTTGAAAACGTTAGCGTAATTGTGAGATACTATTAGATAGTATTAAGGTTTAAATTGCAGAAATTGAGTGTTAATTTGTCGATGAACTTCGGTTTGATTGGGGTTATAACCCACAAGAATAACATTTCCCTGTTCATCTCGTATCTAACCTCTAGCGGGAACGATCTCTAAACTGGAAATCGGTACCAAACAGCAGTTTAGCCACAAAAGATTGAAGCTAGAGATCTTCCCAATAACAATCAATAATATTTAAGCTGATCAAACATCTACAATCAAGCCAAAAATATGGAATGGCTCAAGATATCGTCTTATTTTCCATTCAAAGCACCCCAAAAAGTAGTTGGAAAACTGACTTTAGTTAATGACTTGAAAATCAGCGATCTTCCAAATTCCATCCCAACACTCTAATTTATAGCGGATGCGCTTTGTATTAAAGCTACTATCTTGAACTTTCCCATTCTGATAAAAGGTTGTATCTTCAGTAACTTGAACTTCAAGAGTTGCTTTGTTTCCAGATACAGCAAACTGTTCTACTGTTTCTAGTTTCTGTACACCATATTCATAATAACCATCATTTGTGATCAAAAAATTAATCGCTTTTAACGTGTCTCGATACAATGCGCCTGTGGTAAATTGTTCTAAAGTTCTACGGTCAAAAGGGGGAGCAAAAATGCGGGATTTTGCCTCTAACCATCGACTCACTAAATCTGCCGCTCCTCCCAAACTTAGAGAGGGATTTTGAGCAATTAAAATCGAGTTTTGGGGGGTAGAATCATCCGGTTGTTGCATCGGTGAAATTTCGGCAACAATCGGTTCAGTCCAAGCCAACGGTAGCAACAAGGTTAGGGTTAAAATTCTCAGTTTCATCGCTTTTCACCAATCAGTAGTCATTCCCAAGCTGAAAACCAGTTAAAGTTTACTACAAATCCCCACGACAAATTTCGGCAATTCATGCTAAGAATAAATCAGCCCTAGATTGTAGAGGTTTAACATGGCTGGAAAACAAATTTTAATGCTAGTCGGTGACTTCGTTGAAGACTACGAGTGTATGGTTCCCTTCCAGGCGTTACAGATGGTCGGTCATACAGTTCATGCGGTTTGTCCCAAGAAGAAAGAAGGGGAAACGGTTCGGACAGCAGTTCACGACTTTGAAGGGGATCAAACCTACAGCGAAAAACCGGGTCATAACTTCACATTAAACGCAACTTTTGATCAAATTAATGTTGAGAATTACGATGCTTTGGTGATTCCGGGTGGACGCGCCCCCGAATATATTCGCCTCAATCAACAAGTAATAGAAATGGTACAACATTTTGCCAATAAAAATAAACCGATTGCAGCAATTTGTCATGGCGCTCAACTGTTAGCCGCAGCCAATGTCATTCAAGGAAAACGTTGTTCAGCTTATCCGGCTTGTAGTCCTGATGTCAAATTAGCAGGCGGAGAATATGTTGAGATTCCAGTGGATGAAGCAATTGTTGATGGTAATTTAGTTACCGCACCTGCATGGCCGGCTCATCCCCGTTGGTTGGCGGAATTTCTGAAAGTATTAGGCACAAAAATAGAACATCGAGAATTAACAACTGTGTAATGATTTGACTTCATGTAGGGTGCATCAGAAAATAGAATAAATTAGCCTATGATTAACTTTCTAATCTGATGTACCCTACCAAAATCTATCAAATCTAAACTAAGTTTAATGGTCGTTCAACCTAACCTACAGTGTTTATTTATCATTGAGTGACCAGTCATAATCAAGGTATTTAATTTGATATTTGCCGTTGATTAAATACTTGTTTTCTGATTCCTCTAGATATTGACTGACAAAGTTTAAAACAGCACGTTCTTTATCGCTTCCAGTAAACTTGTCTTGAGCCTTGAAACTCGGGATAAAATCTTCACCAAACCATTTAAAGATAGAGGAAAGGTAAACTTGATTGTTTTGTTTGTCGATTTGAAAATTTTGGTTGAGAGCGATAAATTTACGGGTTTGTTCGTCGAGTTGTTCGTCTAGTTTGTCTCCGGTGTAGGGTTCTTGAAGTAATAACGGACAACCAATAGAAGCACAAACTAATCCCATGTGTATGCGGGGTTCGTTAAATTGGACGCGCAATATTTTATGTTCAATTTCGTCTAATGTCACCTCTTTTCCCATGACGTTAAACTGAAGTTTTGTCCAAACTCCTGGAATGTCACGAATACTTTTCGTAGGATAGTTTTCAATAATAGCTAGTAAAGTTAATGAGTTATAAGCATTAATCCAAAACGCAATTTTTTCTTTTTCTGTCCAGTTTTCAAAGCTTTGGGGAGAAAGAGTCGCTAAAGACGCATTAAATTTATCCAAATTTTGACGATTTTCTTTTAATGCTTTGTAGTTAACATTTCCATTCTCATCGACATAGGTAGAGAGAATTTGTTGATAATTTTGATAACTAAAGGGTTCAGTTGCAGCTAAAGTTACGTTAGACTCGGTTGAGTTTTCACTGTTGAGATTTAACGGTGTGGTTTCAGTCGCACAACTGGAGATTAAAAAGAGGACTGGAATGAGTAGAGTTAAAGCTTTAAAGTTATTCATGGTTTTGAGTCGATGTTAAATTGGATTGAGATGATTTGGATTGAATAGATGTATTTTGTTTGAACAGATGAGGTTTAAACACCATCCACAAACAGCCAAAAACAAAAGGAAGCCACATAAAAAGTCGTTCGTTTAATGTTAAGTACCAACTCAAGTCTCCTAATGCTTTACGGTGTTGTAAGATAAAATAAACAAATGCTGAAATACTCACTAAACGAGTCCCTAAGTTACGGCTGACAACCGCAAAGGGAACCAGCCAGGTAAAGTACCAAGCATGAATAATAGGAGAGAAAATCAGTAAAGAAATCAGATAAAATTCCGAGAGATAGAGGAAGTTTTCAGACGGAGAGGATAAGCAGGAAGTTAGCTTATATTTTTGATTCTTAAAGTACCACAGTCCCCCAATTATTGCTAAAGTTAGCGGGATTAAATAAATGGAGTTTGTTTGAGTTTCTGGTTGCCAAACTAAATGGAGAAGAAAGGGAAAAAATTCAGCACTGCGTCCATTATTCACAAAACTTGAACCGAGGGGAATGACAGGACAGCCAGAAGTTGAACAGAAAGAAATTGCACTGAAGATAAAGGGTAAACTTCCTAAGAATAAAACCATTACAGCAGATTTAAACCGAGGAAACTGTAACCCAGCTAATAAACCCAAAAGGGGTAAAGACATCCATTTTATGGCAATACTAATCCCAATTAAAACAGAACTCCAACTACGGTTTTTGTAGTCATACATCAAACAGCCTGCTACTAAAGGAAGAATAAACAAACTATCATAGTGAGCGCCTCCCGCAAATGAATAAATAATTAAAGGATTCCAAGCATACAGCAGTGTTTTTGCATAGCCAAACCGACGACTGAGAAGCCAACAGATGGCTAAATCTGCGCCAATAAATGCTAGTTGAAATAGAATAACAGAAGGAGAAATGGCTGCTAATATCCGAAATCCTAACTGAGTTAAAGGGGGATAAATTGCCGCATGATCAAGATGATTAATTAGTGACCACCAAGCGGTATGATAGGGAATAAGTTCGGGTGCGTTGGGTGGCAAAAGATAGGGATTAAATCCGAGGTTTTGAATGTAGCCTTCCCAAAGATATCGCCAGACATCATCACCGGGATACATCGGTAATAATAACAGTCGAGAAAGAATTGCGATCGCCCAAAACCAAATTCTAGAAATATGTTCAATTCCCCAACTGAAAATAAACCCCAGACTCATTATTATAATCCCAATCCAAAATTGAGGAACCGCCCCAACTTCGCGAAAGTCTCCATGAGGAATAATCCAAATACTACCGAGTATTAACAGTAGAGAACTTAAGCCCGTCATCAACGGAGTATTTACTTTTAATTGTTCATTATTTGCATTTTTAAACAGATGTTTAAGATATAATTTTCCCAGGGTTGTAAGAATAATTGTTCCGGCTTTAAAACTTCCTGAGAATGTCCCCGAAATTTTAGATCTTCCCCCTTGACGACGGTGATAATTAACCGGAATTTCCCGAATCGTCAAACCCAATTCTACCGCCCTCGCTTGCATTTCTACCGTCCAACCAAAGCCCCGATCTTGCATTTGAATAGATTCTAAAGCGGAACGACGAATTAATCGCAAGGGGCCTAAATCATAATAACGATAACCCCAACCGAAATGAATCAGAAATGTCGCCAGTCCATTTCCAAAGTTTTGAACCGGAGTCATCGCCGCCCGTCCTTGAGAGGTAGCCCGACGGTTTCCTAAAAGAAAATCAGTGGTTTTATCCGTAAAAAATAGGGATAACTCGCTGAGATCATCGCTACCATCGCCATCACAAAATAGAATCCATTCAATGTGAGAAGGAAGCTGTTGGAGTCCTCGCCAACAAGCACGACCATAACCCGCTTGAGGTTCAATCACAACCTCTGCACCAGCCTGTTTCGCTTCTGCTACACTGTTATCAATACTGCCATTATCAACCACTCGAATCTGAGTTAAATTCAACTGTTTCAAGGACTTAATAACCATTGCAATTGTGGCTTCTTCATTCAGAACCGGGATAATCACGAGAACCTGATCTAAATCCAGCGAATTGTGATGATCTTCAGGTAAGTTAAGAGGTTGATTCACAGTGAGTCTAAGCTGCACAAATTTATGCTAAATTAAAATGAATTACAGTTTTCATTTAAGATGAGTCAGATGAGTTTTACCTGAGAAACAGTTTAACTTTAACTGAGTCAGCTAGTTGACAAATTCATTTTTTTATGTAGTGCCTTAACAATCAAGCGACTGTATCACTTAATTTTAATCACAAATTCTTAAAGTTTATGGGACAAGGAAATTACGAACGTCTGCGCCAATATTTTCACAATCCGAATGTGAATAAACCTCTTGAAGAAATTTATGCCGATTTGGATGCTTACACCTATGAAATTTTTGAAAATCAACCCGAACGCTTCAATACCATCAGTTTTTTTGTGGTTTTACCTCCCGTTCGATACGAAGGACGGTTAATTAAAGGTTTTTATTTGAGTGAATCCGTCGATTTGTTGAATAAAGTCTTACCGCAACTGTCAGAATATTTTTTTGCTCATGCTTATTCAATGTATGCGGCTTTTCCCTGGTCAAATACTGCTGATTCCTACTCTTCTCTTTATGATAATCCTCATCGCAATGCTTGGTTTTGTAAAACCTATCCTGAACGAGCTAAAAAAATTATGATTTCTTGTTATGACTCAGATTTTATCAATGAATATGTGATCGCTCCTAAACCTGTTGCTCAAAAAGATATTGATGTGTTGTGTGTTTCTCGATTATCAGCAGAAAAAAATCTTCCGATGATCGCTAAAGCGTTGAAAATTTATCATCAGAAGTATGGAAAAAAAATCAAGATGACTTTGATTCCGGGTTTTCAAAATTTTCAAGGAATTGATAAACTGGATTCTCATGCTCGCCATGAATGGCAACAAATTGAAGCGATATTAGGTGATCCATTTGAATATATTGATTTAGTTCCTCGGGCTGAGTATTATAAAGAAATGCCTGTTTATTATTCTCGGTCAAAAGTTGGTGTTTTAGGTTCTCTTTTAGAAGGAAAAAATCGCTTTCTCAGTGAGGCGATGAGTTGTAATGTTCCGGTAATTTGTTTTCAGGAGTTTAACCAATATGTGCGGGGTCAAGATGGCGCATTTCCTGAAGGAGCGGGTCTATATGCGAAGTTCGAGCCTGAATCTTTAGCGGATACGATTCATACAGTCCTAGAACATCCAACCGCCTTTAAACCTCGCCTAGCCTATCTTAAACATCGGGGACGTAAGAATTTTATGAACACCTGTTTAGATAGCTATTCCTACTATCAAGAAAACGTTCCTGATTATCTTTCTGGACAAGTGTTTAACAATCTATGGCTAGATTTAGCAGTTCAACAAAATTATCAGATTAGTTTGTCTGATTTTCTCTACGGACGTTCCGATAAATCCCACATCCGGGGATTAGTCAGCATCTATAAAATACTCAATCAATGGCTAAATTTATAAGAGTTTTATCTTCACAAAGCTCTCGTAAAAATTAGCCTAATACAATTATTAAACATTCCACTTTTAGACCTGATAAATTTTTTCGATATGGTCACTCCTAGAATTTTGTCTCTCAACTCTCTCATTAGTAAACTGTTCGGTCAAGTTTCCTTACGAACGCTTTTGACCGTTCCATTTGTATTGCAAATGTTAGCCATTGTCGGACTGACGGGATATCTTTCCTGGCTGAATGGAGAAAAAGCAGTGAATAAACTGGTGAATCAGTTACAGGATGAAGTCAGCGATCGCATTGAACAAAAGCTTTATTCTTTTCTAGAAACGCCTAAACTGGTGACTGAAATTAATGAAAAAGCTGTTCTATCTGGAGAGTTAGATTTACAAAATACTTCAGAACTACAGCGTCGAATTTTGCAACAAATACAGATTTTTGATACCGTTAATTTTATTCAGTTTGGAACAGCTCAGGGAAATTATATGGGAATTGCTCGTCATCAAGATAAATTTTTAAGCATTGATATTAAAGATCAAACTACAAAGGGATTAATCTACACTTATGCTATAGACGAGCAAGGAAAGTTAGGAAAACGGTTAAAAGCATCGACAATTCCCTACAATCCTGTCGTTCGTCCTTGGTATCAAGCCGCTCTTAAAGCAGGTAAACAGACCTGGACAGAGATCTATAATGGGTTTGATAATACGGGTTTAAGTTTAACGTTTGTGCATCCAATTAAGAATAATCAAAATCAAATTATTGGCGTCACGGGTGCTGATGTCAGCTTTCAAGAGTTTAATGAATTTCTCCGTCAACAAAAAATTGGCAAATATGGAAAAATCTTTATTATTGATCGTCAGGGATTTTTAATTGCTTCTTCGACTTTAGAAGACGTTTTTACCCTCCAGGATAATAAAGCTGTACAAATGAAAGCAGCGAATAGTGGTGACTCTTTGATTACCGCTACAGTTGAACATTTAGTTAAAAACTTTAATGATTTCAATAAGATTAAAAGTCCTCATCAACTGAAGTTTATTCACAAAGGAAAAGAAGAATTTCTTCAAGTTGTTCCCTTTACCGATGAGTTTGGTTTGAATTGGTTGATTGTTGTCGTAGTTCCTGAAGCGGATTTTATGGAACAAATTCAGGCTAATACTCGAACCACAATTTTACTGTGTTTGGGTGCATTAGGAATTGCGATTACTCTTGGAATGATCACCAGTCGTCAACTGACTCAACCGATTATTCAACTGAGTAAAGTCGCTCAGGGGTTATCCGGTGGAAACTGGAATCAAACTCTTGAAAATAATCCGGTTAAAGAATTTAATATTTTAGCGACTGCATTTAACCAAATGAGTCAACAGCTTCAGAAATCTTATCATAAACTTGAACAATATTCTCACAATTTAGAACAAAAAGTAACTGAAAACACTCACCAACTTAAGCAGTCTGAACAAAAATTTTCAAAAGCTTTTCGCAATACACCAAATCCGATTATTATCAATCGCCTGAGTGATCGCAGTTATTTTGATGTCAATGAAAGCTTTTGTCAGTTAACAGGTTATAGTCACGAAGAAATATTAGGTAAAAACTCGTTAAATCTCAATCTCTGGGTGAGTCAAGAAGACTATGATAAATTTTATCAAACTCTAGCAGAACAGGGCGAACTTCGCAACTATGAACTTGATTTTCGCACGAAATCTGGAGAGATCAGAACGGCATTATTATCGGCGGATTTTATTGAGATAAATGGCGAACAATATCTTCTATCTACCAGTAATGATATCACGGATCGCAAACAGGTTGAAGCTCAGTTACAAGCTCAAAACATCGAGTTAGAAACCGCTCGAAAAAATGCCGATGCAGCAAACCGAGCCAAAAGTACATTTCTCGCCAATATGAGTCACGAATTGAGAACCCCCCTGAATGCCATTTTAGGGTTCAGTCAACTGATGGCTAAAAATCCCATCTTTGCGACAGCCTCTAAAGAATTAGAAATTATTAACCGCAGTGGAGAACATCTTCTGAGTTTAATTAATGATCTTCTCGATTTATCTAAAATAGAAGCCGGAAAAATTGCTCTTGATGAAAAATCCTTTGATTTATACTTCCTGCTAGAGACTTTAGAAGAAATGCTCAAAATCAGAGCCGAGGCTAAACAGATTAAACTATTTTTTGAACGTTATGATATTCCTCAATATATCAAAGCAGATGAAAAAAAATTGCGACAAGTTCTAATTAATCTGATCGGAAATGCGATTAAATTCACCGACAAAGGAAGTGTAACACTGCGAGTGAGAAGTCAGAATTTCCAACAACCCAACACCCTAATTTTTGAAGTCGAAGATACGGGAGCCGGAATCGCACCGGAAGAAATTGATCAATTATTTGATGCTTTTGTACAAACGTCTGCCGGAAGACAATCTCAACAAGGAACAGGCTTAGGCTTATCTATTAGTCGAAAATTTATTCAACTGATGGGAGGCGATATTTCAGTCAGTAGCCAGTTAGGAAAAGGAAGCCTATTTCAATTTAATATTCAACTCAAAACCGTTAAAGCCGATGAAGTTGTCATCCCAAAACCCAAAAACAAAGTGATTGCTCTTGCAGCAGATCAACCCCAATATCGAATTTTAGTCGTTGATGAAATCCCCGAAAATCGCTTATTAGTTCGTCAACTTTTACAACCTTTAGGATTTAACGTTTTTGAAGCGGAAAATGGTTTAGAAGCCATCACCCAATGGGAACAATATTCTCCCCATTTAATCTGGATGGATATCCGAATGCCTGTCATGGATGGTTATCAAGCCACTCAACATATTAAAGCTAAACCCGCAGGAAAAAATACGATTATTATTGCTTTAACGGCGAGTGCTTTATCTCAGGATGAACAGGCAATATTTGCCGCCGGATGTGATGATATTCTTCACAAACCCTTTCAACCCCTAGAACTGTTAGAAAAAATCGCTACTCATTTAGGTGTTCGATATATTTATGAAACGCCTGATATTACCTCTCAGTCGTCTGTTTCTCTAGTGGAGATCACACCCGAAACCTTAAAGATTATGCCTCTAGAATGGCTCGAACAATTGCATCAAGCAGCAGTCCGAGGGGATGACGCTTGGATGAATAATTTGATCACTCAAATCCCTGAATCTCATGCTGAACTCGCCGCAACTTTAACAACAATAATTGAAGATTTTAGGTTTGATAAAATTACGGCGATCACTGAACATTTAGTCTAAAAATTCAGTTCTTGCAACATCCAAAGTCCGGCAAAAGACTCAGAATTGGGGTCAGACTGAACTGCTAGAAAATGAACATTTTTAGCATTCCGTTTCGCTTCTTCAAACTGTTCAGCTTCCCCTTGAGTTGCCGCATCAGTTAAATTCGCTAAAATCCAACTGTCATTTTCTCCCGTTTCCAACAACAAACTGGGACGATCACTTTTATCCAATCGTAAATAAGCCAATTCTAAACCCGACATCCAAGCC
Source organism: Limnoraphis robusta CS-951 (assembly GCF_000972705.2). The sequence continues at coordinate 14,550 of NZ_LATL02000068.1, read as the reverse complement.
GCTAACGGTGTCGCCCGTGACGAATACACAATTAAACCCGGAATTAGTGTTTCTTCGCTCAAACCCACCATCGGCAAACCAAACGCTTCACCAAAACCAATATCCCATTCCGACATATCTTTAAACGCACTGGCTTCTAAACTCACAAATGCCCATTTATCTCCCTGCAAAGCATCCGGTAAACGCTGCGGTGGAGAGGGCGAAAATTGCACCGAAGGACTACTCGTTTCCTGATAGTTGGGTAAGCTTGGATAAAATTGATCCATGCGTTCTTGTAACCATTGAAACAAGGCATAAGTACGCCGACTCGCCGCCGCCGGAATCGACAATTCTTTACAGGCTTTTAAAATCATATTCGCCATCGGACGCCGAAAAAAACGAATTCGTTGCGGAGGTTCAGAGGCTTTTTCTATTGCTTCTTGAATGGCTCCCTGCAACCAAATTGAATTCACTTCGGTACTGGGGCAAAATTGAGTATAGCGAAATAATGACTCGGCGCGATCGCTAATTTCTAAGGGAGTCTGACAAATTACAACTTCCCAAACCTTTTTACCTTCTTCATCGCGCAGTGGACGGCTATAAAAGTCCAGTTCCCAAATCGTTCCCATTTTGGCTTACAGTGCTTGCTTGCGATCAGACTACCGTGTTATTATATCGGTCTTCGTTACCGTCAGGCTTGAAGAAATGGGTTTTGGTATCGGTTAAGGTATCGGCGCGGGAACAGGTTGCGGTATCGGCGCGGGAACAGGTTGCGGTATCGGCGCGGGAACGGGTTGCGGTATCGGCGCGGGAACGGGTTGCGGTATCGGCGCGGGAACGGGTTGGGGCGCAGGTGCCGGAACAGGTGGGGGTGTGGGTATCTGAATTAAATGAATCATTATGCTAAAAATGTAGATGAAATTTTCAATGAAACTCTACTTTTTAGTAGAGATATAAAAGAGGGCTAGCATCTTAACGACTAAGGGCAAAAACCTCTTGTAATAGCCAACTGGGATAAGCACGAGAATGAGCAAGATTAAAGGCGGTTTCGGGATAGGTTTTCGTGACTTGGCTGACCATTTCTTCAAAATGAGTTTTTCCCTGGGTCGGGGTTTCTTCCATTTCAAACCCTAAACTCCACCAAAATTGATGCTCATCAAATTGGAGTTGAGTCAGTTCACAAGCCACACCGTTATAATCACGTTGGGAACGCTTTTTCCTAACAGGAACCACAGGTTGATCAGCCGCTTCTAAAGCTTGAATAAAATTTGAGGGAATCGATTCTTGATAACTCCATTTTTGCCAGCGTTCGACTCGACCTTGCCAACCCTTCTCCGCAAACGAATAAATTCCCAGTTCAGTTTGACGCCATTTTAATTCAAGCTTGCCTTGACGCAGTTTTAGATTTAGGCTTTCACACCCTGGCGTATAAAAATATTGATCTTGACGCTCCTCGGGAGGGCTGGAAAGTTCGCCCGGACAAGCCGTTGTAAACCATTTTTCGATCACTTGTGGAATTTTACCCGACTCAAACCAGCGAACTTCCAGCGTTAAAAGCGTTTGCATTCTTTCTATCCCCGTCTAAAAATTCGATTCATTAGTACGCAAAAATAGTACCGTCTTCTTGAATACGAATTGTTAGCTGACTTGCGCTTGAGTTGCCTTCTTCTTCCAAAGAAAAACTGACTTCTCCATCTTCAGAAACCTGGTTTTTAATATCGATAAGTCCACTATCTTCTCGTTGAACTGTAATGGTTATAGGTAAAGGTAAATTCAAAAGTTCTGCTTCATTTCCTCCGGAAAGCAATCGATCATTTGTCTGTCCGATGACTTGATAAGTAATGTTGGCATTGGTATCATTATTTAAAGTAACATTAACCGTACTACCATTGACGTTAATATTGCCCATCGTTCTCATTTGATCAGCAGGCATTGGCGGTTGAATGACACCGACTCGACCCGGACGGTTATATTGTCGATTATCTTGTCGAGTGTTAGTATTCATCTCCCTCTGGCGACTATTGGTTTCTGTCTCTAATTCTTCCTCGATATCAACTTCTTGAGTGTAATCATTTGCAGGACATCCAGGCGGAACTCTAACCATGCTATTCAAAGGCTCTTGATAAAAGTCATCAAAGCAATAATCAGGTTTTTCCGCAGGTTGAGCAGAGGCTACTTTAGGGATAAAAGGCAAACCTAACAGTAAACTTCCGCAGATTGCACCCAGCAGTTTTGTATTTTTAAGATATTGTAATTGTTCGTGAATCATAAATCCTCCTAATATTGCCTTTGACCAAGCCGATTCTCTATTCTTTTGATTTAATCCTGCCTGAATCGCTGTAAACGCTATACTTATAAGATAGAAGTATTACGTGATTGATTTCATCCCCTCTTAGAGAGAATTTGGGTATCGTCGCTAATATTTTCTAGACAAAGGTTGTAGTTCTCTCGGAGGGTACCACTCTCTGGAGATAGATTTGAAGAATTGATCTAAGATTAAGGTGTGATTGATATGAGTAAAAATGACAGTGAAGGGCGTAAAATTATCATCGATAACCGCAAAGCCCGCCATCTCTATGAACTGTTAGAATTCTACCAAGCTGGAATCGAACTTCAAGGAACAGAAGTGAAATCGATTCGTGGAGGGCGGGTGAATATGCAGGATGGTTTTGCTTTAATTCGCAATGGGGAAGCCTGGCTGCTTAATATTCACATTTCACCCTATGAAACGAGCGCTTATTTTAACCACGAACCTCGCCGGACTCGTAAGTTATTATTACATCGTCGAGAAATTAATAAGCTTGTCGGTTTAGTTGAACAAAAAGGATTGACTTTAGTTCCGACTAAAATGTACTTTAAAAACGGATTAGTTAAAGTCGAGATTGCGGTTGGACGCGGTAAGAAACTGCACGATAAACGAGAATCCATTAAAGAACGCGATGATCAACGAACAATGGCACGAGCAATGAAACAATATTAAAATCCCAAATTTAGTAGGGGCAATTGATAAATTGCCCTGTTGAATGCAGCATTTCTAGATTTCAGATTCTCTTAATCGTCTCTTGACCCCGTTTTATGATAAAAAATAAAACTAGCCATTATTAAGCACGTCTTCGGAGCAATAGGAATAATGAACCCTGAAAACGCTACAAATTCAATTCGAGTCGAACGGGATAGCATGGGAGAAATCGAAGTTCCTGCGACTCGTTACTGGGGGGCGCAAACACAGCGATCGCTTCGTTATTTTTCCATCGGAAATGATTATATTCCATCCGAAGTTATTAATGCTTTTTGTATCCTCAAAAAAGCGGCGGCTTTAGCCAACCAAAACTTAGGAAAACTTCCAGAAGATAAAGCAAAACTAATCCAACAAGCCGCCCAAGATGTGATCGAAGGAAAATTAGAGGGGAATTTTCCCTTGCGGGTTTGGATGACTGGAAGCGGGACTCAATGTAATATGAACGTTAACGAAGTGATTGCCAACCGTGCGATAGAAATTGCCGGAGGAATAATGGGAAGTAAAACCCCAATTCATCCCAATGATCATGTGAATATGTCGCAATCTTCTAATGATACTTTCCCCACAGCAATGCACATCGCCGCCGCCATTGCCATTCATCAACGCCTCATTCCCAACGTTCAAAAAATGCGGGATGAACTGCAAGCAAAATCAGAAGAATTTGCCGATATTGTCAAAATTGGTCGTACCCATTTACAAGATGCAGTTCCCCTAACGTTAGGACAAGAATTCTCCGGTTATGTGGCACAACTTGATGCCAACTTAAAGCGAATAGAGAGTATTTTACCCGATTTATATGAATTAGCCATAGGAGGAACCGCAGTCGGAACGGGGTTAAATGCTGGGAAAGGATTTGCGGAAAAAACCGCTCAATATATTAGTGAAATCACCGAATTACCCTTTGTTTCTGCACCCAATAAATTTGCAGCAATGGCAGCCCATGATGCAATTGTGATGGCAAGCGGGGCGTTAAAAACCTTAGCCTGTTCACTGATGAAAATTGCTAACGATATTCGCTTTTTAGGGAGTGGGCCGCGTTGTGGTTTAGGAGAATTAATCTTACCCGAAAATGAACCCGGTTCCTCGATTATGCCCGGAAAAGTGAACCCCACCCAATGCGAAGCCATGACGATGGTAGCCGCTCAAGTCATGGGGTATGATACCGCGATTGGAATTGCTGGATCTCAAGGACATTTTGAGTTAAATGTCTTTAAACCGATGATGATTTTTAATCTCATTCAATCGATTAATATTTTAGCCGATAGCTGCAACAATTTTACCGATTTTCTGCTGGTAGATTTGCAACCTAATACCGAAAGAATCAATCAATATGTCGAACAATCGTTGATGTTAGTCACCGCATTAAACCCCAAAATAGGCTATGATAAAGCCGCAGAAGTTGCCCATATCGCCCACGAAAAAAACCTAACGTTAAAACAAGCTTGTTTGGAATTAGGTTATATTACAGCCGAAGAATTCGATCAAATTGTCGTTCCTCGTCAGATGGCTTATCCCGATGTTTAGTCCTTTTTAACCCGAGTTAAAATCTGTGAGAACAGACGTTTCAACCTTGCCCAAATCTTTTCAATATTGAGTACCAATACAGCCGCTACAATTAAAGCGGCTCCTTGAATCAGTTGTTTTTGTGTTTCCGAGAGTTGAACCTGTGCAAACCAAGTTTGAAAGATCAAGTCTAATTGTACACTTACAAAAGCAATAGCACCCCCCACAAACCACAAAGTTAGTAAGCCGATGAATAGAAAGATAATTTCAGAAAATGCTTCTTCTTTTCGGCCAGTCAAAATTTTTACCAACCAAGGAATTGTTATCATAAAAATCACAACCCAAAACAAGACAATTACGGAATTAGACATAAGATCATCATCAAAACGTTAATTTTTAGGGTTCTAAATCGGCTCACCTCATCTGTAACTCAAAATTTTGAGATTTTCCAAGCTCACCGATGTCATTCATTCTAGCGAGACTTTACCCCTTGCAATTAAGCCGAGCAAAAATATAATAAAGTAGGATAAAAAATTTCAACAATTGGGGGGGAAAGTTGATGACCGCAGAAACCCAAACACAAGGGAGTTCATCTACAGCAGTGAACAAGAACGTCAGCGAGCCGAACGACTCGCCGCACGATTACGAGAATTAGGGGAAAATCTAGATAAGATTTTCAGGGTTTATTTGTCTTCAGGATTGGGTTTTTGCAAAGATAGATTTTGAGGTTTTTCTTTTTGTTTGACGGGATAAGATTTAAATTTTTCTAACGCCACTGTTGCGGCTCGAACAACAGCATAGTTAGAATCCCGTAAAGCACGCTGTAAAAAGGGAATCACCTTTTCAGATTTAATCTCTCCTAACGCTTTTACCGCATCTTGACGAACTTGGGGATTAGAATCTTGACTCAGTTTTGCTAAAGTCGGAATAGCTTGTTGAATCTCCGTTCTTAAACCATTTGTAGAGGCAATTTTACCCAATGCAAGCGCTAACTGTTCACGAACTTGATCATTTTGGTGTTGAGCATAATTTAATAATTGCGGTACAGTTGAAAGTAAACCAGAATTTCCCCAATGATTAATCGTTTCAATGATATAAGTATTAACTGCTTCATTATTAGGTAAAGATGACGTTGGCACGTTTGCAGACATCGCCACAGATGTTGCTTCCTCGACTGTAGAAACATCCTCAATCGCTTCAGGTTCAACAATAGGATCAGCCATCACCATTTGTTGCGGTTGTTCTTCTACAATCGGTTCAGGCGCTGTTTCAACCGAAGGAATAACAGTCGATAACTCTGGGTTTGTTTGGGGATTCTCCTGCATCGAACGCACCAATTGATCCGTTCCCCGACGAATATTAACTCGATATTCCTGTTCTAAATTGGCGATCGCATTTTGAATTTGACTTTCTTGAGACGCTTCTAAATCCTGTCGCAATTGTGAAAGATCAGCCTGATGTTGTTCTTCTATAAAACCCATGCGACTTTGAATTTCTGCTTGAGTTGTTTCGTTTTCTTCGTTGAGTTGCTGAAGTTGAGTTCCGTATAAATTGATCGCTTCACCGATACCCTGAACTTGAGCCTTATTGACTTCTAACTGTTGGCTCATTTGTCCGAGTTGTGCTTCATAGACTTTGAGAGATTGGTTCATTTGTTGAACTTGCTGTTCACTGTCAGCTAACTGTTGATTCACTTCTCCCAGTTGCGTTTCATAGACGCTGAGAGATTGATTAACCTCATCGAGTTCTACATTTTGGACTTGAATTTGTTCAGTCAGTTGACGCCGCTCTGTTACTAATCTATCTCGCCAAGATTCATTCACCTCGTTGAGTTTTTGCTGATAATACTGTTCGGTTTCTTCACTCTGTTTTCTCAGGTTAGCTTCATACTCCAGTCGCAGAGATTGTACCGTTTCTTTGATCCGATTTTGATGATCTTTCTCTAGCTGTTCAACTTGTTGGCGAATTTGACTTTCATAGGCTCGTTTTTGAGTTTTTAGCCGTTTATCCCACCACCAAAAGCCAGCCCCTAAGCCAGCAAAAGCCGCAGCAATTAACATAAAAGCTAGATTGAGAATTTCCATATTTGCCTCCCGGTTTACAATAAGTCATTATAGTAATAATCTGGCATTCCTTTTGCATCAATTTATTCACCTAAACCGTTTTAACCCAAATAGAAGCAGCCATCCCCCTTCAAACCGCTAACTGATTGACAAATTATAAAAACTGTGATCTAATAAACTCTTAGGTTCCATTCTCTTGGGTTGGGTCAACTCAAGCAGGGTGAAGCTGTCTGAACAGGCAGAATTATCAGGAGACCCCAAACAATGAAAGATTCAAATCAGGGTGCGTCCCTACAGGCTTCACAGCAGCAAGCTTCCCTCGATCTTGCGCTTTTAGTTAGTTTGCTCGAAAAAGCGATCGCCGTCAATTCCCAGACGTCAAAACTTTCTGACAATCCTCAACAACGGCCTCTATTTTACTACGATCAAGACAAAAAACGATTGAGAATCTGCACGTCGGGCGTATTGTTGCGGCTATTCTCCCTAACAGAATTTAAAACCCAAGCGAGTAATTTTGTCAAGGATTTCGATCCCCCCGGATATGGCTTTGAGAGTCGCATTGGGGGTCAACTCAGCGAAGGAAATGAACAACAACTTCCCGACGCAGTTGATCGACTGCGAGAGAGCATTTTAGAAGCTTTAAAAAATGCTATTCCCCCTGATGTGAAGTTAGAAGATTTTCTAATAGATCAGGTGAAAGGGGAGTTAGAAAAACTAGCGAAACGGGTTAATGGATTTTTTCCGTCGGGAATTAATCAGGCTCATTTAATTCCTTTAGCTTTTGACGATCGCAGCCAAGCCAAAAGCGATCGCGGTGTTGAAGTTGCAAAAATTATTTCGGCGATAGAACGGATTGATAGTAGTAATTATTTTAAGCGAATGTGCGACGCGATAGCCCACGAACTCGAAACCAATCGAGATGCAGAAGAAGATGAAATCGAGGAAGCGATCGCCAGTTTAGAAGCCGAACATAAGCGAGTTCAAAGTCAAATTAAACGCTTTATCGAATTTCTCGATGATGAGGCTTTATCGCGGGTTCGTTTAAATATTACCATGAGAATTATGGAAGCGATCGCGAACAAAGCTAAAGACAGTAAAGATCCGAATAAACAACTTTTAGCAGAATATATTCAACGAATCAAGCACTTTGTTGAAATTGTCAAAAACCAAGGATTAACACTCAATCTCACCGCCAATTATGGCTCGATAGCGGAAATCAATTTTCTCGATTATATTAACAGTGCTAGATTCTTCTCTTGTCTGGCTGTTTGGCCAGAATGGAAAACCCAAATTTTTGAAAATAGACAGGCTAACTCAGACTCGACAGATAGTAATATTATTCGCGAAATTAGCTATCGTTTTCGGATAAATGGAAACAATCCAGAGCGAGGACAATCAGCCTTTATCGCCCGCTTAGAGAAAATCCAAGAAGATTTATTACAAGCGGAGAATCCCTCACGCTATCGGCTCAGAAATTGCTTCGCGGAACTCTTTTTTCTGTCCGTTGTTGTTCCGAGTAATAACAATAGATTGCCCCAAGAAGTCGTGCTTCGAGGAATGGAAGCACTGGTCAATAAAATTGAAGATATCCCCCGAGAAAAAATCGATGACTTTATTCAAGAACTGATTGCTCGTGAGAGTTCAATGAATAAAATAGCAACGGCTTTAATCAGCATTCTCAAAAGCAAAGGGGAGCAAATTATCTCAGAGGTTTACCGTCAAACCGCCACGCAATTTATTTGTTTAAAAAAGGGAATTGTAGATTGGAATAGACTGGAAGGAGCAGAACCCGGAATCCCTGATTTCTTAGTCAGGTCAAGCTCACCAGAGCAGGATAAAATCGCTTGGTTACAACAAATCGAAATCGCCGAAAATCCGTCATCGATTCCCAATCTTCTGTTTTCAATTAAAGTAGAGACTCAATTATTAGAACGAAATTTAGTGACCATCAAAGATAAGGAAACATCTCTAAAGATTCAACGGTGTTTACCGGAAAAGTTATTACAGGTGATTTTTGTTCCTTATGAATGGGAAGCCGAGGAACCAGACAAAAAAGATCAGAGTAAACCGGAAACAGCGAAGCAAAATCAACTCAAAAAATACAAACCTTGTCCAATTGCTATTGCAGCCCGTGACTGGGCTTTACCCAAAGCCATTCAAATTGAATACGAAACCCGAACATTACAGAGAAGCAATAAAAAGCAACAACAACAGGATGAAGCAAAGCAACGACATTCAGCAGCAGTAACCGCCTTTGCCGTTTTGGTTTATACTTGTTTGTGGTGTATCGTTAAACAACTCAAAGACATCGAAAACTTATCCTTTACAACCTCAATTCTCAGACTCCAACAAAGCCAAGAAGATGATGAGAAAAGCGGTGAACAATATATCTATGCTGCGACTCAAGCCCTAGAGTCCTTATTAGCTCAAGATAATCCCACACGAATGCAGGGGCTAGTCTTACAAAACTTGGAAAAAGACAATGCAACCTATGTAAAAAAAGGAGTATTCACCGCCTTATTGAGTGCATTTCCCATCGCCATTTCTACCCCAGAAAAACCCGCAGTCTCAAAACTGGGTTTAATTTCCTATAAAAGCCGTCCGTGCGATGAAAGCCCAAAAAATCCGCAGAAAAATGATATAATTTTAAGTCAAAGTTACATCGCCACCGCTATCGAAAACCCCCTGATTGGCTACGAACTCAAAGCCGGACGAACCCAATCTGATATTGTTTCTACAGAAGAAGAACTCCGGGAACAACGACTCATTAAAGAAGAAGTCGCCTATCTAGAAAAACAAGGCTGTGAACATATTATTTTATTAGGTCACAGTTACCGCAGTCGTCGGATTAACAAAACAGCCGATTATAACACCCCTTTAGCGGATAAAAACTTCCTGCAAACACTTTACCAAGAGTTCCCAAATTTAACCATATATACCCTGCTGCGAGATGTGTTTCCCGGAACAAGAATGCGACCACGCCAGAAGAATAGCGAAGCCGCTTTTGAAATTTTACGAGCCAGCGATCACACTTATTTTTCTGAGCAGATTGGAGAAATGGGATTGCGAGATATTATTCCGGTTTATAGCTTTGCAACGCTATTCGCGATAGAAACCACAGCTCAACAAAGACCACAATCGGGATTTTGTGTTTATTTTCTGCTCTCCGATTCTCGCCTGAGTAATATTAATTGGACGGAAAAATCGCGTCAACATTTAATCGATCCCGAACAAAATTCAACCGTTCATCCTTGCTTATTAACTGTACTGCGAGGACTCCATTTTATTGAAGCAGAACGGGGTGTACAGAATCAACAATTTATTCCCGTTCTTGACCCCTTTAGTTGGATTTCTCCGAATACCGTTGAAGCCGCAGGAGAAGTCAAAATTTTACACTCTCGTCGCCAAGGAAAAGTATTATTAAGTTATCCAGCGATACTCACTCGAATGGCTCAGGTACTTCGTCGGAGGACAAACCCATGAATAGTAATTTAGAACAAGCTTCAATTTGGGGGCGAGTTTTTGAAATCGCAGTTCAACGGGGTGTTATCGCCTATTTATTGGATTGTAAATTCTTAAACGAAGAACATCCCCAACTCGAACCTTGGCGAAAAGTTAAAATTAGTCAACTCAGCAAACACCTCATTCAAGCTTTAAAAGAAACACAAACTTTACCTGTTCACGATATTTATGTTGAAGAACGGATTCAAGAATATTTACGTCATTTATTGGTTTTAGGGTACGGTTTAGGCTGGACTAGCTTAAGAGAATGTCTGAATCATTATAAACCCTCTCGAACGATGAAATTAGAGGCGTTTTGGTGTCCTTTAACGTTACCGGGAGAAACGGATAACAGAGAGTTGGAACCCAAGAAAACGGCTGAGGAATTTCATCAAGCCTTTAACATTTTGGATTTGTTTGATCCGTTTTTAGTGACTCAGGGACAGCCAGGAAGAGCAGACTTTTTACTCTGGCTATCTCCCACAGAAGAACAACTCAAAAAACGTCAACCCCCACAGGATTTTATTCTCTGTTTTGAGTTTTCTTTTAACGCTCCTTTAGAATTAAAAGACTTTCGTTTAGAAACGGCTCATTGTCAAGAAATTAACCGTTATGCTCGTTATCTAGATGCGAGAGGAAGTTTTTCGCGGATCTGTGCAGAAGTTCAAGGCGATCAACTGCAAGTAAGTTCTAAATTAGAAAAACATCTTTTTGTATTTAGTGGGAAAGATAAACCCCTTTATAAATTATCTCAAGCGTCTTCCTATACCTATCAATTAGTTGATTTGCTGAAAAAGAAAAAACGGTTACAAAACTCTTGTCTGACGAGAGCAATGGCGATTACATCAAACGGGGTTGAAAGTTTATCTGCTCATTTTAATTCTGAGAATAATCCCCAAGTGAAGTTAATGAAATCTTTGGGAGAAGCTTATGAACATCTAATCAAGCATAAAGATCCAGAAAATTTTAACGCTGAAATTAAAGTCGTTTTTAATACACTTTTAAACTCTTTACCGCCTGCTTTAAAAAAGCAAGCAAAAAGATATTTTAAGCCAACTCACAGCTTTGATAAACATTTAAGCATGGATTTTAGTGAGACAGTTGAAGACTTCTTTAAACCCATGCAAACCTTTGACAGACAAGATATTTTAGAAGCGATTGAAGAAACAGAAAAGCTGCAAGCTTACTTTGAAACTTCTCCTCGTTCTGCGATTGAACCCTATTTAACTCAACCCAGTTTAACGCTTAGAGATGCTCATAAATCGGCGATCAAAGCGGGTTTAGATTCGGCAATATCTGGGCGATTAAATGTTATCGCTTTGGAAGGCAATCCGGGGATTGGGAAAACGGCTTCGGTTGTCTCTTTTCTGAAAGAACAAAGGGACGGATTTTTATTTTTATATGCGAGTCCCCGCGTGGTGATTAACCAAAATGTTACCCAAGATTTAGCCCAAGAACGGGGAGAAAAAACGGGAATATTAACAGTTACAACTAACTCTTTACTCATTAGTTCGGCTAAAACCTACTACGAGGAAAAAATAGCCCCTCAAGAACAAAAACCGAAAAAGATTGATGGTCTTGTTGTTGTCAATGGGGTTGATCATTTACAACATCCAGTCAAAAGTAGTATTCTTTTTATTAATCCCCAACAAGAAGAAGAGATTAATAATGATCTCGCCAGCATTCAACGCTATAAAAAATCAATTAATGAACGGGATGAGCTAGTGAATACGAAAATAAATCCTGGAGTTTTACGAACTCTAGCAACTGGAACTCGTCATTTATTAGAAAAAAATCCCCAAGTTCAACAGGTTGTTTTAACCGTAGCGACACAAGGTTATCGAAATTTAAGTCAAGGGACGACAATTGAAGCGTTAGGCAAGTTATTTCGCAACCGTGTTAATACTCAACCCGGAATTAATGAACGCCTAGAATTTGCCAAACGGGTTCCGACAATTATTGTAATGATCGATGAAGTGGCGGGGGATGGAGCCGGAGCATTATTTGTTGATGAAATCGCAAAATGGTTACAAGAACAGTTTATTCTACCTTTTAAAGATTCACCGTTTCGGGTTATTTTAATTGTTGCCGATGCGTCTTTAAGTAATGAAATTGTTCTCACGAATTTTCTGGAAGCCGGTAAGCGTGTTCCCGATAAAGTTTTGATTAGTCCCAGTCGGGGTAAAGAGGCGTTTCGGGTAACGGAAACTGAATTAAAAATTGGGGGAAATAAACACTCTGCCCTACATATTATGACCAACAGTTATCCGGCGACAGAATTAACGATTGATTATAGTATTCGTTTGTCGTTAATTACTCCCGAATTAACTTCCGATGGCAAGCCGCAAAGTATTAAATCAGCCATTCGTCAACAAAGTGAATCGGTTCTTTTAAATAATGCTTGGCAAGAAATCAACAAAGGGTTAAAAAATAACGCCCAACAAATTATATTTTTTGCTCAAGATAAGGCATTTTTACGCAAACTCAAGGGAATGTTAACCGAGGGAGATCAACAGTTATTTTCAAAAGATGATGTTCAAGTTATAGACCAAAGTGTTTTACCCCGTGAACGCCTGCGGTTAGTCACCGAACCCCAACGGGATAACGTGAAAGTCTTTTTAATGACATCTTCCGGGGCGAGGGGGGTTTCTTTTCCGAAAGCTGATTGGATTATTGCCTCTTTTCCCCGTTTTAGTGTAGAAGCTTCGCTGATGGAAATTGCCCAGTTAATTTATCGGGGGCGGGGACAATATACCCATCCAGAAACGGGTGAAAAATGCTCCGGTGAAAATATTCCTCGGCGGCTCGTTTTGCTGATTAATGACTTTTTTATTCCCAGTGAAACCGTCGATCAAGAGCGTCAATGGTTGCGGCAATCGAGCGATTTATTAACGTTATTATTAATGCTGCGTTCGACTATTTTGACTCGAATTAAAGGGGATGCGGGGCTGCGAAAACAACGGTTAGCTTTTGTTCCGGTTGGTCGCATTGGCGATGAGGAGTTAATTCAGTTAATCTCTGATGATATTCAACAGTTTTTGCAAGAAGCCAATGTTTTTGTGAACGATAGTAGTTATTCTTCTGAATTTAAGGGACTGGTGAAAAAGGGTCAACAGTTCGTAGAAGACTTGTTTAAAGATTTTAGATTATCAGGACGAACGACTAAAAAAGATCGGGTTTCCTACGCCAATTATCCGACGCTTGAAGCCTTAGTTAAAACAATTTCTCGCCCCTCAAGTCCCCTTTTACCGAAAGTCAATGATCCAACCCTTCAGATTCCCGATTATCTCACTTGTTTGGGGGCGTTTTGGTGGGAAGATTGGGGCGATCGCCAAATTCAAGAAAAATACAGTTTCTCCGAGTCTCAAGCCAAAATTCGCGAAGCAAGAAAGCAATTAATGGGGATATTACATCAAATAGGAGAGTGTCAAAAAATCCCGCGAAAACTGCGTGACCCCGCTCGCGATATCCATAAAATTTTACTTCGCGAAAATAACGCAGAGTGGCGGGAATATTCTATAATAGAAGAGATTAAATCCAACGATGTGATGATTGCCTTACCCCTGGATTATCCCCAATTTTGGAAACCCCCTTTCAATAGTGATGGGGTTGAAAGAAAACAGGAATTCGTTGACCCGGAAACCTGGCGAAATGCTTTGGGACGGACATTAACTCCCCAGGGATCTGTAATACCTATAATTGCCAAATACCAGGATTTTCCTTGGGCGGCTGTAGCTAGCCGACATTCGATTTCTTCGTTAGAATTAGCGTTTAATAACCGCTATTTTATGGCGTCTTCGGAGTTGAATTTACTCAACACCATTTTATTAGAAGATCCCGAATAAAGCGAATTAATTATGTCATTTATGCCAAACTCATCACCCTCATCAACTCAGCGTGTTCGTGTTTTCATCTCAGGGCGAGTTCAAGGGGTTGGCTTTCGCTATTCCACTCGCGAAGCGGCGATACAACGCAACGTTAAAGGTTGGGTAAGGAATTTATCAGATGGTCGGGTTGAAGCGGTGTTAGAAGGCTCACAAACCGATGTAGAATCAATGATTGAATGGTGTCATCAGGGGCCGCCCGGGGCCGTTGTCAAAGAGGTGAATGTCAGTCAGGAGTCTCCCGAAGGTTTACAACATTTTGAGATTTCCCGCTAACCAACCTTTGTAGGGGCGGGTTCCGAATAAATGTCTGTCTGTTATCAATAACCTGCATAAACCCGCCCTTTCCTCCTCACCAATGTTGTAGGGGCGGGTTCCGAATAAATGTCTGTCTGTTATCAATAACCTGCATAAACCCGCCCTTTCCTCCTCACCAATGTTGTAGGGGCGGGTTCCGAATAAATGTCTGTCTGTTATCAATAACCTGCATAAACCCGCCCTTTCCTCCTCACCAATGTTGTAGGGGCGGGTTCCGAATAAATGTCTGTCTGTTATCAATAACCTGCATAAACCCGCCCTTTCCTCCTCACCAATGTTGTAG
>NZ_LATL02000067.1 GCF_000972705.2 Limnoraphis robusta CS-951 | reverse complement strand
AATGCTTGATTCTCTGTACTTGGTGCTTTAAGGTTTTATATGGCCAAAGCATTCAGAGCAAGAACCCCGTACCTTAAGTTTTCAAGGTTCATTGCATCGATTAGATGCTGGGTTTTTCAACTGGTTGAATACCCTGCCAGTAGAGTTATTATAGCATTAGAAAGAGCCTTATATCCCCATACCTGAAGATAGGGGCGTGTGCGGCAATTTTTGGTAAAGCTGAGTGAGTCGAGCAAAGTTCTTGACAAACTGTTGTTAACTCAGCTATGATGAAAAATACTGCAAGGGGCTATAGCTCAGTTGGTAGAGTGCTTCAATGGCATTGAAGATGTCAGCGGTTCGAGTCCGCTTAGCTCCATATCGCTACGAGATAACCACCATAACACTTTCACCCCAGACGGCATCTCCGATGCTTCCATCGTTCTCTAGAAATTCTCTCAGAACACATTCTGATCAGGGAAACTGAGAGAAAGTCTAGCTTTGATTTACTTGATTGTTCCCAACATTTATCATCAAATGAAGATCGGAAATGTTCAAGGTTTTATAGAGGCTCAAAAAGAAGCTTTAAAAGGGTTAGGACCGGTCGATAAATCTGGGTTTTAGGAAGATGGACTTGAGCAATTTTATCCAATTTATTCTTTTTAAATTCTAAATACTACGCGATCGCGTCCTGATTTTTTAGCTTCATACAAGGCTCGATCTGCTTCCCCAATTAAAAAATCTTCTGATAAGTAATGATTGGGAATCAGACTGGCAACTCCCAAGCTTAAAGTGACTTGATTGCTTACAGGTGAATTGGAATGTTCGATCTCAATATTGTGTAGAGAATTCCTGATATCTTCGGCTACTTTTACCGCACCTTTGAGATGAGTATTTGGTAAAATAACTGCAAATTCTTCACCGCCATAACGTGCGACTAAATCAGCCGGACGTTTAACATTTTCACGCAGGATTTGAGCGATTTGCTGTAAACAAAAATCTCCAGCTCGATGACCATAGGTATCATTATAGGCTTTAAAAAAATCAACATCACACAAAATCAATGAGAGGGGAAGTCTTTCCCTCGCTAATCTTTTCCACTCCGAATGTAAACCTTGATCAAATCGACGACGATTAGCAATTTTAGTCAAGCTATATTCCACTCTACTAGATGTAAAAATCGAGAGGGTACTGAAGATGAGGTTGCCTACGAATTTTTCAAGGCTGGAATTCCCAAGTATAGTATTGTTTTGGGATTCTGTTTCTCGGAAATAATAAAGTACACAGATCTCAACAATAAACGGTAGGGTGAGTTGCGAAACCGTCTTGAATTGACCGCTAAAATCTAACAAAAATCCTTCCGTAAATGCTACCTATTATAGGTTAAAATTAAACCCATATTGATAGAGGAACTTGCTGATGAATCCGACGACGATTAACTTACCCGATCCTCTGGAATTAATGATTGATTTGAGCGACGAGCAATTTTTTGATCTGTGCCAAAAAAATCGGGATTTTAAATTTGAACGCACGGCATCAGGAGTTTTAGTTATAATGTCACCAACCGGGGGAAACACAGGAAGACGCAGTATTAAAATAGCGACTCAACTCGAAATTTGGAGCAGTCAAACTAATCTGGGAGAAGCTTTTGATTCTTCTACGGGTTTTAAACTTCCAAATGGTGCGAACCGTTCTCCCGATGCGTCTTGGGTTTCTAGGGAACGCTGGGACAGTTTAACTGCTGAACAACGAGAAAAATTTTTACCGTTATGTCCTGATTTTGTGGTCGAATTAAGGTCAGCCAGCGATCGCTTAAAAACTCTGCAAGACAAGATGCAAGAATACCGGGAAAATGGGGCAAAATTGGGTTGGTTAATCGACCCCAAAAACAAAAAAGTTGAAATTTATCGCCCGGATCGAGAAGTAGAAATTCAAGAAAATCCCAAAACTTTATCTGGAGAAAATGTTTTACCGGGATTTGTATTAGATTTAACGGGAATTTGGTAAACTAATAAAAATACACTAATTTCTTGATTAAAAATGCGCCTAACTTCTAGCAGAACGGAGTTGATAATAGCTTCAGAGCGAGCTTTTTCGGTGCTGGTGGCAATTGCCCAAGGTATGTTGGTTTCCAACAATGATTTTAAGACTGGACTGGGCTGAATCGGTTCTATGTCAGGCAGAAACCGAATTCCTTCAACGCTGGTTAAATTGAAGGCTTCTTTAACTTTTGTGATGGTGTTAAATTGACTGTATGGCATAAATTTTTATGATTTTTTTGGGTTGATAAATCAATATAAATAAATTCGTTAAAAGCCCCCTGGATTGCGGTTTTGGGGGCGATGATAGATTATAACATAGGCGAACTCGCCGGGAAAGTGTGGCGGGTCGGTTTGATGGGTTATACTTCGCGATCGCAAAATGTGCTGTTGCTGTTGGCGGCGTTGAAACAGGTGTTGTAAACAAGTGGGGGGAATTGATGGATTCCCCAGACAAGTAAATTCGTCAAGATTAATTGATGCGATCGCGCTTAGGAAAAGAAACCGAGTTTCTTCACAAAAATTTCAGTAGGGATGCCAGGGTGCAGAAAAATCCGATTTATGACTTGGCGATTTTTTCAAAAATCATCTCCTAAACTGTCTATTAAATGTTCATAATCACTTCTAATTTGTTCACGATATCTATCGGGACAAAGAGTGTGCATACTTGCCAGAATTATTGCTGCGCTTTGCAAGTGATTATTGGTAGATCTAACCCCATCTAAACTATCAATAACCACAACCACCAAATCGCTAGCAGAACCTTGAGAATTACAAATTGATTGGGCAAATTGGTATTTTTGTTCGTCAGATAAGTGTTTCCATAAAGGGATTCCACCAAACATATAATATGCATCATTAGAGCCTAATAAAGTGTTTACTGCTTTAGAATCAATTTGCTGACCTAATGATGACGATCTATTATCGGCAAGTGAAAAAGAGGGAATAGAGGAATTTTTAGAACTACTAAATTGAATTAAAGAAGATGCTGAAACCTTGGAAGATACAGTTAAGCTAAAGCCATAACTAGGTAATATTCCTAGAGTTATAATATTTATAGTAATCAAGGAAATAACTTTTACAGAATGAAGCATCAGTTTAAATCTCCTTAAATCGGTTTATTTTACGAAAACGGGTATACAAGTTGTGAAAAATTCAATGTTTTTGATCAGGAGCAGGCTAATCATTGTCTACAGTTAGCTGTTAATGACTACCCTACTCTATTAGTCTAAGGTTGTTGCTTGGATACTGCATCTGCAACGGCTAGAGAAATCGGTAAAATAAAGACATATTCAGATAATTTTTGGTTAAAAACACCATTTATCTGAGATTTTCCTTCCTGTTGTATCTTTGATGGATTTTTACCTAGAGCCGAAACAGCTAAATAGTAAACAGAATCTTTCCCTAAAGTGGCTTCTAGCCTTTGCATTAACCGAACTTCAGCTAACTGGTTTAGGGATACTTTGAAAGCAGGAACAGCATCTTCCCCCAACGCATTCCCCATATTTAATAAACACTTCCGCACTTCATCAGACATCATCCTTCCCATGTCTTTTTGCTGTAAAACTTTACTCTTTTTAGCAGAAGTCTCTTTATTGTCTTTACTCTTGAAGTTATACCCGGTTCCTCCCAGTGAACAGAATCCATCAAAAGACTCATCATCCAGTTTATCAAAGTTTGAGGGGACAAAAATACCTAGACTGATCATTTTTTCGTATAAACTGTTGAAAAATAATCGGTCTTGTTCTCCATTCTTTTTAGCATAGAGGTCTGATTTGGGAATCACACAGATAAAATTTATCCCTGATAAATTACCTCTTTGGCTTTCTAAATCACCGATGATTTGCTCCAAAAGATATAACTGATTAACCTCCGCAGCGTTATTCTTGCGTGATTGATTAACGACTTCATAATTTTCAGAAACGGGTTTCCAAATTTCTGCATCGCGACTTTTAGTCAACTTTTCTCGAATTGTAGGTTCAATTGATAAGTCAAAGAAAAAGATAATTGTATTGGCATTTTTCAGGATTCTCAGCACCCAAGGTTGAGAACCTTCTTCCGTCAAACTACGCGCCACATCTTCTCCAGCTATATCCGTGAATACAAAGTGAGTTTTATTGAAATTTGTTGAACCAATTTCTGGAAACTGCACAGATAGTTTAATACTGGTTTTAGAACCTGTTTTTGTGGGTGGAGGAATCAGCCCATTACGGTAATCTTTCTCTAGCTTTTGTAATCGTTCTCGGTCATCTGGTAAGTCAAGGGCGACAGTTGCTCCCAAAACTTGTACATGATCGAAAAAAGAAACTAATCCTGTCAGTAAAACACATGATTTTCCTGTACCCGGACTTCCTAGTAAGATAATTGAGTGAGTTTCCGTTTCTTTCGGATACCAACCGCAGCGTTTATTCTCCTCTCCTGAAGGCCCAGTACAGGAGAAATTGACTAGCTTATAAATTTCTTTCCCCCATTGCTGAACAAGTTTTATAACTAACTCTTCAAGTTTATCTTCACTATTTTGTTTAGTAGCAGCCTGGGGAATATTTGAGACTTTTTGTGCGCTTTGTTGCTTGGAAACTTTTTCTTTACTGGATTTTAACACTTTCTGGAAAGTGTCTGATAATCTCAGTTTAGGATTACCTAATACCACTTCAGAGTGAAGAATATCTAGTAAATTACGGTACGATATAATAGTCTGACGGGGTAAAGTAAATGGCACATTATGAGAAATAGAGATTTTGTTGAGTTCATAAAGATCACATTTTGTACTTTTATGACCCAGAACTATTGCCAAAACGAATTGCCCTCTAATAATAGCTTTTAGTAATCCTTCATCATCTTTCTTTTTACTATGCAGTTCCTCCAACTTCTGTAAGTACCATTGAATCGTAGGACAAACTTCATGGAGTAGTTCTTTGAGTTTTTTTCTCTCTGGATCACCTTCAATTTCTTTCATCCATTCAAATACATTTCTTTGATCAAAAATTAAATCCATCAAAGTACCAATTAGAGAACGGGGTTCTATACCACGCAGCAAAGATTTGCATTCTCGATCCATGATTTCTAGGTCTGTTTCTGTTTTGAGTGGGAATTTATCAACATTTTTAATTTGCTCAAAAAAGTCTAATTTCTTCTGAACAAAATCTTCGGCAACATCTTTACCTACAATACCTTTATATTTCCCTTGATGAGATAATTCTCGTTGATTTTGAATTTCATCATTGTTTTCTTCTTCTTCAGTATCAACAGTTTTATCATCGGAGAAAAAATCTCTTTCCTGTCTGTATGGATAACGGCCATCCGTTGATGGTTTTAATAACAAATTTCTTTGTTCTAATTTAGTTTCTAGTCGTTCTAAGAAAAGTCGCAGAGACGCAATATTGCCATCTAACTCTAAGCGGAAGTTATCCGTCAAAATCATTTCATAGCCTTGAGTTCTGATGCCAATTGGAGAACCACAAGCAGGACAAGTAATATAGTTATCCTCACTTTCAGCTGTTTTCAGAAAATCAAATACAGTATTGGATGTCATAATTGATGTTACTCCTGAATTGTTTGTAGGGAGAAGGGTTACGCGATGAGTAATTACTGATAACTCAGTTTCCAGAATTGTGATTATGACTTACTGAGTTAAAACAAGTAATACTTGTGAAGTGGTAAAATTTGATATCAGAACAATTACTCAACTATTGAGCAATTGTTCTGATGTCTAGAGTCGTCTCGCACTTGTAACGGCCGAAGATTTTCCTGTACGCTCATTGATCAACGTAATCCAGCGATCATTTTCAATAATTACTGTAATTATATCTCCGACTTCAGGCTCAATTGGACTGGCATAGTAGACATCGAACTCATTTCCTGTGGCAACGCTTTTTAGCTTAATATTTCTAGTACCAGAATATATGTATGTAACAGTAAAAGCATACCGTGACTGAGCAATAATATAGCCGGGTAAATTTTCTGGGTAAGCTTCTCTAATCCCAGAAGTATTACTGATGCTTGATTGGGCAAGTGCAGGCAAATTGGCAATTAAATGAGAAGAAGTAAGCAAGATTAGAGCAGAAACAAGGGAAAATCTATTGATTAAAAAAATGGACATAATATTCCTCCTGATTTTTAAGGCAATGCAGCGTTCACAAATGATCGACTCTTAACTACACAGCGGGCTAATGAGGGGATCATAACCTGCTCCTGAAAAGGCCTCAGATTCCCATTGAATCCAAGGTTCCCGACCCCCTTGAGAGTTTTGATAAACTGTTGTTGGGATTCCGGTGGAAGTATCGCAGAAAAAACCCCGTTGTCCGGGTGCCAGTTGTGCTTTGCTTGACTGACTCAATTAAGTAAACTGCTTTTAGTTCTCAGTCAAAATCTCACTAAACCCACCTCGTTAAATGCGATCGCTTTAGAAAGAGCGGATGGCGAGAGGCGGGTGTTGTCCGGAGCCACTTCCATAACTACCGACGTTGCGCTGTTCGATGATTTTTTCTGCTTGTTTGCAAGTGGCGGAAATCGAGGAGAAAGTGATAAGAGCGCTTGTTTCCTCGCCGTTGGACATTTCACTAATGCCCTGTGCGACACCTTCGAGGCAGATGCTGAGGGTATCGATTTGTCCCTGGAAAGCAGCCACTGCTCTTTCCCTGTCACCCAGTTGACCTTGCAAGTCGCTGACGGAGTTCCTGCTGCTGCTGACTTGTTGCTCTAAATCTTTGACCTGTTGTTGCAGACTATCGACTTGTTGGGTTAAATTGTCCCGTTCTGTCTGAATTGCTGTGAGACGGGTTTCGGTTTGAGCTAGTTGGTTGCGGGCATCTAAATAAGCGAATCCACTGGCGGCGAGAAGAGCGGCTAAACCAAAGGCGGCGGCACTGGCGTTCATATTCATAATCGGATTCAAGTAATTTATCGGGACAAATTGGGTTTCTCGGTAGTGACAGTGAAGCTATCGAATTTCGGGAACGGGTTTATTCAACTTAATGGTTAGATGTGTAGAACCCGTCTCTGCGGAGATGTGAAAAGTTACAGATGATAGAGGTAAAGGGACAAGTCACTCTCAGGCTTTTGATCAACTTCGAGATATCTAACCCTTGAAACCAAGCCCTTTAAACAAGTAAAATTGCTGATATGTGAAGCTTAACATCAGGTCAGGAGAAAAAAAGTACCCAAAAAGTGAAACTGGGTGTACAATAAAGTAGAAAAAAGTGAATAGTCTTGGTTTTCATCCTCTAAAAAAAGGATAAAATCGGTCAAAAAATAATAAGTGAATTCCCTTGGGTGCAATGGAAATCGAACAAACTATTAAACAAATTCAGGAACGTGTTTATCGTCAAACAGGAAAATACTTAAAATCTGTTCAAGTTGAGATTCTTCAGGGAGTTTTGAAGGATCAGAAATATAGAATTATTGCGAATCGGACTAAACGAGAAGAAAATAGTATTAAAAAAGAAGCTTCTCTCCTCTGGAAGCAACTCGGTGATGTATTCGGAGAAAAGGTGACAAAACCCTATCTCAAACAAGTGGTAGAGCGACAGTTTTCTACTTCGTCTCCTGTCTCGAATTCCTCAAATCAACAGTCGGATTCTTATCAGGATTGGGCGGATTCTCCAGATGTGGGTGATTTTTTGGGACGGGAAACCGATTTAAACACTTTAAAAGAATGGATAATCCGCGATCGCTGTCGTCTGATCGCAGTGGTTGGACTTCCGGGGAAAGGAAAAACCAGCCTGACTGTACAATTAGCCCAAGAAATTACTGGAGAATTTCAAGGTGTTATTTGGCGATCGCTTTTAAATTCCCTCTCTATTCAAGACCTGATCAAAGACTGGATTTTATTTCTCTCTCATCAAGAAAAGACCGATTTACCCGATAGCCTTGAACAACAAATTTGTTTATTAATCTCCTATTTAAAACAAAATCGCTACTTATTCATTTTAGATAACGTTGAGACGATTCTCACCGCCGGAACTGAAGGGATAAAATATAAATCCGGTTCCGAAAACTATCATCAACTCTTAGAAAAAATTGCCGAAGTTTCCCATCAAAGTTGTTTCCTACTAACCAGTCGCATCAAAATTCGTCATTTAGAAAAATTCGCAGGTCAACATCAACCCGTGCGTTTTTTCCAATTGGGAGGGTTAACCGTTGACCCCGCAAAGCAACTGGTTGAACAAAAAGGAGAATTTTTCGCCACAGAAACCGAATGGGAACAATTAATTAATTTATATCGAGGAAATCCATTAGCCTTAAAATTAACCGCCTGTCATATTCAAAACGTATTTGGCGGGAATATAGGTGAATTTTTAAAAAATAACAGTTTGTTTTTTCAAGACATTCGAGAATTATTAGATTGGCATTTTCAGTCCTCCATCCCGGAAGAACATCAAATTTTATATTGGTTAGCTATTCACCGAGAACCCGTTTCACTGCTGGAGTTAAAAACCCATTTAGTCTCGCCCTTGTATCAACATCATTTATCGGATTATTTAGACTGTTTGCAGGGAAGAATGCTGCTGGAAAAAACTGCCGATCAAAACCGCTTTACCCTGCAACCTGTGTTGATGGAATATGTGACTGAAAAATTAATCGCAACCGTCACCCAAGAATTAATCGTCGGTGAATTTAATCTATTTAATCGCTATGCGTTAATGCTGGCTACCACCAAAGATTATATCAGAACCAGCCAAATTAGAACGATTATTCACCCGATTATAGAAGCTTTGTTAGGGCAATTTCAAACCGTCTCTCATTTAGAAACTCATTTAAAATCATTAATTCGTCAAACTCAAGAAAAATCTCCCCTGACTCCCGGTTATATTGGCGGAAATTTAATCAATCTACTTTGTACCTTGGAAATCAACCTGACCGGCTATGATTTCTCGAATTTAACGATTTGGCAAGCTAACTTACAAGGAATTAAGCTGCATTACGTTGATTTTTCTAACTGTCACTTCAAAAATACCGTTTTTACTCAATGTTTTGGCGGAATTCACGCTTTAGCCTTTACTCCCGATGGTCAGATTTTAGCGGCGGGAGACTCGGAGGGAATGATTCGATTTTTAAACGTTGAAACGGGGGAAATATTAACAACTTTTGGAAAACATAAATGGTGGGTGGCTTCCCTCGCCTTTAGTTCAGATGGTCAAAAATTAGTTAGTAGCAGTTTAGATCATACCGTTAAAGTTTGGGATGGAAAAACGGGTCAATTGCTGCACAGTTTAGAAGGACATAACGAATGGGTTTGGACGGCGACTTTTAGTCCCGATGGTCAAATAATAGCCAGTGGTAGCAACGATCAAACGATCAAACTTTGGGATGCAAATAACGGTCAATTGTTGAAAACGATCAAAGGACATCAAGCCTGGGTTTTAAGCGTGGCTTTTAGCCCCAATCAAGCCATTTTAGCCAGTGGAAGTTATGATAAAACGATTAAACTTTGGGATGTGAAAACGGGCGAATGTTTGCAAACGATAACCGGAAGCCATGATGCGATTTGGTGCGTGGCTTTTAGTCCCGATGGTCGGCAACTTGCCAGTTGTGGCTATGAAAAAATTATCAGAATTTGGGAGATTGAAACTGGGAAATGTGAGCAAATTTTGCAAGGACATAAAAAAGAAATTAAAGTGTTGGCTTGGAGTCCCGATGGTCAAACCATAGCCAGTGGATGTTTTGACTCTATTGTGAAGTTTTGGTCGGTGAAAACGGGAAGCTGTCTGGCGAGTTTAAAACAGTATAAAACTGGGATTAGAACCTTGGCTTTTAGTCCCGATAATCAAACGGTTGCAACGGGAGATAATGACCAAATTATTAAACTTTGGAATCGTCAAACGGGAAAATGTCTACAAACCTTTCGAGGATATACAAACTGGGTTTGGTCGTTAGCATTGAGTCCTGATGGTCAGATGTTGGCGAGTAGTCATTTAGACCATCAAGTGAGACTGTGGAATAGTGAAACCGGAGACTGTTTAAAAACTTTAACCGGACATCAGGCTTGGGTGTGGTCGGTGGCGTTTAGTCCCGATGGAAAAACGGTGGCGAGTAGCAGCGATGATGAAACGATTCGGTTGTGGGATGTGAACACCGGAAACTGTTGGAAATGTTTAAATTATTCGACGGAATATTATCAAGGTGGAATCTGGACAATAGCCTTTAGTTCGGATGGTTTTTATTTGGCGAGTGGCGGTCAAGATACAACGGTGAAAGTTTGGAACTTACAAACTGATGAACTGACGGTTTTAACCGGACATCAAGGTTGGGTTTGGAGGCTGGCTTTTCATCCCCAGGCTGCTATTTTAGCCAGTGCAAGCGATGACAAAACGATTAAAGTTTGGGATGTCAAAACACAAGAATGTTTGCACACTTTCCCTGAAAAAAATAATATTAGATCGATAGCTTTTAATTTTGAGGGTTCGCTTTTGGCGAGTGGGAGTGAGGATAAAACGGTCAAAGTCTGGGATTTAAAAACCGGAAAATGTCTGCATACCCTATTCGGACATGAGGGGTGGATTTGGTCGGTTGATTTTAGTCCTGATAGTCAAATTTTAGCGAGTGGAGGTGATGATTGTACGGTGAAATTATGGGAGAGGAAAACCGGAAATTGTCTCCACACCCTCGCAGAACATGATAGTACGGTAACATCGGTGATGTTTAATCGCTATCGCCATAAGATGATGAGCGCCAGTTCTGATGGTAAAATTAAACAGTGGGAAGTTGAGACGGGAAAGTGCTTAAAAAGCTTGATTGTTCCCAACATTTATCATCAAATGAAGATCGGAAATGTTCAAGGTTTTATAGAGGCTCAAAAAGAAGCTTTAAAAGGGTTAGGAGCAGTCGATAAATCTGGGTTTTAGGAAGATAGACTTGAGCAATTTTATCCAATTTATTCTTTTTAAATTCTAAAAACCACGCGATCGCGTCCTGATTTTTTAGCTTCATACAAGGCTCGATCCGCTTCCCCAATTAAAAAATATTCTGATAAGTAATGATTGGGAATCAGACTGGCAACTCCCAAGCTTAAAGTGACTTGATTGCTAACAGGTGAATTGGAATGTTCTATCTCAATATTGTGCAGAGAATTCCTGATATCTTCGGCTACTTTTACCGCACCTTTGAGATGAGTATTTGGTAAAATAACTGCAAATTCTTCACCGCCATAACGTGCGACTAAATCAGCCGGACGTTTAACATTTTCACGCAGGATTTGAGCGATTTGCTGTAAACAAAAATCTCCAGCTCGATGACCATAGGTATCATTATAGGCTTTAAAAAAATCAACATCACACAAAATCAATGAGAGGGGAAGTCTTTCCCTCGCTAATCTTTTCCACTCCGAATGTAAACCTTGATCAAATCGACGACGATTAGCAATTTTAGTCAAGCTATCTACTGCGGCTAAATGCTCTAATTTTTGATTGACGATTTCTAATTGTTCGGTCAAAAGCTGCGATCGCTCTACCTGTTTTTTGAGTTCTTTCATCGCCCATTGCGTTTGTAAAATTCTGCGAATTCGCTGACGCATAATCGGCCAATGAATGGGTTTTGTAATGTAATCAGTTGCTCCGACTTCAAAGGCGCGATCAACTGATTTTTCATCGTTGAGAGTGGTAATAATTAAAACGGGTGGACACTGTTCACCCAAGGCGTTTTTGAGTTGATTACAACAGCTAAAACCATCAGTCTCCGGTAAAATAGCATCCAGTAAAATCATATCCGGTTTGAGGATAGAACACTGCTCAAAGCACTGTCGTCCATCACCGAGTTGAAGGACACGATATCCCTGACGTTCCATCTCCGCAGCGATTATTTTTCGCTGGGATAAGTCATCATCAACGACAAAAATTGAATGGGGATGAGTTTCACTGTTGACATAGAACATGGTTTAAACCTGAAAAAAATAAATGTTTAAAATTCATTAAAATTTATTCTTATTTTTTTTACATAGACAGAATAAAAACCTAAATTTAATGATATTATATCACATCCAGTAT
>NZ_LATL02000066.1 GCF_000972705.2 Limnoraphis robusta CS-951 | reverse complement strand
TATTCTAACGCACAATGAGACTTCTGTGCTATCTAAATTTACCGGAAATTGCCGTACACGCCCCTACCAATAGGTATGGGGATACAAGGCACAAGGCAAGGAAATGCTATAATAACTCTACTGGCCGGGTATTCAACCAGTTGAAAAACCCAGCATCTAATCGATGCAATGAACCTTGAAAACTTAAGGTATGGGGTTCTTGCCAGGAATGCTTTGGCAAGATAAAACCTTCAAGCACCAAGTACAGAGAATCAAGCATTTTTTTCTCAGGTACGGTAGGGCATACCGAAACTATCTCTGAAATGGGATGAACGACTGGGGAGACGAACCCCTCAAAGAGTAGGTTAGGAAAGCAGCTTGCTGTAAGGGTTGTCAATGAACCAGTAATCCAAAACCGCTCGTGTTTGGAGAATCCTCTGGCTTTAGCTATGAGGAGTATGTCAAAGGATCAACTCTTTATTCAAGCCCCACAGGATGAAAGCAATTGTAATTTTCGATATTGACGGTGTAATTCGGGATGTCGGCGGTTCCTATCGACGGGCGATCGCAGATACCGTTGAACAGTTTACAAACCAGGCTTACCGTCCCAGCCAGGAAGACATTGATCAACTCAAGTCTGAGGGCATCTGGAATAATGATTGGGAAGCCTCTCGGGAACTGATCTCTCGCTATTTTGAACGTCAGCCTAACTCAACGCCGTCTGGGGGAAATGCGGGTTCATCTCGCCATCCCATCGATCTCAACTATGAGAGTTTGATTGCCTTTTTTCAATCCCGCTATCGAGGGCCAGATCCCGAAAATTGGACGGGTTATATTTGCTCGGAACCTGTGCTGTGTCAGCCTGCTTATTTTAAACAACTGAGTTACGCAGGTATCGGTTGGGGATTTTTTAGCGGCGCCATGCGAGATGAAGCGTTATACGTGCTGAGTGGGAAGTTAGGGTTAGGTTCACCTGTGTTAGTCGCAATGGAGGACGCACCGGGAAAACCCGATCCGACAGGACTGTTTATGGCGATCGAGCAGTTGCACTCTCAGCGCCCGACGACGGTTGTGTATGTGGGAGACACGGTAGGGGATATGTACACCATCAAACAAGCCTCTGAACAGCAACCGGTTCGGTCTTGGCTAGGTGTGGGTGTGTTACCGCCTCATGTTCAACAGAACGGCCAACGCGCTCAAGCCTACGCTGAAACCCTAAAAACCGCAGGTGCGGTGATGGTTCTTGATAACGTTGAACAACTTACCCCTGATGTGATCGAACAGCTTACTGCAAGTTGAGAAACTTATCCAAGGCATTGACAACCGCAGGCGGCCAACGACGGACTTGAGTCACCCATTCAAGATCTTTGTAACGCTTATCGAGTCCAACGGCTGCGACCCAGTTACTTTCGGCTTCTCCTTGTTTGCCTTTTTCCCATAAACAAGCGCTTAAAGCGGCTCGCATATCGGCAAAATTCGGATATTTACGCACTAGATTTTTCATGGTGCGAAGGGCTTTTTCGGTTTGGCCGTCTTGATAGAGGGCCAGGGCGTAGTTTGCCCGGGCAAAGGCATAATTGGGATCAAGTTCGGCGGCGGTTTCATAATCAATAATTGCGGCTTTCCAGTCCCCTAAACCGGCTTCGGCATTGCCTCGGTTGTTGAAGGCGACGGCATCTTCAGGAGCTTGTTCTAACACATAATTGTAGTCGGCGATCGCATCAAGCCAACGTTTTAATCGTTCATAAGCCACGCCTCGGTTTAAATAAGCATCGGGGAGTTCGGGTGCGAGTTCGATGGCTTTGTTGTAGTCAGAAATGGCTTCTTCTAGCTTATTTTGACTCACCCGAACATTTCCCCGGTTACTCCACATGGCGGGGTTGTCTGGATATTGTTGAATAATCTCAGTCCAGTAGGTTTCCGCTTGGGCAAATTTTCCGGCGGTTGTTGTTTCAAAGGCTTTATCCAGCAGGTTCTCCAGATCTTGAACGACAGGGGTTGATTCTGCTAAAGTCTCAGAAGCTGCAAAGGCGGGTGAATATCCTCCGAAGATTTGAACGGTGAAAAGGAGTAGGGTGACAATAATCCCAAAGAATTGCATCATTTCAGTAAGGGGTTAACTGTTATTAATGTTCAATTCTAATAGATTACTGTCCTTTTCTCTTGACTGATCGAATTTAAGGGTTTTTCAGATCTAATTGTTTGATTGGCGTGGCTCGGTTGGCAATTTGAATTAATTGCTGGGGTGTGATATAGCGGTTGACAGGAACTCTAGAAATTTGGAACGGATTTCTTAAGCGATTCGGTCGAGAAATAATCCCATCATATAGATATCCCGTCAAGTGATATTTGGGTAAATATTTTTCGACTTTGGGGCTAACTGAACCGTAGGGATAGGCAATATGAGCGCCCACCCATTTATTTCGATCTAAATCGGCTACACATTCTCTGAGTTTTGTTTTGGATTTCTCTAACTCAAGTTCTAAGTTTTTCAGATCTAATTTACTCAGGTTTTGATGAGAAAATCCATGAGACTGAATATCATAAAAACCGCGTCTATATCCCTCGCGTAGCTGATCACAACTGATATGAGGAACAAAATCTTTGAGATTAACTCCCATTGAACCTGGGTTAATAAATAGAACTACTTTTACCGTTTCTCCATAGTTTTTTTCTAGGTCTTTTAAAATCGGTAAAAGATTTTCATGGACTCCCAAGTAACCATCATCAAAGGTGATCATTACGGGTTTGCGGTTGAGATATTCGCTTGGGATGGGTTTTGATTTTTGAATAAAGTAAGTAAACAAATCTTGACTACTCAAAAACCAATAGTTGTTGTCAACTAAGTAGTTTAATAAAGTATAGATTTCCCGTTTACTATAGTCGTGTTCAAAGGTGAGCGGTTTGATTTTGGTCTTTTCTGCCGTCTCAAAGTCGATAATATTATGAAAACCGAAAATTGGCACACGTATTGAAGGAGTTGTGGTTGATTTTGTGGCTCCTGAAAGGCTAACGCCTAACACAAACATCAGCAAAAAACAGATGAATTTATTTTTTAAAAGGGTAGAAAACTTGAGGGTAGAATATTTTTTGAGCCAGTTCATCATAGGATAAAAATCTTCACTCCTGATACCATATCGTTGGATATTACAGGAGAATTATTTCACAATCCGAATGATTTGTCACTTTTTATGATCAGTTTAGAATTGGCTGTTGAATGTCCCACGAAAGGATGCTATACTCAACCCAAAGTTCAAAAATAGCCTTTGCTGAATTAGTCGCTAGGAAGTGGATTGCTATCGAGGTTTAATAGAACGAGTTTAGGGACTCTAATCAGTTGGTAAACCCCTGCTTGATGTAATAGTTGGTACTGAGAAGCCCGCAGTCCAATTTCAAATATATCTTGAGGATAAGCTAAAATCAGAACCGTGTCAGGAGAGGCTTTTTGAACGCTTGGGGTGCGAAGATAGCTAACAGCATCGCTGGCATATTGAAAGTATTTTACAGGATTTTGAGTATAAAAAACTAAACTGGGTTTTTTAAAGCCAATCATCAGTAAATATTCTTGAGATATTCTTTCTTTGGTGACGGTTTCCGCCAGTTGTCGTAAGGGTTCTTGTCGGTGAATATCCAGTAATTGATTGGCGGGAGTCGCTGCAAAGATTAAAAAGGCAATAAACCCGATTAAATTAACTGTTAAAATTTTATCAGGTTGTCGTTTCCATAATAAAAATAAAATGATTCCGGCAGTTATAATCCAAATCAAAGCACTCAATTCTAGTAACCCAGAAGCGTGGAGTGCTTCTCGAAAATCAGGCATATCTGGATCATCTCCTAACCAATGATAACTCCAAAAAATAGCCCCGGAAAGGGCGATTAAAAAAAACAAGTTTAATTTGAAGGAAAAATATAGTAAGGGTTTGAAAACGACATTTAATTTCTGTTTTTTGTTGTAAATATTATTCCAAAACAGCGCAACCAGTAAGGCTGAAGCGGGCATCAAGGGCAAGACATAACTGGGAAGTTTAGTGACAGAAATACTGAAGAAGATGAAAATACATCCAAACCAAAACAGAGAAAATAAGGGTAAATGTTCGAGGCGAGAGCGATTTTGCCAGTTTTTTCGCTGCCAAAACTGAGTTTGTACAATAGCAACAGGTAAATAAACAGACCAAGGTGCAAATCCTATTAAAACAATAATAAAATAAAAATACCAAGGGGCATCGTGATTATTGACGACTTGAGTAAAACGTTGAAAATTATGATAGCCAAAGAAGTCATTGAGATAGGTTAATCCATGTTTTGCTGTTATGAAGATATACCAAGGAAGAACGATGACCAAAAGAATAAAGCTTCCTAAAATTGGAAAAATTTCTTGTAAAACCTTTTTAATATTTCCCAGATATAGAGTAAATAATCCGATAATTAAAACAGGTAAAACAAAGCCAATTGGCCCTTTAGTTAACACCGCTAAAGCGAGAAAAATATAAAAAGCAAAATACCAAGGAGATAATTGATCAGATTTTCGTTCGTTTGGTTCAGCATAGCCCCGAAAAAAAGCTAATAATGCGGAACCCATACAGGCATTTAACAGCATATCAGAAACGCCTATTCTTGCCCAAGCGATGGTTTCAGGATTAAACGCGATTAAAGCAGCACCCATGAAGGGTAAAGGATAAAGTTTAATTTTAAACTTGAATAAACTCCGATAAAATTTCGGTTTATTCTTGCTATTTGTCAGATAAAATTGTAGAATGTAATAAATAAAAAAGATGAGAAATAAAGCCGCGATCGCCGAAGGAAGACGAACCCCCCACTCATTCACCCCGACGAGCCGATAAGCGATCGCCATCAACCAATAAATCAAAGGTGGCTTGTCAAAGCGAGGAACTTCATTAAAGTAGGGCGTGATCCAATCTCCAGTGACTAACATTTGACGAGCGGCTTCTGCAAATAGAGGTTCTGTCTCATCAACTAAACCTGTATTACCCAAGTTCCAAAAAAAAGCAATCCAACCGACCAAGCCCAACCCCAAGATAGGCAGAATAGCTGTCAGGAAAAGCCGTTTAAATTGAGATGGGAATTCAGAAGTGATCCCCCATTTAGACTTTAGTTTCATCCCGTCGTTTGCTGATGAATTAGCGAGAACCTTATAAATTGTACGGTGAATAGTGACAGTTTAACCAAGTCTGTAGTAGTGCTTTAGCACCATCAAGCTACAGCACTTCTAGAAAAAAATCTGGTATCCTCTACCTATGGAATAACACTAATGATAGCCGAGTTAGACTGCGATCGCTTGACAACATCCTGCTGACGGGTGTTATCTTGCATATGTGGTCTAATACACACTAAGTCAGGAGTTATATATAGCCGCATTCGATTTGTTTAAAAAGCGACAAGAGCAAGAATGAGGTTTAGTGAATTGTCTGTCATTTATCGTTATGCAGAATCGAAGCATTACTAAAAAACTAGCTTTTTCAAGATTGAAGGGTCGAATTAGAAGAAACTCTAATGCCAACTCGCACATTTTTAGAGGAACAAATAGCAGCAGCAGAAGCAGCAATTACAGCAATTGCACAAACAAGTAAGTTGTCAATCCTCAAATTAGTTTCCATCTTGGGTTTGCTAACTCAGTCTTTAGGGTTTAACCACTAACAGCCATTCTTCACCCTGAGAATTCCAGGCGGGTGAGTTGGTTTCACCTACAATATAAGGCCCCCAGTATTGACGAGAACCATCTTGAGCAAAGACGACTAAAATATCTCCCGGTTCCAAAGTTAAATCAGTCTCCGGTAGCGATAAAATAAGTCCATTCAAACTTCCCTCTTGAGGTGCAAAATCCCAGTGAACAGGTTCGGAAGCCTGGGATGGTGAACGCAATGCAACCCGCACCGGATGATTTGTGCGATTACTCACCCGCAATGCCGCTTTTGTCCCCTCTGAGACGGGATCAAAACTCACTCCAATCTCCTCGGGTGCTGCATTTTCCGTTAAACTCGGTGTAGAATCAGGGATCGTAGAAGGAATAAATACAGGTACACTATCGGGATCAAGCGATCGCTGTAATTCGGTAGAACTGATACAAGTGTTTAACCAAAGTTGTCTCAAGGCAAAACTCGAAAATATAATAGTCCCAGCAACCCAGATTGCAGGGTGTAGTGTAAGTTTCATGATCTTTTCCGTGAAAAGTCCAATCCGATCAATTTCACAAGTTGTTCTATGCAGAACACTCGTCTAAACCGACTAACAAATGTTCTTAGTGAGCGACTGGGGCGATGGCTACGCAATCCTTGGCGACGAATCTCACTGCTAACGATTAGTTTGCTACTCGGCTCATTTTTGGGTATTGTTATTTCTACGATAGCGGGACAAGAGTCTCAATGGGACGTGATCGCCGCCTTGTTTGTATTATTGTTCACCGAAGCTGTGAGCTGGCTAACTTATCGCAGAAAACCCCAAATTCGCCAACCGTTATGGATTGAAAACCTCAACGCCCTAAAAATCGGGACTATCTATAGTTTGTTTTTACTGGCGTTTTTACTCGGTTCTTGAAAGTTCCCACGCTTCAAAAATAATCCCCTTATGATTCAAATTTTAGAGGCTTGGGCAGGGGGAAATCAACCCTCACCTGATGAACTGCAACAGTTAGCCGCTTTAGAACTGCGTGATCATCGACGCTCAACTGCCTTTGGAATCACCCCAGAGAACGTTGAGACGGTGATTGAAAAGCGATCGCAATTATTTTACTCCCTACTCCAACATGACTGTAATTTACCGCAAGTTGGGGCGGGTTGGGAACTGCTCTGGAAATTGTGGCTTCCTCTGGCAACTCAACTCACCCAACATTATCAAAGCTTAAATCGTCCGATTATTCAAGGGATTCTCGGCGGACAGGGAACGGGTAAAACGACTCTGGGTAAAGCTTTAACTGCGATTTTAAGCTTTCAAGGATATTCTACCCTAAGTTTATCAATTGATGATTTGTACAAAAGTTACGCCGATCGGGAACGTTTGCGAGAAGTTGATCCTCGCTTCATTTGGCGTGGTCCACCGGGAACCCATGATGTAGAAATTGGGCTAGGGGTTTTAGATGAGTTGCGTCAAACTAAGGCTTCTGTGGCGGTTCCTCGGTTTGATAAATCGTTGTATCATGGAGCAGGCGATCGCATTGAACCGGAAATTGTCACCAAAGTTGATGTAGTGTTGTTTGAAGGCTGGTTTGTCGGTTGTCGTCCGGTTGAAGATAGCCAATTTAATCACCCTCCTGAACCGATTTTAACCGAAAGCGATCGACAATTTGCGCGAGATATTAATCAGAAGTTAAAAGATTATCTTCCGTTGTGGGAACGTTTGGATCGGTTAATGGTTCTCTATCCTGTTGATTATCGCTTATCAAAACAATGGCGTCAACAAGCCGAACAAGAAATGATTGCCAGTGGAAAATCAGGAATGACGGATGCAGAAATTGAACAGTTTGTAGACTATTTTTGGAAATCTCTGCATCCCGAATTATTCATCTCGCCGTTAGTCAAAAATCCCCATTTAGCAGATTTAGTTGTTGAGATTAACGCCGATCATTCTGTAGGTCAAATTTATTCACCGGGATCTAGTAGCAGCGAAACTTGAAAGAGACATCTAGCAAGCCAGACGCTTGCACTCATGTTTTCATTGACACAAAGACTCCAAAAATTCCCTCTTTGTGTCGAGGGTGTTTTTTTCTTCTCTCTAACAACATTCTAAGGGATCACAACAGGAATCACTATCCGGTAAGCTAGTGATCTGATAGTCGGTTCCTTTTGTTTCTTTAGGACTGCGAGTTGCTTTCGGTTTACAGTTGAAATTTGTAGCTTCTGCAAGGGGAATTTCTTGATAGGGAGGAAGGGCTACAATACTTTGAGAATAAGGCCCATTTGGATCAGTATAAAGGTTAAATGTTTTGTCACAAACGGCCATGCGTTGACCCCGACAAAGAGTATGACCATCATCATCAACAACTTGTTTCCAAGGGCCTTTGTAAATGATAGCTTGTTTCCGTTCTAAACAGGGGCCTTCTTTTCCTTTAAAGGCTTGAACCGTCAGGGAACGAAATTCTATGCCATTAATGACTTGCCAAGGTTCGGCTTGACGAACTAAAATTTCAATACCGTAGAATCCGGCTTGTTCAAACATTTCTAAAAACGTGTCTTCTCGAAACGCTCCCGAAATGCAACCACTCCAAAGTTCGGGATCTTTCACCATTTCTGGCGTTGAGTTTTCATCGCAAACGATATCAGAAATAACCGCCCGACCGCCTTTTTTTAGAACCCGATAAATTTCTTGAAACAGTTGTGTTTTGTCTTGGGGACGAACCAGATTTAAAACACAGTTAGAAATCACGACATCAACGCTATGATCAGCAATTAACGTTTCTTCTTGTCGCAGGCGATCGCATTCTGTTTGTAAAGCAGAAATCCCTTCTATCGATTGTACAGGATTTTGGGTTAACCACTGTTGTACTTTGTCTAAATCCAGGGCTAAATCTTGAATTTTACCCTTGACAAATTTGGTATTTTGATATCCCAATTTTGTCGCCATTTCGGCTTGATATTTTCGAGCGAGTGACAGCATGGCATCATTGAAGTCAACACCAATCACTTGACCCTGTTCACCGACAATCTGTGATAAAATATAACAGTGTTTCCCTGCACCTGAACCGAGATCAACGACTGTTTCCCCAGATTTTACATAGCGAGTCGGATCACCACAACCATAGTCTTTCTCGAGGATTTCTTGTGGAATTTTTGCCAGATATTGTTTGTCGTAGCTAGTCGGACAGCATAAAGACGGCTGAACTTCTTTCGCGCCTTGTTTGTAGCGATCTAGAACAATTGATTCGACTTCGTAATTCGCAACCATTTCTTTCGATTTCTCTGTAAGTTTTAAGGTAGATTTATTTATTTTATCGCTTATTTTTGGAATTAATACCCAAAATTTAAGCTAAATTTTTCAATCTTAGTTTTCATTGAATCTGAGCAAACTTAAATTTTCCTGAGAATTATTCTAGAAAATACTGAGAAAATTCTAGAAAAACTCGGTTTCGGCAAAAAAATGGCTTTCTAATACTAATTGTTTTGAATATCAGGGTTGTTCAAATTGTCGTTTTTGGGGAGTCGAATGACGAGTTAAGTCTAATTTTGTTTGTAATTCGGCTTTAATTCGGTTGAGAATAGACGTTTCATCCAACGAGGCGAGAATTCGTTTCACCACCGCTTTTGGTGCTTCATCACCCCAAGACGCACCGTTAGCAAGATAGGTTTTTGTCACCTGTCCAATACCATAGGAAGAAACCCCAGCGACTGCGGCTTGCGTCATCGCCACCGACAAATAGGGAATTAATGTCGCCCCTCCCGTCATCGGTGCCGTCACTCCCAACAGTCCTTTTAAAGAACTTAAACCCAAATTTGCGACTAATTCACTGGCTGTAATTCCCCCCATACTAATGGCGATTTTTTGTAATAAATCAATAGCCCCTTTTTGGGTCATCGAAATGCCATATAATTTAGATAAAGTTAAAATCATCATCACATCAATCACCGCACCACTTACGAGGTCAATAACCGTCATCGGATTGAGTGCAATGGCGACGGATTTGGTCATCACCCCATTCCAAATCACTCGGTTCGCACTTTCATCGCGAATTTCCATTTTTCGCTGCACTAACTGTTCGTTAATCTCTCCCGCATAAAGCATGGTATTCAGTGCAACCAGTGATTTTCCTTCCCGGTCTAAAATATCGAGAATTTTGAGTTTCAGTTGGTCAACTTGCGGTTCAGAACGACTTAATTGAGGTTGAATACTGCCATCAGGACGACGAATTGCTTTGGCGACTAATGGAGACGCCGCAGCCATGACAATTTCATCCGGTGACAGTAATTCTTTGACTCGTTCATCGCGTATTTTGTGATAAATTGCCATCCGGTCAGCTTCAGGATATTGGTCAACTTTGTTAAACACTAATAACATCGGTTTTCCGGCTTCCCGCAGTTGAGATAACGCCTGATATTCAACTTGAGTAATATCTCCGGCAATCACAAATAACAGTAAATCAGCGCGTTGTGCAACTTGACGGGCGATTTCTTCTCGGGTTTTCCCGTCAACTTCATCGATTCCCGGAGTGTCTATTAATTCGACTTGAGAAATGCGATAAGAAACGACATCATTTCCCATTTCCGAAGTTTCTGGAGGCGTATTAGCAACTTGCCAACTTTTGGCTTGAGTTGCTTGGGTGACGCCATGAATCGGGCCAGTTTCAAAGATATTTTGACCTAAAAGAGCATTCAAAATCGAGGATTTCCCCCGCCCCACCATCCCAAACACCGCAATTTGGACGCGAGTTTGTTCGAGTTTATCCATTATCGTGTCTAAGCCCTCAAGTTCTGTTTCCAGTCCGGCTCGTTCTTGGGGGGTTAAGTCCAGATGTGCCACGATTTCGCGCATCGCATCTTGTGCATCCCGGAGGTTTAACTCAGCTTGAATGTCAGTGAAGCTTAAAATTGTATTGTTGAGTTCGTCATCTAGGTTCATCTGGCTCCTCTCAACTCGCAGGAGTTGATATTTCTCTGATCTCTCATCCTATCGTATCTTTTTTGAATATCCTGTGGGCTTTAGAACTCCACAGTTTTAGAGAATAACGGATAATAAGATTTTGAATCAACTTCTGTTTATTTTAACAGGTGTTGAGCATCAGTCTACCCTCTTGTTAATTGTGCCGGACTCCAATGACTATCGTAATTCGTTTTTCCCAACCTTCAGATATCTTTCAACTGACGGAAATTTACAATCATTATATTCTCAACACGGCGATTACCTTTGATCTTAAACTGTTTACAGTGGAACGACGGACTGAAGAATGGTTTGAGCATTATTCTGATATAGGTCGTTATCGTTTGTTTGTCGCTGAAGTTGAAGGTGAAGTGGTTGGCTATGCGACGAGTAGTTTATTTCGACCCAAAGCGGCTTATGAAACTTCGGTGGAAACCAGTGTTTATGTTCATCCAAAAGCTATTAGAAAAGGAATAGGAACGTTACTGTATCGCCGTTTATTTCAGGCCTTAAAAACTGAAGATGTGCATCGGGCTTATGCGGGGATTACGTTACCCAATCCTGCTTCTATTGGACTTCATAAAAAGTTTGGGTTTCAAAGTGTAGGTGTGTTTCGAGAAGTGGGTCGTAAGTTTGATCGATATTGGGATGTAGAATGGTTTGAAAAGTGTTTATGAATAAAGTAGTCAGGAGTCAGGAGTCAGGAGACAGAATTGAATTCTGTGCGACGGTTGGACTCGTCAAGGGGTCTAAATCGACCTTCAATTGATTTGATTACTGACTCAGAAATTCTGACTTCTGAATTCTTCTTTAATGAATAAACGATAAATCAATCCGCCCAAAGTTACTGGTTAAAGCAATATTCAAATTTTCTAGAACTTTAATTAACCAGACAACCGCATCTTGGGAGCTTGATTCGTAATGGTTGAAAAGAATCGAAAATCGCTTTTCTAAATAGGGTCTAACTTTCCGACAAATCAGAACTATTTTTAGCAGTAAACCAACGGTAAATGTCGGCCCAATATTGGAAATTAAGTCAATGAAAACAAAGTGATTGGGTTTTTGTGGACTCTCAACGACGAGAAAATTCAACATCTGGCTGCACGTTCTCAGCAGCAGAAATTCATTAAAGGGTTCATCATCGCTGTGAGGAATAATGATTTGTAACTGCTTATAGAGTTTATCGTTGAACTGACGTTTACTGTAAGCAGAACCTAAGCTGCTTGTATTGAGATACTCATAAAAATCATCTTTAAATTCTCGAAAGGTTTGGATTGAGTTAGAATGAGAGATAAAGCGTTTAGCCATGTCGCGGTAAGTATCTGAGCCTTCTACTTTCCCCACATATTGTTTTAAAGCGTCAAAAAGTTCTCGGTTACTTAATAGCGTTGGGTTAGGGAGGGGAGATTTAATCTTTTTGGCATCTTCTATTGAAACCCGTGCAACTTCCAGGCGTCGCAGTTGATGCGCTGAATACCGAGATAAATCCAGTTCAAATTTGCGTTGCTTTTGAGCTTGAATATGTCGAATCATTTGCTGATGTTCATAGGAACTATAGTCACTCAGCAAACAATGAGTATATAAGTAGGGATAACGGGGTATTAGAGTTCTTAAAGGTTGCGTTAACAGAGGAGGAGAATTAAACCCCTGCGACTGACAAAGCACTTCTGCAAAGCGCTTTAAAGCCGAATATTGTTCACTCTGAGCAAACTTTTGCATGAGTTCGTTCTGTCGTTTTAAACGGCGAGAGTGATTGTAGCTACTGAAGGTTTTTTCTGCTAATTTATCAAACAGTTTTAGTAATTTATAAATCGCTTCTTTTCGGCTGGGTAGCGTATGCCAACCGTTGATTAAAATATAACAACAGCGATTAAGAATAAAGTTAAAATCTTCTTCGACTTCCTTATGGTTTAAGATTTTCTCTAAAGCCTGAGCGATTTGACGATCTGGATAGCCAGAACCTTCAATAAATAACAAACGAATGCGTTCAATTAACTCCGAAGGACTTTCAACTTCTACTTGTTCAATTAAGTGATCATAGAGTTGCTGTTCTTCAGGAGAAATAAACCGACTGTAACGACTGACAAACGACTTGTTCATTTGAGATCACTAATCTACCCTAAATCTTATTCTTTCAAAAGATGGGCTAATAAAGCTTGAAATACACCTTTGAGTTGAAGCGAGATATTTTCCTCGCTGAATGCAACGCTTACCCCAGATGAAATGTTCCTACACACCATTACAGACCATAAAACTCTAGTTTGACTAAAATTTGGGTACAAAGACAGTACAAACTAGGGTCTAAAATTGTTCAGCTTTTGTTGGCTTCTACAACACCTATAAATTTACCCAGTGCATGAGAAATTAAAAAGATTCACCTCAGACTCTCTCAAGATGCCCAAATTCTGAAATAATAATGGCAATCTTGAGTCAAGTTTTAAATGTTTGCAGGATGTTTAGCCCGATCACATTAACTCAACTATCTCAAATTCTAGCGGTTTCTTTGCCTTTGCAGTGTGATACCCCCCAAGACGTGCAGGTGATCGGTATCACGACGGATACTCGTACACTGAAGCCTGGAGAAGCCTTTGTCGCTTTGCGTGGCGATCGCTTTGATGGTCATGGCTTTGTTGAACCTGCGATCGCAAAAGGGGCGGTTTGTGCCATTGTAGAAGCCGATTTTGCAGCTCACTCTCCCAATTTACCCTTGCTCACGGTTCAGGATACTCTAGAAGCCTATCAGACTATTGCCCGATGGTGGCGAGAACAGTTTACAATTCCCATTATTGGGGTGACGGGTTCTGTGGGAAAAACCACAACAAAAGAATTAATTGCTGCGGTTTTAAACACTCAAGGAAATGTTCATAAAACCCAAGCTAATTATAACAACGAAATTGGCGTTCCGAAAACGCTTTTACAATTGACTTCTGATCACAACTATGCTGTGATTGAAATGGCGATGCGAGCTAGAGGAGAAATTGCTTTACTGACTCAAATTACTCGTC
The DNA here is from genome assembly GCF_000972705.2 of Limnoraphis robusta CS-951. The sequence continues at coordinate 2,870 of NZ_LATL02000066.1, read as the reverse complement.
CAACTATTGGCTTAATTACGAATGTGGGAACCGCTCATATTGGGAGATTAGGTTCAGAAGAAGCGATCGCTCAAGCTAAATGTGAATTACTCGCTGAAATGCCGAAGACGAGTATTGCTATTTTAAACCATGATAACCGTCGTTTAATCGAGACTGCGGCAACCGTTTGGTCGGGAGAAACACTGACTTATGGTTTAGAAGGGGGAGATTTACAGGGTGAATTGATTGATGAACAAACGCTGCGAGTAGAAGGAATTAATTTACCGTTACCGTTGCCCGGATCTCACAATGCGTCTAATTTTTTAGCAGCTTTAGCGGTTCTAAAAGTGATTAAAGGTCTAAATTTATCTGCTGAAGAACTCTATACCCCGCTCAAAACAGGCTTGTCAGTTCAACTCCCAGAAGGACGAGCAAAACGCTATGAATTTGCGAATGATATTGTGATTTTAGATGAAACCTACAATGCGGGATTAGAGTCGATGATAGCGGCTTTGAAGTTGTTAAGACAAACACCTGGTAAACGCCATATTGCAGTATTAGGAACGATGAAAGAACTCGGAGATCGTTCGGTTGAATTTCATCAAAAAGTGGGAAAAACAGCCCAAGACCTCAATTTAGACGCACTGTTTATTTTAGCAGATGCGGAAGAAGCAGAAGCAATGGCAACGGGTGCAAAAGGGTTAGCTGTTGTAGAAATTGGGAAGATCAATTCAGAGAATATTCATCATCAAATGGCCGAACAATTAATTCAATTTATCCAACCAGGTGATCGAATTTTGTTGAAAGCGTCTCATTCGGTTCAGTTGAATCTTGTGGTTGAAAAAATTCGAGAAACACTTGAATAAAAGTTAAAACTAGCAAAGTTCGGGGAATCCCCGAAGTGAATTCACTTCCCCCACGACTCAAACTCAACGCCGGAAGTGATTTCAGCTTTTTTATTTTGAATTTGCTTGGGTGCAGTTCATTTTGATATTCTAAAGTGAACAGAATATCAACAAATAAAGAATCGATAAGGAACAATTTATATGGCTCGTAGCCCCTAGAACTTCGGGTTAGTATTAATGAGTAATAGAAAGTCAACACTCATCTGGCGACATTCCCTTGACATCTCATAATTTTTACGCCAAATTGGAGCTATCACTCCCTCAGTCAGCGATATTGATCTAATTTGGACTAATCTCGTCTATTCAACTCTGTGCATCTAACCTATGAAAAAAATATTAATTCTCTCGGCTAATCCCGCAGATACAACTCGTTTGCGTTTGGATAAAGAAGTCAGGGAGATTCAACAAACCCTGAGACAATCAAATCACAGAGACGAATTTCGTGTGATACCAGTGGGAGCGGTTCGGATTGATGATTTACAACAAACGCTCTATTATCATCATCCCACAATTGTACACTTTTCTGGTCATGGTTCGGGAAATGATGGGTTAATTTTAGAAGACAATTCTGGGCGAAGTGTATTGGTAAGTGAAGATGCGTTAGCCCGATTATTTAAAGCGTTTCAAACGGAAGTCGAATGTGTTTTGTTGAACGCCTGTTATAGTGAAATTCAAGCCCAAGCCATTCATCAACATATTGATTGTGTTGTCGGGATGAATCAAGCGATAGGAGACGAAGCCGCGATTAAATTTGCAGTGGGGTTTTATCGGGCGTTGGGGGCGGGAGAACCCTATGATAATTGTTTTGAGTCGGGTCGCACTTTAATTGATTTAAACGCTATTTCTGAAGTCGATAAACCTCAAATTAAATATAGACCGAGAAGTAAAACGTTAGCTATTAGTTCTAATCAGGAATCTAACAAAGCGATACCATCTTCTCAAGATAATCCTGCTACTATGAACAAATCTCAATCTTTTGGTAACATAACCATTAGTGGTAATAGTGGAACCCATTATCAAGGTTTTCAAGCATTCAATACGGTAGATTCTGAGGTTAATCTTGATCAAAGCTATACCCAAACCGTCGGAGAAAGTTCTAACGTAGAAACCGCATTAAATGAACTGCAAAAGCTGAAACAGGAAATTGCTTCAACCAATGCACTCAACTCTATTCAGAAAAAACAAGCAGAGTTTCCTGTTGAAATGATAGAAACAGAACTCAAGAAACCGCAACCCGATAAAGGTTTAATAGATGAAGCAGTTGAGGCACTTAAAAAAGGATTAGAAGGTGTTGAAACTCTTGCTGAACCTGTGATGAAAGTTGCGACAATTTTAGCTAAAGTTTGGATGCCTTTGTAGGTTTGATCCCCCTAAATCCCCTTAAAAATGGGGACTTGATCCCCCTAAATCCCCCTTAAAAAGGGGGACTTGATCCCCCTAAATCCCCCTTTTTAAGGGGGACTTTCAAGAAAAACTTGAGAGTTGGAATCCCCCTAAATCCCCCTTTAAAATGGGGACTTTCAAGAAAAACTTGAGAGTTGGAATCCCCCTAAATCCCCCTTTAAAATGGGGACTTTCAAGAAAAATTTGAGAGTTGGAATCCCCCTAAATCCCCCTTAAAAAGGGGGACTTTCAAGAAAAAAAAGGGAGACTTGGAAAAAATAAAAAATCCAGTTCCCCCCTTTTTAAGGGGGGCTAGGGGGGATCAAAAGGGGGACTTTATTCCCCTAAATCCCCTGGGGAAGAATCCCCCTAAATCCCCCTTAAAAAGGGGGACTTTATCCCCCTAAATCCCCCTTAAAAAGGGGGACTTTCAAGAAAAAAAAATCCAGTTCCCCCCTTTAAAAGGGGGGCTAGGGGGGATCAAAAGGGGGACTTTATCCCCCTAAATCCCCCTGGGGAAGAATCCCCCTAAATCCCCCTTAAAAAGGGAGACTTGGAAAAAATAAAAAATCCAGTTCCCCCCTTTAAAAGGGGGGCTAGGGG
>NZ_LATL02000065.1 GCF_000972705.2 Limnoraphis robusta CS-951 | reverse complement strand
TCTGTGTTGTTTCCTTCACGAATAAAAGAAAATAAATTTGGAGATTGCAGATTCAATGAAATTTGAGACGGGTTCAACTGGTTAGCCAAAGATTGATTACCACCGTAGCCAACGGAAGTTTTAAGTGCGGTTTTCCATCGTTGATCGGCTGAATAATTAATACTTTTATTGAGCAAACTTGAGGGAATATCAACTTGAGCGAACTGAGAGGGATCGGAGTTTTTATTAAAGACAATATTGGCAGGATTTGGAGGTGTTGAAGCCGATAAAAATCTCCTAATTCCTAGAATTAATATTCCCAAACTCACCAAAGTTGCCAGTAGAAGAATTAAAGGAATACTCCAAGAACGTTGAGATTTTGACCGGGGTTGCTGTTCGCTGTCAACAAAAATAGGATTGACTGAAATCTGTTCTAATGGATGATCTAAAGGTAATTTTAACAACTCTCGATGAGCATCTGAAGCTCTTTTAAACTCACCGGAATATAATCTTAATATAAAGTTTTTGAGTTCGGGATGACAATATTGATGCCACTGGAAATCGTGATCGGGAATCTCCTGTTTTCCGCCAGATAAAACATAGCTAACTCGACCTAAATCTACGAGATCTTGTTGAAAGGCTTTTTTCGAGAGAGACGGATGATTAACTTCTGACTCTAAAGAATCGATCAGATTTTCCCACAGTGCAATGCGACTGAGATAGATAGAAAATTGATCATCTTCTTCATCAAAGGGAGATTGAGTTTCATTGTGAACGAGCAGTATACTGTCTAAACTTAGGTTTCCATGACCAATTCCTGTTCGCATACTTTGAGACAAACGAACTTCATAACAGTTGTGTAAAAACTGCAAGGTTTGCAACACTTGTTTGAGAATTTTACTCACCTGAGTCGGCGTTAAAGCTTGATGTCGCCGTTGCAAATATTCTCGTAAAGTCAAACTTTTGGGAAGTTGTTCAACAATTAAATACCAACGAATATCCTGGGGATTATCCTCATAGAAATCTTTAATGATATCAATCGGTGTCAGCAAACGAAATTCTTTAAGCTTTCCGTTTTGCTTGTTAGATTCAGCCAGATAATCCGAATCACTTTGGGTCAAATATTCTTGAATGAACACCCGTTGTTTTTGCTGTGAAATTGGAGTGGCTTCATACTGACGAATCCGATCCGAATGACTCAAACACTGACCAATTTCATAACGCCTACCAAAGCGATCGCGAATTTCGTAACCTTGAACGAGAACTTTTTGGGTTTTGTCTTTACGACGTCGCCGAGAACGTTCTGTTAAAATAGGTTGATCTAAAGTTGCGGGCTGAATGCGAGTTTGTACACCCCCTCTTTGTCGATTTATTGTTGGTTCTACTTGAAAAGAATGCTGTGATTGTTGGGAAACAGGAGTTTCTTTCTTTTGTTTGTTACCATCGCTTCCTCCTATTTTTACCTGTTCATAAATTTGCTGCGCCCGATGCCGAACGATCCGACGAATGGTAGCATCAGGATGAGAAACAAAGTTAAAAATTTCTCGTCCTCTAGCCCTGACCGTGTTGACTAATTCTGATAGTCTCATGGCGTTCGCTCCTGATAATAAATCATCAATCTAACTCGGCATTCGTTGGGTCATTTTGATTAAATTTCTTAGCACGATTTCTCGCTCTCTACGGGCAATCATATACTCTGGATCTAACTGCAATGCTTGTTCAAAAATAGCCAAAGCATCTTGATAGCGACCCAAACGAGAAAGGGCGATTCCTTTTGCAGTAATTACCCCCACATTGTCGGGACTGAGGGTGTCAGCTTGGGTGTAAGCATTTAAAGCGCCTCGATATTGCTTTAATTCGAGTAAGATTAATCCTTGATTGTGCCAAGCCTCAAAAGATTGGGGATTCAACTGAACCGCTTGCTGAGTGGCGACCAAAGCCTCTGTTAACAGTTGGGGATCTCGCAAGCGCCACAAAACAACGGCTTGATTGGCGAAAATACTGGCTTTGAGGATGCGGTCATTCGGAGTCAGATCGCCTGTTAGCGCCTGCTCGTAAGCCTTTCGTGCGGCTTGATATAGCTCTCTGGCCTCCTCATCCCGTCGCTGTAGACTCAGCAATTGACCGTACTCGCTGAGAATGCGACCGTGATTGTACCAACCCTGAGCGTAGCGGGGATCGAGCTTAACCGCCTGACGGGTCGATAGAAGCGCCTGTTCATAGTTGATTTCTGCAAATTCATACTGTTGCTGTGCTTGCTGGAGTTGGCCCAAATGCCACAGCATCACCCCTCGGTTGTTCCAGGCGGCGCTGTAGTCTTCCTCCAGAGTAATGGCGCGATCGGCACTCGCCAAAGCATCGTTATACTGTTTTAATCCCGCCAAAGCTGTACTGCGTTGATTCCAGGCTTTCGCCGGACGAGTATCGCCCCAATTTTGATCGCCAGAAAGGGCGGCTTCACAGGCGCTTAGGGCTTGTTGATATTGTTCGAGTTGATTGAGAACTTCGCACTGGTTTGCGAGCGCCAAAGAATAGTTCGGTTGAATCTGAACCGCCCGACTGTAGGAGGTTAACGCTTGAGCCGTTTTTCCTAAAGTTTGTAGAGCAATACCCTGTCTTGTCCAAGCTTCGGCATTGTTGGGATTTTCAGCCAAAATTTGTTCGTAGAAACTGACTAAATTTTGAAATTGTTCGGCGAGTTCTTCGGGTTCTTTTGGGTTATTAACTAGGAGCGGATTTGATGGGGCGATTTCTTGACGAATAACGAGCAAATATTCTAAAGCTTGAGCGGGGGTACTGGCACCCCAATTTTCGTTCACGGCGATCGCCAATTCGCAACTTTCACGGGCTTCTTGATAGCGTTCTAGTTCTATCAATATACCACATTTTTCGCTCAAAATCAAGGAAGAATTTGGCGCAATTCTCAGGGCTTGATTGTAGGAATTGATCGCGTCTTCTAGGCTTTGAATTTTACGGGCTTCTGCCCCATCAACTTGTCCTAAATCTTGCAGTTTTGCCGTTTCTATGCGTCCTAACTCTAGCACGGCGATCGCTCTTTTTGTCCAAGCATCAGCCGGACTGCTTCGCCCCCAAATCCCATCGATTTTCAGGGCTTCTTCGCAAGATGAAATCGCTTGTTCATATTGTTCTAATTCTAAAAATATTTCGCATTTTTGCAATAAAACTTGAGAATATTTCGGTTCTCGCTGCAAGACATAATTATAGGAAACTAAAGCTTGAGGATATTGTTTCAACTGTTGTAATGAATGGCTTAAACTCATCCAAATTTCTAAATTTTCTTGTTTGGGCTTCAGTTCAATTACCCGTTGACAAGCCGCCACCGCTTCGGCGTATCGTTCCGTCTGTTCGAGGGTGGTGCAGAGTTCTTGCCAAAATTCTACATTATCGTAATCAAAATCAGCTAATGGGAGTTCGGGAACTGCATCTGGCTTCGGTTGCGGTGCGGGGGGAAATTGCGGTTGAGGAGGTTGAGGAGGTTGAGGAATTTCAGGGAGTTCTGGAGGCGATACGGAAGGTAAACCCGGCGTTGGTACACCTTGGAGAAGATTGATCGTTCCCTGGGCGAAATTGAGTTGAGAATTTGAAATTTCTCGTCGTTTTAATGCACCCGTTGCTTGAACTGCGGTTTGAATACAGAACCCCAGTCCAATGCTAACAATACCTATCCATCGCAATGTTGATTTCATCCTCATTAATATTTTTACAATTTCTGATAACTGTGATACATTTAATTTAATTTAAGTTGACTTTAACCTTTTGCTTCAGAAAAATTAAAATCTCTTAAATAAGAACCATAATAGCGAGAAAATCAACTAAAATGCAGCCATGTTATTATACTACAGTTTAATTTCTTCAGTTTCAAGTATTTATCTAGACAAAAAATACCAACGCACCGTTCACTCTAAGAGGAGAACAACAAGATGGGGACTGGGCCATGAAACCGAATCTTTACAAAAGTCAAATAATAGCCGTGATTGTGATTGTCCTGGGAATAGTATTGGGGTTGGCAGTACCCGTCTCGTCTGAAATTTCTAGAGTGATGAAAAAATTACAGCAAAACGGAGAATGTCGGCGTTGTGATTTGGAAAAAGCCGATCTGAGCGGTTTATTTCTACAAAATGTTGATCTGAGTAAAGCGAAACTTAGAGGTGCAAATCTCCGAGGTACAAACCTGACCAAAGCTAACTTAGATCGAGCCGATTTACGCGATGCCGATTTGCGAGATGCCAACCTAAAAGATGCTAATTTAAGCAGAGTAAAATTAGAGGGAGCAGATCTCAGANAAGCCGATCTGAGCGGTTTATTTCTACAAAATGTTGATCTGAGTAAAGCGAAACTTAGAGGTGCAAATCTCCGAGGTACAAACCTGACCAAAGCTAACTTAGATCGAGCCGATTTACGCGATGCCGATTTGCGAGATGCCAACCTAAAAGATGCTAATTTAAGCAGAGTAAAATTAGAGGGAGCAGATCTCAGAAATACTCAACTCAATGAAGAACAACTCGAACCAAAATGGCGTTTGGTTTGGCAAATTGTCAATCATTCAGAACCTTGGACGCAAGACTTAAGCGGGCAAAATTTAGCAGGTGCAAATTTAGAGAATGTTAACTTAACTCAAACTCAACTGGTGGGAACGAATTTGGAAGAAGCCAACCTCAAAAATGCCAATCTTTCTAATGTTAATCTCTCCCATGCTAAACTGCGGGCAGCTAATTTATTTATGGCAAACTTCAGCCACAGTAATTTGAGTTATGCTGACTTAAAAGACGCAGATTTAATGTATGCAAATTTCAGCCACGCCAACCTCAGTTTTGCAAATTTGAGCCGTTCTAATGTTAACTATGCTGACCTCAGTCATACCAATTTACAAGGCGCGAATTTAGATAAAGTCGATCTCGAAAATGCCAACTTAAAAAATTCAAATTTAGAAACGACCACAGTTAAACCATGACCGATCAATATTTCCCGACTCCCTCTCCAAATCCTCTCGATCGCCTTCATGTTACAGACGGTTTAATGATTAATGCTCAACGATGGCGTTTAGCACATACCTATTCTCGGAAACGGCAAAATTTACATTATCAATCGCTGAATCAACCGGGAATTGTTTGCGGGTTGGGTGTGCATCCTACAAGCGCTCCTGCTGGCGTACAGTCAAAATTTCAAACGGGATGGTTAATGGTAAAACCCGGAATTGCGATCGATGGTGAGGGAAATCCAATTATTATTGATCGTCCGATGGAATTTAGAATTACTGACCCCAAACCCTCAAAAACGCAACCGATTATTGTTTATTTAGTGGTCAGTTATGTTGACCCAGAAGAACTCAGTTTGAGAAATGATAATGATGTCGTTCGAGAAACCTTTCGGATCGATCAAAAAACCGATCCACCCAGTCATTTAGAAGTAGAAATTTGTCGAATTAATCTGGAACCGGGAACCGTTCAAATTTGTCAACCCGAGGAGGTTTTATTTCCTCAAGTTAATGAATTAGATTTACGCTATCGAATTGCAGCGCGATCGCGTCCTCAAATTGTTGTGAAAACGGCGATGTTATCTCCTCAAGCTTCTAGAGGAATGATGTCAGAAGCCGAAGGAAAATATTGTCAAGAAAATCTTGGTTTTCTGATGCACTCCGTAGAGTCGCTTGACCCGAGAATGCAAGGAATTTCAGAAATTGAGCAAATTTACTTCATAGGAAATGAGGATTTTGATCTGCTGTATTTAACTGAAAAACAAACTCGTGAATTAGACAACAATCAGTTAGAAATTTTAGGCGGATATTTAGAAACCGGAAGAACTGTATTAATTGAAATTCCGATTGATGACGACCTCAATCAAAACTTTAAAGACTTAACAGATTGGGGAAAAGAAGAATTTAATCTGAATTTTATAGATTGGGATCGATTAATTCCCGATCATTTATTAAAAGTTCATCCGTTTCTGTTTGCCATTCCTCCTAATATTAACTACGAACCCCTAGAACTGTTTTTGGGAGGAGGAATGATCCTGATTATTGGTAGCTTATCAAAAGCATGGGGAATTAACGAACATACCCTTCCCCGCACCGAGATTAGAACAGCACAAGAATTTGGAATTAACCTACTTTATTTTGCCTGGTACAGAAGACATCAAACTCAATTGTTAGAGGTTTTTTCGGAATAAATAACCTGTTTTTACGGCTTCAGTGATTCTCAAACTCACTTAATTTAACAAATCAGATGATAGATTTTATTAGATTAGAAGTTGAACCCAAATACATTAAATTACAGCAAGGTTCACAGCGTTCTTTATCCTTTAAAGCTTATGTTACCAACTACAGCCAGGATTTTTATAGTTTTTATTTAGAGTTAATTGTACCCGGACTCGATCCGGCGTCAAATATTAAATGGTACAGCACAGAACCTCAAGTCGCCGCCAAGAAACCGCCAGGTGCAACAACTGAATTTACCGTTAATATTCATCGTTCTCCCCGTCCAGGCTATGAAAATCCATTAGATTTAACCGTCAGAGCAATTGCCATAGAAAATCCCGAACTTTTCGCCACAGAAACCCTAAGTTTAAAACTGGAAGCACCCCTAAAACCGCTAACTTTATCAATTCTCACTCCCAGAGATGGATTAAAAGGATATCCGGGCGAAATTATTGAAATTCCAGTGATTGTATCAAATTTTAGTCAAGATTCTATGGCGGTAAATTTGACGTTCAAAGGAGAAGAACAACTCGATAAAAGTTGGATGATTCATGGAACTGAAAAACGAATTACAGAACTTAATCCCGGCGAACCTCAATCGGTTATCTTTGAGTGTAAACCTCCAGAAGAAGGTAAAGCATTGAGTCAAACTTACAGCTTTAGAATCATGGCTAAAGCAAATATAACACTCAATCCTGAACCAGAAGTTGCGGGAACACTTGAAGTTTTACCGAAGGGAATTATCAGTTGGGAATGCNTTGAGTCAAACTTACAGCTTTAGAATCATGGCTAAAGCAAATATAACACTCAATCCTGAACCAGAAGTTGCGGGAACACTTGAAGTTTTACCGAAGGGAATTATCAGTTGGGAATGCGATCCAATCGAGCAAGTTTTATCCGGCGTTCGATGGAATAATAGCGTCAATTATACCATTAAATTAGAGAATAAGAGTAACCGGACTCAAGATATTAATTTTGATATTATTGAAAGAGCTAAAAGACCGCATCATCTTAGTGTTTTGTCAGTGCAAGGACAAGAAAAAGAACTTTTTGTCGAATCCGATCAACAGCAATCTCACTATATTTATACTGGGTTAAATTTTGAGACAATTTATCCCCAAGAGTCGGGATTACAAAAACTGAGAATTAGTCACGCTAGATCTTGGTTGGGGATTGGCAGTCAACTGAAATTTAAACTTAAACCTCATTTATTAAATCAAAATTATGACTCTCCCGAAACGCCAGTTTTTCCCAAGCCTGAAACCCAAACTATTACTTTAGATGTTAAGCCAATAATTCCATTTTGGTTGCAGCTATTAGCCTTATTGTTAATGCTTTTATTGGGTGGACTGTGGTGGTTACTCAAGCCGAAAAATCATCATACCGATCCGGTGAACTCCGTTGCTTTTGATGGCAAAGCAAATACAGTAATTAGTGGTTCTAGCGATCGCAGTATTCGCTACTGGCAAGTCGAAGGAAATCTATTTTATCCCCCGGAAGTGATTACCGATGAAAATGAAAAAGCGGTGCGTGTCGTGCGGTTTTTGCCGAAAGATAATCAACAAGTTGCCGCAGGTTTAGAGACGGGAGAAATTAATCTTTGGAATGTCACGAATAAACAGAGACAAGGAACACTTTATATTGATGAAAGTAGAAATGACCGCGTTTTTGGCTTAGAATTTACCAAGGATTCTCGTTATTTATTGAGCGCTCACGGAAGCGGAATGGTGCGAGCATGGAATTTAGCAGCGATTGATTCTGGCGTTAATTCATCAGAAATTCGACAAACTCGTAAGGTCAAACAGGGCTCTGGACTTGAACCCCTTGCAGAAACCTATGATCTCTACAAAGATAACTTGAGAATTGGTCGAGAATTAACTTTAAAACAACCCTTTTCATTGCTAACCTTAGCTATCAGTGAAAGTCGAAATCAACCAAGATTGGTCTTTTTTGCAGGTCAGTATAATAAGTTAGCTATTTGGGAGAATTGGGAAAACTGGCAGAACTGGCAAGAATTTGATAATAATTACTATTATGAAAATTATTATAATTTTACCAGTTATAATGATTTTCTACAACAACAAAACCAAGAATCTGCAACCCGCAATAAGTTATATTATCTCCCTTATACTTGGGAGAATCAACCGGATAATTTGGAGAAGAATTTAATTAATCAATATAACTACATTACCAGCCTAGCAACCCATGAAGAAATTAATAATGCTAGCTTTCCCAATTGGTTAGCCAGTGCAGATACAGAGGGATATATTACGCTGTGGAACCTCGATAAAATTCGTCAATGTATTGAACAGTCACCCGGAGTTGGTGAGACTCTTAACTGTTCAGAAAATATGATGATAGAACAGTGGAATAATGGTCATAAAGGCGAACCCGTTCGGACGGTTGCATTGAGTCAAAATGGCTGCTATCTTGCGAGTACCGGAGACGATGGACGAGTGATGCTATGGTCATTAAATCCCGATGGAACACGAGAGAATGAAAAGGGGAAAGTCGTGGCTCAATTTCCTGGGATTAGACTCAATAGCGTTGATATAAAAACGTTTGATGATGAAATTCGCCTCACCTTTGATGGAGAAAATCATCATGTGAATATCAAGAAAATGAAAATCAAAAAGATAGCCAACTGTATGAATGAACGAAGAACCCGTTAGTTAGTTTTATTAAACTGGAGATATTCAGGATGCAATCAACCCGTACACCGATTTTTATTCAAGAAGATCAGAGTCAAAAAAGCCTCAACATTTGGCGAGGTTCGACCGAAAAATATCGCTTAACAGTCACCAACTCGGATAACCAAGAATTATTAATTGTCGTTTGGATAAAAGCCAATGATGCTCGTTCAAAACCGATAGAAAGATGGTGTACAATTATAGATGATAAATCATCGGTTAATAACCGTCTCCGACTAAAGCCAGATGAATCTATCTCAATTGAGCTTCAATTTGAAGTTCCGCAGCAAGCCGCACCGGGAACCTATTACTATACAATATTTGCGGAAGCTCCCGAACAATATCCCGATCAAGTTTTTCGTCGTCCTCAACAACTTCGAGTTCGTTTAGATCGGGAAACAATCTGGGACTACGAACCCGAATTTATCCTTCCCGTTACCAATCCGAATAAACCCTATGAACTGCAAGCGGGAGAAGAAGTAGAAATTCCTATTCAAGTCAAAAATCGGTCTAAATTAGTGGATAGATTTTACATTATTTGTCCCGATTTAGAACCGGATTGGTATGATGTTCGTTATCCAGAAGTGAATACCAATTTACCGGGATTAATTCGAGAGACAGACGGACTTGAACTCAACCCAGAAGATCCTCCCGCAGAGATTAAATTAATCTTGCATCCGCCTAAATATACCCCCGCAGGAAACTATTTTCCCACAATTCAACTCATTTCAAAAAATAATGAATCTCAGCTAATCATTCGAGTTTTTTATTTACTGATTTTACCTGACTATCAACTCCCCTGTACTCTCCAACCCACTAAAAATAAAGTAAAACAAGGTGAAGCAGATTTTGAAATCGCATTAACCAACGAAGGCAATACCAAACGTTATTTAATTTTAACAACCAACTTTATTCGACAAGAAAAGCTGTGGAATTACTCTTTTTCACCGACTTCAGATGTTAGACTTTTTCCCAGTAAAAGTAAAACGATAACTCTACAAGTTCAGCGTAAAGGTTGGCGATGGCGTCGTTTAATTCCCAGACCCGCTTTAGAACTTCCCTTTGAGATTGAGATAGAAGACGCTCAAAACTTACCTTTAGATCGCGAATCCCTTCAGGGAATATTAATTTGGGATAAAAGTCCTTGGTGGCATTTGTGGCTATTGATTTTGTTGGCATTTTGTATTTTAGCGGGAACTGCATTTGCGATTTGGTGGAATTACTTTAAAATGCCACCTTTACCTAAAATTAGTGAATTTAGTACCCTAAAACCAACCCGAAAATATAATGAAGGTGAACCGATTAAAATTGAGTGGGAAGTCAGCCACCCTCAACAATTAGATAAACTTGTTTTAACTCGTATTGACAGCCAAGGAAGCCGCGAATTAAAAAACTATCCATTTTTAGACGGAAAACCCAATTTTTCAGATGACGTTCGCAAAAACTCCGAACCTTGTCAACTGAATGAAGACGAAAAAATAACTCGTTGTAGCTTAACTATGGCTCCCCCTTCTCCCAATAAATATACACTAGAAATCGAAACGTTTCCCAAACCGATTAACGAGCTATTTAGAAAGCGTTCATCAAACGAGGCTTCTGATTCCAGTCGGACTGATACAATAGAAATTATCCCAAAACCCGAACCTCTATTATCTCAAATTAACGAAATAACCTCTCCAAAATCAGCCTATTCCAAAGTTCAACAAGAAGAAATTGTTCTTCAGTTTGATATCAAAAATCAGAGCCAGTTAGCTCAACTTGACATTATTACTCAAGGAAGCGATCAAGTGATTAGAACAGCTTCTTATGTAAAAGACTTAGAAAACACTCAACTCAAACCCAAAGATGTCAGAAATATTTGGGGTGATTTAGTTTGTGAAGTTGGAGAAAAACCCGAAGACTTAAGCTGTCAATGGAGNGAAGCGATCAAGTGATTAGAACAGCTTCTTATGTAAAAGACTTAGAAAACACTCAACTCAAACCCAAAGATGTCAGAAATATTTGGGGTGATTTAGTTTGTGAAGTTGGAGAAAAACCCGAAGACTTAAGCTGTCAATGGAGCTTAAATACTCGTTTGATTGAACCGGGAAATTATACCTTTAAAGTCGAGGTTTACTCTTTATCCAATCCGAAAGAACCCTCAGATTCTCAACCCCTACAAAATACTATCATTGTGCAACCGGAACCTTTACCCGAACTCGAACAATTTACAATATCAAAAGCGGTTTATGAAGAAGCTCAAAAAGAACCGATCAAATTAAACTGGGTGATTCAAAATCCCAACCAAGTTCAAGAGTTTATTATCAGCGCTCAAAGTCAAACGGGTTCAACTCAAGAAATTCAACGCTATCAATACCCCAGTCAAGTTAGTCAATTCTGTTCAATTCCCGCAACGGTTGATTTACCGCTTGTTTGTCGAGATGTTCCGACAACAACTTTACCCCCCGGAGAATATACGTTTCAGCTAGATGTTATTCCTAAAAAATCGGAAGAAACTGCTAATATTACTCGCACTTCACCCCCTGTTAAAGTTAGACCCACACCGATTGAAATTGAATTCAAAGTAAACGATCAATCTATTACTCAACCTGTAGAAAATTTCCCGCCAATTGCAATTAGTAAAGGAGGCGCACCCGTTTTTATTCAGTTAGCCTGGAAAGTCGAAGGCGGAGAGGGAATTAAAGTCGAATTAAACCCCTTAGTTGGTGTTGTACAGCCTGAAGGTTCAATGACTTATACCATTAGTCAAGCTCCCCTTGCTGAAACCATTACTTTGCAAGTTACCAATAGTTTAGGCGAACAAGAAACCCGCTCTATTGTCATTCAAACCTATGAGTCCAATAGTTCTAGTCCGAGTCAGTTTTCCTTCCCCAAAACCGGAGAATTGGAAACACCAGAATCAGAACTTATTCAACCTTTACCCTCCGAACCTAGTCGTTTAGAACCCCTAGAAATCCCACCTCAACCCGATTAAGTAGGTTGGGTTGAAGAATGAAACCCAACAAATCTCGTAGGTTGGGTTGAAGAATGAAACCCAACAAACCAATCTAACTTTGATGTTGGGTTTCACTGTCGTTCTACCCAACCTACNGTTGTGTTAACTTTAATGTTGGGTTTCCTTTGTTAACCCAACCTACTTTTGCGCTCGTTGTGTTAACTTTAATGTTGGGTTTCCTTTGTCAACCCAACCTACTTTTGCGGTCGTTGTGTTAACTTTAATGTTGGGTTTCACTGTCGTTCTACCCAACCTACTTTTGCTACTTTTGCGGTCGTTGTGTTAACTTTAATGTTGGGTTTCACTTTCGTTCTACCCAACCTACTTTTTTGAGTGAAATATGCGATACCGTCGTGCAAAAATTAACGGGGGAACTTACTTTTTTACTGTTGTCACCTATCAACGGCGTAAAATCCTTTGCGAACCTGATAATATAGCACTTCTGCGGGAAGCTTTTCGCTATGTTATGGGAAATCATCCCTTTACAATTGATGCTATAGTAATTCTCCCCGATCATTTGCATTGTATCTGGACATTACCTGAAAATGATTGCGACTTTTCAACCCGTTGGCGACTGATTAAAAGTGAATTTAGCCGTCGATGTGACTCCAAATATAAACAAAAATATTCCTTATCCCGACAACGAAAAAATGAACAAGCAANTCGCTATGTTATGGGAAATCATCCCTTTACAATTGATGCTATAGTAATTCTCCCCGATCATTTGCATTGTATCTGGACATTACCTGAAAATGATTGCGACTTTTCAACCCGTTGGCGACTGATTAAAAGTGAATTTAGCCGTCGATGTGACTCCAAATATAAACAAAAATATTCCTTATCCCGACAACGAAAAAATGAACAAGCAATTTGGCAAAGGCGATTTTGGGAACATTGTATTCGAGATGATAAAGACTTGATTCAACACGTCGATTATATTCATTATAATCCGGTTAAACATGGCTTGGTTAAGTCTCCTAAAGACTGGCAATATTCTAGCTTTCATCGGTTTGTAAAAAATGGTTTGCTAACATTGAATTGGGGTGAAAATGAAGAAATTTACTTTATAGAAGGGATTGGGTTTGAATAGAATTATATTAAGTTTTGGGTTTCCTTTGTCAACCCAACCTACTTTGATGTTGGGTTTCCTTTGTCAACCCAACCTACTTTGATGTTGGGTTTCCTTTGTCAACTCAACCTACTTTGATGTTGGGTTTCCTTTGTCAACCCAACCTACTTTGATTTTGGGTTTCCTTCGTCAACCCAACCTACTACTCAACCTACTTTGATTTTGGGTTTCCTTCGTCAACCCAACCTACTACTCAACCTACATGATGTTGGGTTTCCTTTGTCAACCCAACCTACTTTGATGTTGGGTTTCCTTTGTCAACCCAACCTACATGATGTTAAGTTCGTAGGTGCAAAAAGCGGGTTTATATTGTTCAATAATTTCTCGCACTAACGGTTCATCAATCTGATTTGGAAAGTCAACTCGCAAGCGAACAATAAAGTGATAAGCGCGTCCGCCTCCCAACATCGAATCTTGATTAATATGAGTTGCTCCGAGAACAAACCCCCGATTAAAATCTTCCCAAATATTAATATGTTTCTCGGCTTCTGGTAAGTCTTCATCGAGGGGTAAACCCGTAAAAAGATGCAGATAAAACCGCAAACCTTTACGAGTTCCATGCCAACGATAAAGAACAATTGCATTGCGAATGAGGCGGCGTTGAATATCAAGAGGCCAGCGAGAATCCATTTTCCAACCTACCCACTGGGCTAAAAAAGGAAGAAGCGCTTTTGGTGCCGTTAGCGGGTCAAGATAGGCCCATAAATTATCGGTGGTTTGAATGGCTGGGTCATAGGTTTCTTCAAGTATTTTCAAGAAACGACTGAGAAAATCTGTTTCACTGTAAATAACAGGTAAAAAGTCCAGATATTCTATTCTAGGAGCAATTTTTAAGNTCAAGATAGGCCCATAAATTATCGGTGGTTTGAATGGCTGGGTCATAGGTTTCTTCAAGTATTTTCAAGAAACGACTGAGAAAATCTGTTTCACTGTAAATAACAGGTAAAAAGTCCAGATATTCTATTCTAGGAGCAATTTTTAAGTCAAAAACTTGATAACCAATTAACCTATTATTGAAATGATTGCTATAAACAAAAAGTTGGGCAAAATAATTAATTTCTAGTTTACTCTGTTCCGAAGTTAACGCGGTTTGTTCTTCAAAAAAACTTTGCGGAAATTCAAACTCAATTTCGATTTCTTGCTGTTGTTGAGGCGCAATTGTTAGTTGATAGCTGAACCCTCGAACGTCTTGGGGTTGAGTAACACCATTATTAACGCTTTGCTGATACCATTGACACCAATTTGGATTAATTTTGGGTTCAATTTCTAGCTGTAAGTTTAGTGTGAGAGATTCTTCTGACTGATTCTCTAATTTCAGGATAATTTCACTCGGTTCTCCCGGATAAACCCTTAAGGTTGTTTTTCTTGTATCTTCGGTTTGACGAGGAGATAACGCCAACTTTTCTAAACTCCCACCATCGGGAAGCTGCATGGCGGTAAGTCGAAGATAAAGGGTTGGACGAGAGTTAGTTTGAGTCATCCAATTTGAGAATTTTAGTCTTAATTATCCAGTATAAACTTAATCTCGTGAGCGGTTTTTCGTTCTTCGTTCTCCTCTCCATTATCCCAAGAACAAACAACCCCAAATTCCCCCGGATAAATAACAGGTTCGGGTATGGGCGCAACAATCCAATTCGGGCGATCTTGTGGACGAATTCCCCTCAGTTCTAACGCTTTTAAATAACGAACGTGAGGAATTTGCTGATAAAATTTCTGACAATAGGCGACCACATCCGATGGATAAACCGGATGTCCTAACGGCCAGCCCAGACCGTTTGTTCCGCCCGTAATGGGATTGAGAAACCGATACAAAAGTTGCAGAAATTGAGAACGAATATATTCGCGATCGCCATCCCGCCCAACCAAAACAACAGCCTCAACTTTCACCCCAATATATTTAGGTTCTCGCAGCAAAATTTGCACCCCCAACGGTTTGCGATCGTCCAAATAATCTTTAATCTTTTTAGTCAGTTCATCATCGAGCCTTAATTCTTCAGGAGATAAACCCCGGCTCAAATCTTGAATCTCCGCCTTTGGTATCGTTAAAATACACACCTGACCCGGCTTAATAGCATCCGGTTCGATCCAACGTCTACCCATTTCCATGTTCGCATCCAAACAATGGGCGCGAGCCACATCCGCACCCGGAACTCGCATCGCATGGTATTCAAAATCATCCCGAATAATCGCCCGTTGACTTGATCGCAACAGTCCCGGTACCCGCAAAACCGCCTTTTCCAAAGACTCCGGTTCCGTTCCTCCCGTCGCCGCTTCGTAGTTAATCACCCGCTTGACGTAGGGGATCGCCGTTCGCAATACCGTTAACGTTTCCGCCTCAACATTTCCCCTCATCCCTCCCCCCGTGCGGTAAGCCTTCATATAAATTTCCGATCCCGGTGGCGGCACCCGACCATACTGACGCTCTTGGGCCTTTCCTTCCGTCTCAACGTTAGCCGGAGAAAGCGCATCCGCAGAGGCTTCTGTTCCGGTAAACTGGGTTTGCAGACTGTCTTGAGTTTGAAAACGGGTTCGCGCCTGGGTTTGTAACCTCAATTGACTTGGTTCTCGAATTAGCGGGCCAAACTGAACCACACCCGTTTGGGAGTCAATTAAATAATGGGGATCGTTCGCTCTAGAATCGGCAAAATCCGGGACTTCCAGCCATCGTTCGCGGGGTTTGCGATCGCCAGGGGGCTGAATTTCAACATATTCGTTGCTCTGTCGTTGGAGAACGGGTTTTCCCTGCAATTCAAACACCTGACCCGCTTTACCGTTACTCACCCCCAACAATTCATCGCGCACCCAAACGCATTGCGTCGCCTCAACGGTTCCGCCAATGGCACGCACCGACAAACCAAAAATCAACGGAGAACTGCTGTAACCGTATTCTTGCTCATCATTATCTCGCAAATATCGATAAATACAACGAATCCAATGACCCCGATATTGAGTTCCCAAATCATCCTCCGGCCAACGATTTGGGAGGTGCAAAATCACATCCGCTCCCTGTTCGGGATTCGGGCCTTGTTGGGTAATTTCTGCAAAACTAAATCCATCGGTGCGATCGTCGTTTTCCTGTCGCAAAATCGAAACCCATTCTCGACCATTCCAGGCTTCCCACTCTCGGGGCGGATTTTTCGGATCAATTCCCGTTGCGGTGGCGGCTTGTCCTTTAAACGTGATGGCGAGAATATTACCTTCAATGCTATTTTCTTCGCCCGTTGCTTTGGGTTCAATCACCAGATAAAAACAATTTCCCCGTTGGGGTGATTGTTCAAAAATAGGAGTGCGAATGGTTGTCAGCCATTCTCCGTTTTCTTGGCGACTCCAAAACGATCGCGATCGCGGAAAAATAGCCTCCAAACTCTCATTGCTCAGATTTTCATTATAATCATATTCTGTGGCTTTCAAAAAACATTGTATCCGAGGAATTCCGATTAAGAACTTTCTATCCGTGCTGAAAATAATCGCTTCTTCGGTTTCCGTGCGTTCGGTTGCCACCTCCGTTCCCGCCGGAATTGGAAAGGGTATATTTTGCTCTTTTGTCAGTTCAAAGGTGATCAATGTTCGCGCCGCAGCAGGTGGCTTTAGACGAATCCCCAACATCTCCAAAAATACAATATAATTGCGGATCGGAACTTGATTGAACCGATACAACATCTGATCGGTTAGCCAGGAAAACAGTTCAATCATCGTAATTCCCGGATCGCTCGGATTGTGGTTCGTCCATTCGGGACAATAGCGGGGAATCCGAAGCAAACATTCCTGCACTAAATCTTCAAATTTGCGATCGTCTAGATTCGGTTTGGGTAAATTCGGCAGAAAATCAAAATTCACCATGCTGCTAATTTTAAAAGTTAATACGGATCGCTATTATTGAACAGTTGGTTCGAGGTAAAATGGATAGACCAAACTGCGAGTTTCAAAACTATTTTTGGGTTGATAGATAATATCCAGTTCTACCATACCTCTAATTGGGTCTGGGTTGGTTCGCACTTCTCGCAAAATAATCCGGGGTTCCCACATTTTCAGCGCTTCTTCGACGTAGAGACGCAGCAGTAAAAGCGTTTCGCGGTTGAGGGGCGCAAACACCAACTCCGACAAACGGGAGCCAAAATCGGGCCGATAGACCCGTTCTCCGAGGTCGGTACTCAGGATAATCCAAATTGACTCCTCGATGTTACGAGTTGATGAACTCAGCAGCACCCCTCCGGTGACGTTCGTTTGACCGGGAAATGCGATCCCCGATCCGATATAATCTGGGGGTTGATTGTTGTCTGCAAGTGGCATTTGGGTTTTTGATAGGCTTGAAGTACCTGCCGATGCTGATTATATTAAGCTAGAGTTACGATAAGCGAACGTATTTTTGTGTTAATTTAACCTTAAGTTTCTGGGGGCTGCTATGAATCCGATTGACAAATCGCAGCATTTTCACGCCATCTACAAGCGAACCGAGGAATTAATCGAACTGGGTGGTAGTCGTTTGTCCCAAGAAACGGTTGAGTCAATTTTATCAATTGCCAGGGTCATTACAGAAATTGGGAAAGATTGCGATCNGAACGTATTTTTGTGTTAATTTAACCTTAAGTTTCTGGGGGCTGCTATGAATCCGATTGACAAATCGCAGCATTTTCACGCCATCTACAAGCGAACCGAGGAATTAATCGAACTGGGTGGTAGTCGTTTGTCCCAAGAAACGGTTGAGTCAATTTTATCAATTGCCAGGGTCATTACAGAAATTGGGAAAGATTGCGATCGCTTTCGGGCCGAAATTCAACAACAGTTAGAACCCAGAGCCAAAGCCGTCAGTCAAACTGAAACTTTAGAGAAAGTTCAAGAACAATTGAGCCGAATTATCGAAGTTTCTCAAGGCGGAGATCGGCCTGCAAAAACCGTTCAAGATTTAATTTCATCCGTTGGGAAATGGCGGGAAAATTTTGTTAGCGTCCTGCATAAAATTGAAGTTTCAGAACAGGAAGCGCGGGTAAAAGAAAAGCGGTTACATCTCGATCTGGAATTAAAAGAACTGCAAAATACCGTTCTCAACAGTTCCCACAGCAATACTCAGAAGTTGGAAATCTTAAAAGAGTTGCTGACGTTAGAAAATCAGCTTCAATCTTTACAACATTCCTTTCAGGGTGCGGCAAATTGGAAAGATTTGGAGCGGGAAATCAATCAACTGGCAGAGCAATTAAAAGCCGTACAAACCGAACTGGAAACTGATTCAGACCCTCAAAAAATTCCAAGTGAGTAGGTTGGGTTGAGGTACGAAACCCAACATTTGCTGGCTGACCGTAAGAGCGATAATCGCGCTATAATAGTCTCATAATCGTTGCTAAAACTCAATCAAGGTACGAATAAAAAGATGAGCCAAACAGATATTCAGTATGTATTCAATGAACGGGGAGAAACCGTTGCTGTCATTGTTCCGATTGATTTATGGCGCGATATTGAATCGGAAAGGGAAACTGCTTATTTGTTAAAAAGTGAAACGATGAAACGCCGTCTTTTAGAAGCAAAAAATCGTCAAGGTGGAATGGGATTAGAGGAAGCCTGTGAAAAGCTGGGAATTTGATCCGACGGACTCCCTTTCAAGGAACTGGCAAACCTGAAAAATTAAAGCATGAACTATCGGGTTGTTGGTCTAGAAGGATTGACCAAGAACACCGCTTAGTCTATCAAGTGTTAGATGATAAGATTAGAATTCTTGCTTGCAGATATCATTATTAACCGATGAACAGTCAGAAAGTAGGTTGGGTTGAGGTAGGAAACCCAACATTATTAGCGAGGGATCTACTCTCTATTCCAACAGATGATAAATTGTGCTAAAATCAGCCAAGATAAAGTTTACTCTTCTATTGGTAATGGAAGTTCTACAACTAACGACTAAGACTGATGAATCTGGCTGCTTAAATCTTAATATTTTGACTCAGTTAAAGGCAGTAGAGGTAAATGTTGTCCTTGTTTTAAACCCAGTTTCATCACTTGATAAGCAAGAATTAAAGTATGATTTTTCTGATTTGGCAGGACAATTAGCCTGGTCAGAAGATGCAGTTGCAATGCAGAGGACTCTGCGGGATGAGTGGTAATCGCTATTTGCTGGATACGAA
>NZ_LATL02000064.1 GCF_000972705.2 Limnoraphis robusta CS-951 | reverse complement strand
GCTGTAAGGGTTGTCAATGAATCAGTAATCCAAAGCCGTGAGGCTTGGAGAATCCCCTTTCTTTAGAAATGGGGAGTATGTCAAGAGCCGCAACCCTAACAAATGCTAATCTCTGCGCTGGGGATTTAAACGGGATTAACCTCCGGGGAGCAGACTTAACCGGAGCGAACCTCAAATGGGCAAATCTGGGAGGAGCGAGACTGAGTGCGGCGAAGTTGGCGGGAACTTTGCTAACAGGGGTTAACTTGCGGGGGGCTTGTCTGAATGGGGTGAATCTCGCTCAAGTTGAACTCGATGGGGTGAATTTGAGTCAGGCGAGGTTGAATGGAGCGAATTTAACCGCAGCCAAACTGATGGGGGCGAACTTGAGTTATGCTCAAATGCGAGCCGCACGGTTGAGTCGGGCGAATTTAACCGGGGCGAATTTAGAAGGGGTTTGTTTGAAACTAGCGAATTTGAATTATGCTCAATTGTCTGATGCAGATTTAACAGAAGCGGATTTAACAGATGCTCAGTTAAAGGGTTCTCAACTGTATGGAACTTGTTTGAATCGGGCGATTTTACCGGAATCTGTTCAACAAAATCTTGAACTATCATCGGCTATTTTTTCGGTGGGATCAGCTTCGATGTCTAATAGAATGAGTGCGAGTTAGTTATTCATATGACGACAAATTATGGTATTGTTCTCGTAACAGCAAGTTCTCAAACCGAAGCTGAGGCGATCGCTAAGGTCTTGGTAGAATCTAAGTTAGCCGCTTGTGTCAGTCTGGCTCCAATTCGTTCAATTTATACCTGGAAAAATGAATTGTGTTCAGACGAAGAATGGCAACTGATGATTAAAACAGATTTAACTCAATTTGAAGCCTTAGAAGCCAAAATTCGTCAACTGCATTCCTATGAAGTTCCCGAAATTATTGCCATTCCAATTGTTGCAGGTTCTTTAGATTATCTCCAGTGGATGGGGCAAACTTTAGCGACAAATTCATTGAATTAATATAAAGCAATTTACTTGAAAAATGATCTCGGTAAAATCAGGGGAATAATGGCAATAAAAAAACAACCCTATTTTTTTGGGTTGCTGATAAATTAATAACAAAACTCGCGCATTGAGTTGTTGAACGGTGAACGGCTTACATCATGCCCATGCCGCCCATACCGCCCATACCCATGCCGCCCATGCCGCCCATGCCGCCCATGCCGCCCATACCACCCATGCCGTCCATGTCGGGTGCGGGGGGTTTCTTCTCAGGCTTCTCAACGACTAACGCTTCGGTAGTTAAAACCATTCCGGCGATAGAACCTGCATTTTGTAGCGCTGAACGGACAACTTTCGCCGGATCTAGAATCCCTGCTTTGATCAGGTCTTCACATTCACCCGTGAGAGCATTATAACCAATGTTGAACTCGGTTTCCCGAACCTTTTCAACGATAACAGCTCCTTCTACCCCGGCATTATTGGCAATTTGACACAGAGGGGCTTCTAAAGCTTTAGCGACAATTCTCGCGCCAATTTTTTCTTCTCCGACGAGTTCCTCGATGATTTGATCGATTTTTTTCGCCAAATGTATCAGCGTTGTACCACCACCGGGAACAACTCCTTCTTCGACTGCGGCTTTTGTCGCATTGAGCGCGTCTTCAATTCGCAGTTTACGAGATTTTAACTCGGTTTCTGTCGCCGCCCCAACTTTAATCACAGCAACACCACCTGCAAGTTTGGCAATTCGTTCTTGCAGTTTATTGAGATCATACTCTAAATCGGTTTCTTCCCGTTGTCGCCGCAATTGAGCAATACGGGCTTCGACATCGGCTTTATTACCGGATGCGACAATGATCGTCTTGTCTTTCTCAATGGTTACTTTGTCGGCTTTTCCGAGCATTTCTAGGGTAACTAGATCCAAGCTTAAGCCAATCTCTTCAGAAATGACTTGACCATTGGTGAGAATGGCGATGTCTTGCAGCATGGCTTTACGACGTTCGCCAAACCCTGGGGCTTTCACGGCGGCTGCATTTAATACGCCTCTAACTTTATTAACAACTAAAGTCGCCAGGGCTTCTCCATCAACATCTTCTGCGATAATTAGTAAAGGCTGACCCGCCCTTGCCATTTTTTCCAGGACTGCAACTAAGTCCTGAATGCTACTAATTTTTTTATCAACAATCAGAATACGGGCATTTTCGTACTCAACTAACATCCGTTCGTTGTCGGTGACGAAATAGGGCGACAGATAACCGCGATCAAACTGCATCCCTTCGACAACATCAAGTTCTGTTATCAAGGACTTAGACTCTTCAACGGTGATCACGCCGTCTTTGGTGACTTTTTCCATCGCTTCGGCGATCATCTGACCAATTTCTTGATCGTTTCCCGCCGATACTGTCGCGACTTGGGCGATCGCATCTCCTGCTACGGGTTGAGCAACGGCGACGATTTCCGCGACTAACCTGCTGATGGTTTTTTCTATCCCCCGACGCAGAGAAACGGGATTAGCCCCGGCTGCGACGTTCTTTAAGCCTTCAGCAATCATCGCTTGAGTTAAGATTGCGGCTGTGGTTGTACCATCTCCTGCGATATCGTTCGTTTGAGATGCAACTTCTTGAATTAATCTAGCACCCGTATTTTCTAGAGGATCAGAAAGTGTGATTTCTTTGGTGACGGTAATCCCATCATTTACGATGTCGGGCGCACCAAATTTTTTTTCTATTAATACATTTCGACCTTTTGGCCCGAGGGTGACGCGCACTGCATCTGTAATGGCGTTAATACCCCGTTCGAGCGCCCGCCGCGACTCTTCATTAAATGCAACAATTTTAGCCATGTAACGACCGTTAGCTCTCCACCTTGCAATTTAGCACTCTTAGGTTCTGAGTGCTAATTCGTGGAAACCGTACAAGAGAGGCAGGAGGCAAGAGGCAGGAGGCAATCTTGTAAGAGGCAAGAGGCAAAAGGCAAAAGGCAAAAGGCAAAAGGCAAAAGGCAAAAGGCAGGAGGCAGGAGGCAGAAGGCAAGAGGCAATCTTGTAAGAGGCAAGAGGCAGGAGGCAAGAGGCAAGAGGCAAGAGGGAATAGGCAGGAGGCAGAAGGCAGGAGGGGAAGTCTCTAACTGTTCCCTATTCCCTATTCCCTATTCCCTGTCCCCTATTCCCTATTCCCTGTCCTCTATTCCCTAATTTAAGCCATGACCATTCCCCCATCAACATTAAACACCTGACCTGTGATATAGGCTGCGGCGGGGTCTGCGGCTAAAAAACGCACCATTCCAGCAACTTCTTGGGGTTGACCGTACCGACCGAGGGGAATAAATTTTAGAATGTCTTCGGTATTTTTCAGATCTTTTGTCATATCCGTTTCAATAAACCCAGGGGCGACAGCGTTAACAGTTAGTCCACGACTGGCCAGTTCTTTTGCAACTGTTTTGGTAAATCCGATCACGCCTGCTTTGGCTGCACTATAATTCGCTTGTCCGGGGTTTCCCATCTGACCTGCTACCGACGCAATATTAATAATTCGACCAGATCGTTGTTTCAACATAATTTTACTAACGGCGCGTGTGCAGAGAAAAACGCCTGTGAGGTTGAGGTCGATCACGGCTTGCCATTCTTCGGGTTTCATCCGCAACAGTAGAGTATCACGGGTGATGCCTGCATTGTTTACTAAAATGTCGATCCGCCCCCATTTTTCCATGACGCTGCTGATCAGGGTATCGACTTGATCGGCTTGGGAAACGTCAGCTTGTCGGGCGATCGCATTTCCTCCTGAGTTGGTAATTTCGCTCACCAATTCATCGGCGGCACCTGAAGAACTCGCGTAGTTCACGACAATATTAGCGCCTTCGCTGGCTAGAGCGATCNTGGTAATTTCGCTCACCAATTCATCGGCGGCACCTGAAGAACTCGCGTAGTTCACGACAATATTAGCGCCTTCGCTGGCTAGAGCGATCGCGATCGCCCGACCAATTCCCCGTGATGCGCCTGTGATGATAGCAACTTGTTCTTTTAGATGTTGTAGCGTTTCGGGTAAAACGTCCATTAATATTTCCTCTCCTGTGGTTCACCGGTCAATCTTTCCATTCTAGAGGTTAACAGCTTTTGGCACCGCGAGAGCATCAAACTTTGTTGATCAACTGTGATTTCGATAGAGAGTTGAGTAACAGTTGATCAATCAAAACGGGATTTCAAATCAAATTTTATGGATGGGTAAAATACTCAAGAATAGATTCTTGCTGTGCGGTGTGAACTTCAAGGTTATCAGTCGAGAGAGTCAACTGCGATAGGACTCAGATTATAATAAAAACATCAAATTAGAGGGAGTTTCTCTCCATGTCGGTCAAAAAGACGTTTAGCAGCTTTCAAGAACTTCTAGAGGGTTCAGATCTTCCGGTTTTGGTTGATTTCTATGCGACTTGGTGTGGCCCTTGTCACATGATGGCGCCGATTTTAGAGGAAGTTAATCAACAAATGAATCAACAAATCAAAATCGTGAAAATTGACACAGACAAATATCCACAGATTGCGTCTCAATATGGAATAGAAGCTTTACCGACTTTGGTGTTGTTTAAAAAGGGTAAACCCGTTGATCGAATTGAGGGAGTTGTCCGAGCGCCTGATCTGATTCAACGGTTGTACGGTTTGCTCTAAATTGATTGGTATGTTAGGGAAATGTAGAGAAGGATTAGGGGTTGATCATCAGGAGTTTGCTTTGGAGAGTTTACTCAGAGTATCACCTCCAAAGCAGCAATATAGAGTGAGCAGTGATTCTCAGTTACACTGAGGATGAACGAAGTCTGTCAATTTTTGGTGCTTGCGGAATTCTCGATTCAGGCAATGTAGTAAAAGCCATAATCAACTCCGGTGAAGCATCTGAAAAAATCACGGCTTTTTTTGTTATTAACTCTATGATAAAACCCCTATTTTCCACCCTGACTCTCTCAAGTTTTTCTGGATTATGTCTCCTATCCGGTACTTTATTTTTGACTCATGCAACAATAGCAAATGCAATACCCCAACGTGCTAATAGAGAGTTCACCCAGGTTTCCAGACAAGCCCCTACCCAACTGATTGATGAGTATACGGATCATTTCTTCTATCAAGCGAACCCTCAATTACAAGGTCGCCAACTAACTAGCAGAGATCGAAATTATATTCGAGAGTGGGATAATTTACGAGCCGCAATTGCACCCCTCATTAAGCCAACTGAGGTAGCTTGTGCGTTTGCAGAACCTGATGGTCGGTGGGAGTTTCATTTCGGTGGACAACCTGATTCTTATTCTAATCCCTATGACTATTTAACAGATGTAATTTTTTATAGTCGCTATCCGCAAATGATTGGACAAAAGCTTCAGCCCGGAACTACTGATGCTCAAGAATGGTCAGCAATTAGAAAGAGACTTTATGTGTCTACCTGTGGAATATAAACCTGAATAAAGCTGAAATAGACCCCTATTTTTTCAACGCCATGCCGATAAAATATAGCTTCATTTCAACTTCGCCTAAAGTTCTAATTGTTACGATTCTGATTGGACTGATTACAGGCTGTAGAAATTCTATTGTATCTAATAGATTACCACTTGCTGAAGCTCAAACTCAACCTCAAGCGATGGTTACAGCTTCGAGTTGGGAAGCAACTAACGAACTTAATGATCTCAATTCGCCCAGTGAACCCGTAACAGATAATCGCACTAAAAATAACAATCATCAACTGCAAGCGGCTTTGCCTAATTATTGTTCACCTGATGAATACAAAAGCTTTTTTGAACATTTTGCGCGGGGTCAAGATTACCAAGGGAAGGAAACACGTTTTACTTATACAGCAGATACTATTGAAGTCCGAGACTATAAAAATCCTAGTATTCTCATAGAAGTTATAAGTAAAAAAGATGATGAGTTTAGCATAGATTTGAGAGATTACCGTTGGGTTCAATTGGTGCCTTCTAGTGTTGATAATAGTCCCTATACTCGCTTGCAAATTGACTTTATACGCTTTAACAACAACACCTTTCGAGTAGACTATATTAAAGCTGAGTATGCTTATGATCCTCAAGTGGGTGAAGAAGAATATCTTGTTCGCACTTATGGAGAACCTGGGGCTTATATTTTTGAGCATCGCAATGGTTGCTGGAATTTAACCCAAAAGTTGCAATAGAAAGTTATGAGGTGGGGCGGGTTTATCTCAATCTCGGAGTAGTGCTAAAGATATTGACTGAACCCGCCCCTACAGAATCATTATTGATTAGTCGGACATGATATTAGATCTTGCATCCCTATCAGAAACAGGGTTTCTTGCTAATTTAGCTGATCGGCTAAATTTTTTGTAGAGAAACCCGGTTTAGAAGGTTTTGTTGAGTTCGGGTACAGAATAGAAGTTATAAGCCACAGTCGTTCAACCTGGATACTAGAGTAGCAAACAACATTGCAGACTCCCTGCTTCGACAGAACCATGAGCGCAATATATCCCAACCTTCGATATCAATCTCAACCCGACAAAATACGGCAAGTGGGGGTTGAGTGTGCCAACATTCATTGTATTCTAACCATTTTCCTGACCTTCTCCAACCCATGCTATCGCCAAAAGTATTCCAAATGTTCTGGTTATACTCTTTGTTTCCCCCCAAATGTTGATAGATTTGCTTTTGCTTAGAGAACCCAAAGTTTCCATTGCTGTGTGTTGTCCAGAGTTGGTCAATCATTTGAAGATCATTACAGGGAAACTTTTCAAAACTCTCGATATCTAAGTAAGCCGTCGCCTGTTTACCTGCAATTTTCAGCATTAATCGATATGTTTCACCATCTGCTTGCTTCCATTGTGCAGCAGCGAGAAGTTCGCGTAGGGGGTTGTAGTCAATCATCGGTTTTTTCAGTTAAGGGGTAATTCATAAATTACCCGTACCTGTTATCAATATTGCCTTTTGCCTTTTATAGCATTATTTTTTCGATTTCATATTACTTTTGATCTTGGCTGTAGTTAACAAAACCCCCTCTAAGACTGCATAAGCGGAGCATGAGGGGGGGGTAGATCCAAACTAATTATCTATTGAATCTCACTCAGATGAATTTTCGCTGAGAAAGAGTTTCAGGGTATTATGGGGTTTGCCAAATGCGTTGATGATATTGCTGCGGATCGGCATAGGGGTCAACAGCCTCATGGGAGTGACCGTGATCATGGCTGTGATGATGGTGATCGTGATGATCGTGATGATGATGACTGTGTGAGTCGCCAGCAACGGCTGCTAACCGGAACTTACAGGCTTCACAGTTCATCTGAACTTGACCGAGTTGGGTTTCAATTTCGCGATCGCGTAAGAGTTGCAACAGTTCGGGTTGAATGCCCATTTCGGGCAAACAAGTCATGCTAATATCGGGATATTGTTCTTGTTGTTGGGCGGTGATATCAAAAATTTTCTTGACTAACAGGCCTGTAAACAAGAAATAANTCAATTTCGCGATCGCGTAAGAGTTGCAACAGTTCGGGTTGAATGCCCATTTCGGGCAAACAAGTCATGCTAATATCGGGATATTGTTCTTGTTGTTGGGCGGTGATATCAAAAATTTTCTTGACTAACAGGCCTGTAAACAAGAAATAAGGCAAGACAATAATCCGTTTGGGCTGATACAAACGGGCGCGACGGAAGCCTTCTTCTAGACGCGGGTGAGTAATTCCAATAAAACAGGTTTCGACGGTTTGATAACCGCTTCCTTCCCACACCATTCGAGCGAGTTTGTAGACATCGCTATTGGCATCAGGATCAGAAGAACCCCGCCCTACAAAGAGGATAACGGTTTCAGAACGATCAATATCAGGGCGATCAAGTTCTGCTAAACGAGTTTTCCACAAGTCAAAAATCAGGGGACTGATACCGAAATGACGCCCATAATGAAACTTGAGTTGCGGATAGGTTTCTCGGGCGCGATCAAGTTCGTTGGTAATATCAAATTTGTTGTGACGGGNCTACAAAGAGGATAACGGTTTCAGAACGATCAATATCAGGGCGATCAAGTTCTGCTAAACGAGTTTTCCACAAGTCAAAAATCAGGGGACTGATACCGAAATGACGCCCATAATGAAACTTGAGTTGCGGATAGGTTTCTCGGGCGCGATCAAGTTCGTTGGTAATATCAAATTTGTTGTGACGGGCTGCAAATAAGAGCAGAGGTAAGGCTGAAAGTTCAGTGTAGCCTTGTTTGAGACAGCGTTCAATGCCTTCTTGAATAGTTGGGCCTGTGAGTTCGAGAAAACAGGGAACAACGGGACGAGAATGGTCAAGGGCTTGATAAGCTTCGGCAAAATCAAGGAAGGTTTGGCGGCCTTCGGTGTCGCGAGTCCCATGTCCGATCAGCAACAAAGGACGTTGCAAGGGTAAAGGGGGAAGACTGAGGTTGAAATTTTGAGTCTGACTAATAAGCATTTAAGCCCCTTTCCTGTGCTTGGCAGGATGTAGAGTGGTCTGTAACGAGTTGGCATTCTGGCTTGTCAATTGGCGAGTCCATGACTTACAGCTGCCGCACAGCCCCGGATTTTAACCGGAGTTTCCCAACAGGTTACTGTTTACTGAGTAATAACTTTTATAGCATAGCAAGTTGAGTGGATTTTGCTGCAAATGTAACGAATCAACATAATTGAAGCGATGGACAAGTTTAATCTTTATTCTCGCGCCTCCCAACTGATAATTTTATTAAGTAACTGATTCGGTTGAATGGGTTTGGTAATAAAATCATCAGCCTGAGTGATTAAGACACTTTCTGGAGATGTAGATTCAGTTTCAGTTGTGATTGCTAAAATTTTGATTTGTTGTGTAGCTTTGGTGTTTTTTAGGTGGTGAATGATTTCATAACCATCTTGACCCGCTATGTACATATCAACAATAAGGGCTGTCGGTTGTAACAATTCAATTTGTCCGAGTGCGGTTAATCCTTCTACTAACCAAACCACTTGATAACCCGCCGCCGTTAGAATTTCACAGATTAGTGTTGCTGTTTCTTCATCATCTTCAATCAGGATAAACCGACCTCGTGGGTTATTAGTGTATATTGTTTGTAGTGAGGTTTTGAATGAAGAAGCTTTCACTCGTTGCTGAGAATTTGGGGAGAGATTAGGTAGAGCGGGAAGGTGAACGGTAAACTTTGAACCAATACCTTCAGTCGAGGTAAATCTAATCGCTCCCCCATGAAGTTCAACTAATTGTTTGGTCAACGCTAAACCTAAACCTGTTCCGCCATATTGACGACGATAGGAAGAATCAAGTTGTTGGAACTTTTCAAATAATAAAGGTTGTTGTTCCTCGGGAATTCCAATTCCAGTATCTTGGATTTGCAAAATCGCTGTGTTCCCATCAACTCGAACTCGTAGAGTAACTCGTCCGCCTTCTGGGGTGAATTTAATCGCATTACTTAATAGATTGGATAAAATTTGTTTGACTCGGTGTTGATCAGCCGAAAATTTATCTTGATCGGGTTTTATCTGAATATCACTGGTGAGGATGATATCCTGTTTTTGCGCTCTTTCTCGAAAGGAATATAAACTCTGTTGAGCGAGTTTAGTCAGAGAAAATTCACTGATTTGTAAGACTGTTTTTCCGGCTTCTACTTGAGAAAGTTCGAGAATATCGTTAATTAGTTCTAATAAATGTTCTCCACTGTCGTGAATTTTTTTTAGATATTCTTGCTGCTTTTCTCGGGGAATTTTTGGCAGTTCTTCACTGTTAGAATAAAGACGTAATAGGGTAGCTGAAATCCCAATGACACAGGTGAGCGGCGTTCGCAATTCATGGCTCATGGTGGCTAAAAATTCGCTTTTCGCTCGATTGGCAGATTGAGCCGCTAATAAGGCGTCGTGAAGGGCTTGTGTGCGTTCTGTAACTCGTCGCTCTAAGGTTTCCTTTTGCTGTTGGAGTTGGGCGTAGAGTTGGGCTTGATAAATTGCGATCGATAAATGTTCGGTTATTTGAGCGAGAAACTTGTTTTCATCCTCAGTCCAAGAACGGGGCTGGAAACATTGATGGGCGATTAATAATCCCCACAATTGATTTTGTACAATGATTGAAAAAACCAGCTTTGAACGAACTTTAATCTGTTTTAAAAACGCCAAAAAACAGGGTGAAGATTGATAGGTATTCTCCACATCTTGAATCATCAAAAACGCCTGACTTTTTTTAAATTTTGCTTGAGCTTCTGGCTTTTCAAAAAAGCAGCTATCTGCTTCGCTTAAGTGAAGAACAGACAAGATTTGATCAGACGAACGAGCTTCGTAGGTGACACATCCTTTGCGACTATTGCTGTTAACTGAAGAGAAACCCGAGGAAGTAGGGAGTCGAGGGGGTGAAGTATTTCGCTTTCGATCCTCTGTTTCCCCTTCTAGTTCTAGGATACATTCGCCTGGAGGAACAGACCATTCAAAGTCAAACTGATAGATCAACAACCGATCAACCTGCAAAAATTGCTGCAACCGTTCAACTGCTGTTGACAAAATAACAGACAAGTCCAGACTTTGGCGAATCTGGCTAGTCACTTGGTTTAAAAGTCTCTCTTGTTCGAGTTGTTGATACAGGGCTTTATCCACAGGTTTGTATCAAAA